>CANTDZ010000013.1 GCA_947652665.1 uncultured Clostridia bacterium
TTCATCCTTCTACCTTTTTCTTTCTTCTTTGTCCAATATGTATTGTACTCCTACAGCCCCTGCTGGAAAAAAGCCCGGCAGGGGCTTGATTTTTTTCCTATTTATCGCTATACTAAGATATGTATAGTTTTTTGAAAGGATGGACCTTATGGATAGAATAAAGATCTCTACGGATTCAACCGCCGATATCCCCTCTAAATTTTGCAAGGAGCTGGGAATCAGCGTCCTGCCCCTGACCATCCTCACCGAGGACAAAGAGTACCGGGACGGAGTCGACATCACGCCCAGTGAGTTTTACAAGATACTGGAAACAGCACCTAAGCTTCCCACATCGGCTCAGGTGACGACTACGGCCTATTTGGAGCTCTATGAGGAGACCTGGAAGGCCGGCTTCACTCACCAGGTACACGTTACCCTGAATTCCAAGGGCTCCGGCACGTATCAGGCGGCGGTGCTTTCCAGGGATATGTTCTTTGAGGAGCATCCTGAGGCCCAGGACGCTTTCCAAATCCATATCATTGATTCTAAAACCTACAGTATGTCCTACGGTACCGCTGTGGTCGAGGGTGCCCAGCTGGCCCAAAAGGGGGCTTCTGTAGAGGAGATTATTGCCCACATCAACGATTACTTAAAACACGCGCGCCCCATGTTCATCCCGCTGGATTTAAAGTGTGTCAAGAAATCCGGGCGCATCTCTCCCGCCGCCGCTTTCGTTGGCGACGCGCTGGGACTCAAGCCGCTGATTACCTTTGAGGACGGCGAAGCGAAAATCCTCTCTAAGGCAAGGGGAGAGGACAAAGCCATCGCCATGCTCGTGGACCGTTGTATGCAGGAGCGCCGCCCCAACACCAATTACACGCTGGTGCACGGCAACAACATGAAGGCTTACGCGAAGCTGAAAAAAGCCTGCACAAAGGCCTTGGAACGTCCGCCTCTGGCTGAATATGAGGTGGGATGCATCATAGGCATCAACACAGGGCCCAACATGGTGGGCATTCTGTACCGTACCTAAAACCGGGATTTTTTAATCTGGAAAGAAGGAACATTCTGTGCCGACCATAAAAAGCATTGTTGTAAAAGATATGAAAAAGATCACCTTTATTTTGGTGACGGTCATATTCCTTCTTTCCACACTTATCCAGGTGGCGGGGCAGCAGCAGGCCGGACTGGACAATGCCCGCCGGATATTCGACCAGGTTGGGCAGCTGCTGGAGGAAAATTCCAAAGAGCTGGAGCAAGTCCAGGCCGAGTACAATGCCCGGTGCCTCAACAGCGCCCGGACGGCGGCATACATATTGGAATACAACCCGGCAGCCCGGGACGACGTAGACGAGCTGAAAAAAATCGCGGCAGGCGTGGAAGTGGATGAAATCCATATCTTCAATACAGACGGCGTAATCGTAGCCGGCACGCACCCGGAGTATTTCGGGCTCTCTTTCGATTCCGGTGAGCAGATGGGGTTCTTCAAGCCCCTGCTGACAGACAAGGCTTTGGAGCTGGTCCAGGACATTACCCCCAACACAGCAGAAGAAAAGCTTATGCAGTATTCGGCTTTGTGGAGCGAAGACGGAAGCTTTATCCTGCAGGTGGGCATGGCCCCGGACAATGTCCTGCGGGCCACGGAGAAGAACGAGCTTTCCTACATATTTTCCCTATTGCGCACGAAGATGGGCTATAGCCTGTACGCCATCGACCAGGAAAGCGGGGTCGTTGTTGGCTCCACGGTGGAGGGTGATTTGGATAAGCACATCCAAGAGCTGGGCCTAAATGAAAGCCAGCTGCAATCGTCCGGGGCATTTTACCTGCAGACAGAGCACGGGATAGCCTGCGGATACTCTGTGCTGGTGCAGGGGAATTACCTGGTGTGGACGACATTGCTGTTTGATTTTTATAAATCTGTGCTGGTAAGCGAGCTCTGGCTTTTGGCCGGGCTGTTCCTGGTTTCCGCGCTGCTGGTCTACACGGTGTCGAACATCATGAACCGCACGGTCATCGATCCCTTGGAAGGCGCGGTAGAAAAGGCCGAGGCGGCCAATGAGGCGAAATCGGAGTTCCTGTTCAATATGTCCCACGACCTGCGCACGCCTATGAATGCCATCATGGGGTTCACGGATTTAGCGCTAAAGAGCGGCGATTGCGAAGCCCAGCGTGGCTATCTGAAGAATATCGAGGTATCTTCCAAGCAGCTGCTGGATATTATCGATAATATTTTGGAGCTTTCCAAAATCGAGAACCACCAGGTGCTCATTGACGAGGAACTGGTGGATGTGAACGAGACGTTCCAAAAGATTGGCACTATTTTTGACAGCGATCTGAAAGATAAGCAGCTTTCTTATAAGTTGAATACAGATATAAAGCATCCGTATATGTTTGTGGATACTTCCCATTATTCGCAAATATTCCTAAATATCGTAAGCAATGCTATAAAATATACGCCTAAAGGCGGACAGATCCACGTTTCAGCCAAAGAACTGCCTGGAGATGCGCCGGACAGGTGTTTTATCGAGACTGTCATTGTCGACAACGGCATCGGTATGTCCGAAGAATTCCTGTCCCAGGTTTACGATTCCTTTACCCGCGAGCGCACCTCTACGGCTAGCGGCATACAGGGGACGGGCTTAGGCCTGGCCATTGTAAAGAACCTGGTTGAGCTCATGGGCGGCACGATCGATATTGAAAGCCAGCAAGGCAAGGGAACGCGTGTTACGGTACGCATACCGCACCGGCTGGGCGAGGCGCCGTCCCCGAAGGCAGATCTTGCGGAAGACGAGCGGGTCCTGCAAGGCCGGCGCGTCCTGCTGGCGGAGGACATCGACATTAACGCCCTCATCTGTACCCGGCTGCTCACGGCCAAGGGCTGCCTGGTCGACCGTGCCCGGGACGGCGTGGAATGCGTGGATATGCTCCAAAAAGCCGGGCCGGGCTATTATGACCTGATCCTCATGGATATTCAGATGCCCAACATGGACGGCTACAAAACAACCCGCGCCATCCGGGCCTTTACGGACGAGAAGAAAGCTTCCATCCCCATCCTGGCCCTGACGGCAAACGCGTTCAAGGAAGACCAGGAGAAAGCCGTAGAGGCCGGCATGAACGCCCACGTGGCAAAGCCTCTGGACGCCGCGAAAATGTTTGCGGCTATGTCCGAGGCGCTAAAAGGCCGATAACTCAAAATAAAAACGCCCACCAGACCTTTTCGGGAATGGTGGGCGTTTCGAATTATGTTTTAGATTTCGTCTATGTGGACTTCCACCTCATGGCCGCACGCGCTGGAGCGGATGATGCCATCGATGATCGCCTGGTTGTAGATGATCTGGCTGGTGGGGATGGGGGCGGGGAGGCCCTGCTCTACGGCGTCCACAAAAGCGCGGCACTTCTTGTAGAAGCAATCCTTTTTGTCCTCCTTGGGGGCCGGCAAGGGAATGGGTGTATGGGTGGGCTGGCCAAACTCGTCATGGAACAGGGTGACGGGGCCGCAGCTGCCGTCCCAAGCGCCGCCCCACAGGGATTCGGGGTTGGCAGGCTCGACCTTCAGGCCGGCGTCGGTGCCCAGGAACAGGGTGTTGCCGGTAGTGTCCATATGCATGGCCCAAGACATCCGGAAGTCCAGGGTGATGCCGCCTTCCAGACGGATGAACGCGCCGCAGAAGTCGTCCACGGAGAAGCGGGCGGCGTCCTCGGGCGGGGTGTACTTGGGGTTCTTGCCGAAGAAGTCGTAGCTGACTGCCGAGACGGTAAGGGGCTTTGGGTAACCCAGGGCGTTAAGGCACATATCCAGCGAATAGCAGCCGATATCGGCCAGCGCGCCCACGCCGGCATAGCGCTTCTCGATAAAGGTACGGCCGGGGATGCCCCTGCGGCGGCCGCCGCCCGTCTGCACATAGTAGACCTGGCCCAGCTTGCCGCTCTGCACGACTTCTTTGATCTTCTGCATCCGCTCGTCATACCGGGGCTGGAAGCCGATGGTGAGGATCTTCCCAGTCTCCTTTTCCACCCGGCGCAGCTCTAAAGCGTCTTCCAGGGTGACCGTCATGGGCTTCTCCAACAGCACATGGCAGCCTGCTTTCAGTGCAGCAATGGCGCACTCGGCGTGGGTAGAGTTGTAGGTGCATACGCTTACCGCGTCCAGCTGCACCTTGTCCAGCATCTCCTGGGCGCTCTCAAAGGCCTGGGCCTCGGGGAACTCCCAGCGGTCCAAAGCCTCCCGGGCCTTGCCGGGGATGATGTCCGCACCCGCCACGATTTCCACGTCGTCCATCTGCTTATAGGCCCGTACGTGGGAGTTGGAAATGCCGCCGGTGCCAATAATGCCGATCCTAAGTTTTTCCATAAAAAAGCCCTCCTTTTGCGGCCCGAAAGTTATAGTTTGAAAGTAGGCCGCAGGCTCTTCGGGTATTATAGTCGTGAGAGGGGAGAAAGTCAACATGCTTTTGAGAAAATCTTGCAATTCTGGCATTGATATGGTATCATACTTTAATATGGGACGATTAGGAGGTTTTTGCGTGGAAAAACGGGATAAGCTTATCATTGGCGCGGGGCTTTATGGGCTGTACTCGGCGCTGTTCTGTGGGCAGCGGGGCCAAAGCGTCACCGTGCTGGAGTGCGACAGCCGTCCCTTTGGGCGCGCCACCTATATCAACCAGGCCCGGGTGCACCAGGGCTACCATTACCCGCGGTCGCTTTCCACGGCCTTGAAGTCTGCCGGATACTTCCAGCGTTTCAACGAAGACTTTGGCTTTGCCATTAACCGGGAGTTCGAGAAGGTCTACGCCACCTCCCGGCAGTTTTCCTGGTCAGACGGCGCGCAGTTCAAGAATTTTTGCCGCATGGCGGGAATCCCCTGCGAGGAGCTCCACCCCGAGCGCTTCTTCAAAAAGGGGATGTGCGACGGCGCGTTCCTCACCCGGGAGTACACCTATGATGCTAGGATTCTGTGCGACTATTACCTGGAAAAATTAAAAGACCTCCCCAACGTGGAGATTTTATACAATGCCGACATCCAGTCTATCGAGCGCCACGCCGACTGCTACCGCGTGTTCACGGCGGACAAGCCCTACGAGACGGGCTTCCTCCTCAACGCTACGTATGCGGGCGCCAACCAGATTTTGGATATGGTGGGCTTCGAAAAATTTAAGATAAAGTACGAGCTGTGCGAGATTATCCTCTGCAACGTAAACGATAAGCTGCGCCAGTACGGCTTCACGGTCATGGACGGCCCCTTCTTCTCCATCATGCCCTTCGGCAAAACCGGCGACCATTCCCTGACCTCCGTGACCTTTACGCCCCACACGACCAGCTATGACGCCGTCCCCACTTTTCCCTGCCAGGAGAAGAGCGGCGGCCACTGCTCTCCCCGGCGCCTGGGCAACTGCAACGACTGCCCCGCCAAACCCCAGACAGCCTTCCCCTACATGGCGAGCCTGGCGCGCAAATACTTGAAAGACGACTACGCCTTTGATTATAAAGGCTCCCTGTTCTCCATGAAGCCCATCCTGATGAGCTCGGAGATCGACGATTCGCGGCCCACGGTGGTGCGCAGCTACTCCACAAAGCCTACCTTTGTGGCCGTGCTTTCCGGCAAGATCAATACAGTGTATGATTTGGATGAGGTGCTCAGTGATGAAGAATAGAGAGAAAAATTTTGCTTCTGCCGTTGTGTACGTCCACAATTCCGCCGACCGGATAGGCCCGTTTTTAGAGACGCTCATCGCGGTGCTGGAGGACAACTTTGACCACTCCGAAATCGTCTGCGTCAATGACAGCTCAGACGATGGCAGCGTGCAGGCTATCAAAAAGGCCAGCGGCAAAGCTGCCCGCAGCAGCATTTCGGTACTGAACATGAGTTATTTCCACGGCCTGGAGCGCTCCATGAACGCTGGGGCTGACCTGGCCATTGGGGACTTCCTGTTCGAGTTCGACTCCACAGTGATGGATTACGAACCGGCTGAAATCATGAAGGTCTACCGCCGTGCCCTGGAAGGCTACGACATCGTCAGCGCCGCGCCCAACCGGAAGCAGAAGGCCTCCTCCAGCCTGTTCTATTGGCTGTTTGACAAGTTTTCCGACGCTCCCTGCCGCATGGCCACCGAGAGCTTCCGCGTCCTGAGCCGCCGTGCCATCAACCGCGTGATGAGCATGAACAAGACCGTTCCTTACCGGAAAGCCATCTACGCCGGATGCGGGCTCAAGACCGACACCATCCAGTATGCCTGCAAGCAGATTCCTGCCGTGCCGGTAGACAAGCGTGAAAAGGGATACCGCCGGGGCCTGGCAGCGGATTCCCTCCTGCTTTTCACCGATGCCGGCTACCGTTTTTCCGGCATCATGACCGTGCTGATGATGGCCGTGGCGCTCTTTATGGGCGTTTATTCCATTGTTATCTACTGCACTGGCGCTCCCGTGGAGGGCTGGACGACCACGATATTGTTCCTGTCGGCGGCGTTTTTCGGGCTGTTCGCCATCCTGACCATTGTAATCAAATACCTCCAGCTCCTGGTGGAGCTGATACACAAGCGCAAGACTTACAGCTTTGAGAGCATCGAAAAGCTGACGAAATAAGGAGGCTTTCATGACGGCATTAGTAGGGTACACGGGCTTTGTGGGGAGCAATCTTTATGCTTCCGGGAAGATCGACAAGGCCTACAACTCAAAGAATATAGAAGAGGCTTACGGCACGTCCCCCGACCTTTTGCTGTACGCGGGGCTGCCTGCCGCCAAGTTCCTGGCCAACCACGCGCCTGAAAAGGACAGGGAAGTAGTGGAAGGGGCCCAGCGGAATATCGAGTGCATTGCGCCGAAAAAGCTGGTGCTCATTTCTACAATAGACGTTTTCCCTGCGCCCAACGGGGTGGACGAGGATTCGCCCATCGATGCCGAAAAGCTGCATCCCTACGGCTACAACCGTCGCCAGTTGGAACTGTGGGTACAGGAGAAGTCCCCCGACGCCTTGATAGTACGCTTGCCGGGGCTGTTTGGCAAGAACCTGAAAAAGAATTTCATTTACGATTTCATGAACCCTGTGCCGTCCATGCTCACCGAGGCAAAGGTTGCCCAGCTAGGGGTAGGGGAGAGCTACGGGCCGCCTGAAAACGGCTTCTGCAAGAGAAAAGCGCTTAACGCGGAGCAGTTAGCCGTCTTGGCAGGAGAGCTTAAAAACCAAGGCTTCACAGCGCTCCATTTCACAGACAGCCGCAGCGTCTACCAATTTTACCCCTTACGCCGGTTGTGGGAGGACATCCAGACTGCTCTGCAAAATGGCCTGCTCCTGTGGCACCCTGCCACCGGACCCGTGTCCGCCGGGGAAATCTATCATAGCCTTACCGGGGACGTCTTCGAAAACCATCTGTCTGCGCCCCCTGCCAACTACGATTACCGTACCCGCTACGCCCATCTGTTCGGCGGACAGGACGGCTATATTTGTGATAAAGCGACTATTTTGAAGGAGATCAAAGAATATGTCACAGGAGCGCAAAGCTAATCCGGTCAAAAAGTACGGGGTCCTCGCAGCCATGACAATGCTCATGGCTCTTTTGATGCTGCCTATCGTGCTGGACGTTTTCACCCACGGCTATTTTTGCGATGAGACGTCGTACGGCCTTGTGCCCCCCGGGGACGATATGGGCACCTTTGACCTAAAAGACGGCCCATACACCATGACTTTTTCCCCAGTCTATAAGCATTTTCGGGGTTTTGAGGTGGTGCTGGCCAACCAGCCGGAGGGCAATCGCGGACAGCTTGTGCTCACTATCACCGACGAAAAGGGCGCCTTCGTGGACGAGCTTGTGGAAGATTTAGAAAAGATACACGAAAACCAGTGGTACAAAACGTACCTCCATAAGAACCTAAAAGCCGGGAAGCTCTATTATCTGGAAATCCGGGCAGAAAACTGCCAAACTTATCCCCACCTTTATTTTGTGTGGGGCAACCACATCGGCCCGGAGACACTCTCCGGCTATCTGCTGCTGGGATATGCCTATGGCGAAAGCACCTTTTCCGGTGTCATGAAGGCTGGCATATTTTTCCTGCTGGCACTCATCTGGTGTTTTGTGGCGGCTGAATTGTTTTTGCCAAAGGAGAGAAAGCCAGTTGTCCGCAAAGCCTTTGCGTGCCTGCTGTTGGGGCTTCTGCTGTTGTCCAACTATATTTTGTACTATCTGGACAGCCCCGAAGTGATTTCGGCGAAATTTGACGCCGGCAGTGAGAAGCTGGTGACAAATGCCATAGAAACCACGGCTGAAATGGACGGCTATGGATTGACGATCGAGGAGGAGGGCGTTTACACTCCTTACAAAAGCCAGTTTGGCCTGCAGGGGCACGTGTTCCGTGCTCTGGGAGGTTTGTTTACCGATACGCGGTCCCTGCGCGCCCTGTCTGCGGCGGCGGCAGCGGCAGTCTTTATGGGGATTGTGTTGGTGCTCCGGCAAAAATACAACACGCTGCTGGCAGGATGCTTTTATATAACCTTCCTGCTTTCGCCCTGGGTGGTTAACTTTGCCGCCAACCTCTATTGGCTGGAGTTCACCTGGTTTTTGCCCATGCTGTTGGGACTCGTCTGCGCCTGGAAATTGGACAGTAAGACTGCCAGGCTCCTGTGTTATGCGGGGGCTTTTGTGAGCCTGTTCGTGAAGTGTTTGTGCGGATATGAGTACGTTTCTACCATCATGGCGGGGATGGTGGCTTTCCCGCTGGCCGACCTGGTGTGCGCCTTTGCCAGCAAGGATAAAAAGAGGGCGAAGCAGCTGTTCCTGTCCGCCTTTTTCCTGGGAGCCTGCGCCGTAGCAGGCTTTGTGGCCGCATTGCTGGTTCACGCGCAGCTAAAAGGCGAAGGTAACCTAACCACGGGCATCCGCCTGATTATCGAGCAGGACGTGCTGCGCCGTACCGCCGGGGGCGACATGAACCAGTTCGACCCTGTCTACTGGCCCTCGTTCAACGCTTCGGTGCCGGAAACCCTGCACCTATACCTGCAATTCGACACGGAGATTCTTACCGGCATACCCGGCAATCTGTTCCCGCTGTTGAGCCTCCTGCCTCTAGCCGTATTTGCGGTGGACTGGTATCACAGCCGCCTCTCCCTCCGGGACGCTTCCCTCTATGTTTTATTCGCACTAGCAGCCGTATCCTGGTTTGTGTTGGCGAAATCCCATTCTTTCATCCACACGAACCTAAACTTTGTGCTGTGGTATTTCGGCTTTGTACAAATATGCTTTTATATATTACTTGATAAACTGGTATCAAAAATCGGAAGGGGAGAGCGCATATGAAACTGGCCGTTTCCAACATCGCGTGGCCGATAGAAGAAAGCGGGGAGGCTTACGCCCTTATGGGCCGCTATGGCTTTACGGGGCTTGAGATCGCCCCCACCAGTCTTTTCCCGCAAGAGCCCTATAACCATCTGGAAGAAGCCCGTGCATGGCAGGAGGGAGTGCAAAAGGAGTACGGCTTCACGGTTCCCTCCATGCAGTCCATTTGGTACGGCCGGGCAGAAAAGCTTTTTGGCAATGAGGAAGAACGGCGCGCCCTCCTGGCATACACAAAATCTGCTGTCGATTTTGCTGCCGCCATCGGTTGTAAAAACCTGGTCTTTGGCTGTCCCCGCAACCGCAGCCTTCCCGAAGGGGCAGACCCCAGCGCCGCCCTGTCTTTCTTCAAGGAGCTGGGCGACTACGCCTATGCAAAAGGAACCGTCCTCGCTTTGGAAGCCAACCCGCCCATCTACAACACCAACTTTATCAACACCACCGAAGAAGCCCTTGCCCTTATCGAGCAAGTGGATTCCCCCGGCTTTCTTCTCAACCTGGACGTAGGCACTATGATTGAAAACGGCGAATCCCCCGACCAGCTTCGGGGCAAGATAAGCCTCGTCCACCACGTACACGTCAGCGAACCCGGCCTGCCACCCATCCAGCCCCGGCCCCTCCACCAGGCGCTGCGGGAACAGCTGGAGTCCGAAGGCTATACGGGCTGGGTGTCCATCGAGATGAATAAGTCCGGAGGCCTGGCCAGCCTGGAGAGCGCTATGGCCTATGTGGAGGGAATTTTCCATGGGTAAGCTCCCCACGCGGCTAAAAAAATGTAAACCCGAGACTTGGTTCCTCTGGAGCCAGGTGGTGTTACTAGCGGCCATCTGCCTGGTGCACGCCATGGAGGCCGGCCGCTACGCGGATTTCCATCCCATCAACGGCACATTCCAAAATTACAACCCGGTGCGCCGCCTGCTTTCCGGCCAGATCCCCTACAAAGATTTTCAAGATTACCTGGGCCTGGGCCACCTCTATTCGGGCACCATCATGACCCTCCTTTTCGGCGGCAGCTACCGTTCCAGTTTGATGGCTTTTTCCTTCCTGACTTTTGGCGCCGTGATCCTGCTCTGCATAGTCCTGGGCCGGGCCATTGTCAAGAAATGGCCGCTGGTTCTGGCAGCCTGCAATTTTGTCCTGTTGATGATTTTAGTACAGCCTGCCTTTTTCACCAACTTCCTGGCCTGGCACGAAGATGTGCTGGAAGCCCTCTGCTACGCAACCAGTTCGGGCAACTCAGCGCGCTTTCTGCGGGGCATGGTGCTGCCCTTGTGCTGTGTCTTTTACAGGCTTGGCGGCTGGCTGGTAGGGAAAATTCTGCAAAAATGGCCTAAGCTGGCTCCGCATCAGGGCCTTGTACGTCTCTGCCTCGCCGGAGTTTTAGGCGGCTTTGCTTTCTTATGGAGCAACGACTATGGCATCTGTTGCTGGCTATGTTTGGCTGTCATGACATTTTTTGTGGCATGGCGGCGTACCAAGCGATTCCATAAGGCACTGTTAGGCAGTTTGGTTTATGGAGCGGCGTCGGCTATTGCAGTCGTGGTGTTGGGGGAGGTTTTTACGCTAGGCCACTTGGGCCAGTGGGTACAGAGTACTTTTGGCACAGGAGGTTATCAGGGCTGGTACTTCAACACTCCCGACAAAAGCTATTATCTATTTGATGTCGATTTTTCCTTTCCCATGATGGTGCAGGCTTTGGTATGCATAGCTTATCTAGTAAAGCTCCTGCTGGACGGGGCCGCGCCCGAAGCCCTTCGCCGGTGGGGCATACCGGCCTTTATCAACATGACCGGCTTTGCCGCCGTGAACGCTTACAAGCTCATTAGCAATGGCAGTTCCAACGAAGTCGCCCTGACAGCCCTGTTTATTACCCTCTTGTTTGAATGCCTGCGCCTTGCCGGGAAATTTACCGCTTTCGTTAAGAATAAAGCCCGCCCCCTGCATATCGCCGTGCTGGTGATGGGTTTTGCCTGGGTGATTAGTGTCGGTTGGGACGAAACAATCGGCTGGGCCTCCGCCGAAAGCCAAGGCGCTTATATTCCGGCCATGGGCGGCGTAGTCACAGACCACGAGGATGATCTTCTGGACGCCCATGAATTTCTGCAAGGCGAATCCTTCTTCTCCACGTACGCCTCGGCCCAGGAAGTGGTTGAGGGCAAATTCCAGCCTTCTGGCACAGACTATATCATCCATGCCCTGGGCGACCGCCAGCGCGATGAATATCTGCAAGCTTTTGAAAAAGGCAGTTTCACCTACACCGCCACAATTCTGGAAAGCGACCCTTGGGCCACCTGGGAGACCCGCGCTGACTGGTACTTCCACCGCAAGCTTTACGAAGGATGGCACCCGGTCTACGCCAATGGCTACGAGCTCTATTGGGAGCGCGGCGCAGACGCTCCCCTGCCACAGGCCCCAGAGGTGCAAATCGTGGACGTAGACGCCAGCACGAAAAAGCTGGTGATTCAAACCGACGAATCCATAAACGGTATCGCGGATGTACACGTCGACTACGCCATCGAAAAATCCCCAGGCCTGGCTTCGGCTTTAGCTTTCCAGCCCATGGTGAAGGTCGAGAATACCGGCACCTCTTATGTCGACCCCCGCTATTATCAAGACACCGATGTGGAACCCCTCTACTACGACAGCAACTATCTCCGATCGTCGGGGAAAGAGCAAATCCCTGTTAACGTGGTGAATGGCTACGGCGAGGCCACCCTGACCGCCAATCCCGACCGCTGCTGTACCCTGCGCATCCAGGAAACGAACTGCAAAGCGCTCTATACCGCTGCCTTTGATTATGTAAAAGCAGAAGACATCGTGAAGAACGGCCCCATGATGATACAGGTCGAAGACACGCCCAAAAACCGCCAATGCATAAAAGGCGTAACACAGGTCGAGCTGCAAGGCCAGTCCTACGAAGTGGCCGAGACCGGCATTTGGGACCAGGCCCTCTGGCTGATATTGGAGGGCGACGGGTTCGAGCCCGAAGCGCTGAAGCACGGCAATATACTACACATTGTGAGGGTTTAGGATGATTTATGAAAAAAAGCCGGGTGTGCCCCGGTTCCAGTGCGAAGAGTACGAAGGGAAGTCCCAGGATTACGTGGTGCTCATCCCCATCATAAATGAAGGGGAGCGCATCATCCGCGAGCTCAAACGCGCCCAGGCGGCCGGCATATCGGGTGTAGCCGATATTGTCCTTTGTGACGGCGGCTCCACCGACGGCAGCATTCAGGAGAAGCTTTTGCGCCCCCTTGGGGTAAATGCCGTGCTCACCAAGCAGGATGCGGGAAAGCAGGGAGCACAGCTGCGCATGGGTATCTGGTGGGCACTGGAGCGCGGCTATAAAGGCGTCATCACCATTGACGGCAACGATAAGGACAGTATTGAAGATGTGCCCCAGTTCATCGGCAAGCTAGAAGAAGGCTATGACCTGGTGCAGGGGTCGCGGTTCGTCAAGGGGGGAAAGGCCATCAATACGCCGCCCATCCGCCTGGTGTCGGTGAAGCTTATCCACGCCCCTGTGATTTCCCTGACCGCCCGCCAGCGTTTCACCGACACCACCAACGCTTATCGGGCCTACTCCGCCCGCTACCTTCGGGACCCCCGGGTGCAGCCCCTGCGCGACATCTTCATGACCTACGAGCTATTGGCCTACCTATCCGTCCGGGCCACCCAGCTGGGCTATAAGGCCTGCGAGATCCCTGTTACCCGAGCTTACCCCAAGGCGGGGAAGACTCCCACCAAAATCAGCTTTTTCAAGGGGAACAGCGAGTTGATGAAGATACTCATAAAGAACGCCTTTGGAGCTTACAAGCCCCAGGGGAAGAAGTAAATAGAAGCCGCCGGCCTCACAGCCCAGCGGCTTCTATTCCTTCAATTCAAAAACTGCGACCCTTGGGGCATGCTGGGCAGGTCGCCTAGGTTGTTGCTCTCATCGCCGTCAGGCAAAGAACGCAGATACTCGTTTCCGTTCCGGCTGGCAATGGCCACGCCCCGTATGCCGCCCTGCTTGGCCAGCGCCACGCCTTCCCGCTTGGAGAGCACCCGCCCGTCGGAGAGCTCGTAGCCGGAGACCCTGCCGTCCTTGCGCACCAGCTTGGTAATGGACTGGGCGTCTTTATTGGGCACGGGGTTCATGATGTTGATGTTGGCAGGGAGGCCCCCGATCCTGCCATTTTTATCCTGTTTCATGGCAAAACTTCCTTTCTGCTGAGAAAATGTAGGTTCAGCCTTATTTTGCCGCCGGCAGGATTCAAATATGCGGCCCCGTGCTATTCGCCTAAAATCTCCTTCTGCTTTTTCTTGGAAAGCCCGGAAAGCACCAGGCGGTACGATTTCTCCGCCATTTCCCGCACCAAATCGTCGGGCACCTGGCCGTCCAGCCGGATGGAGTTCCAATGCTCTTTGTTCATGTAGTAGCCCGGGAGGATGTCTTCATACTGCTCCCGCAAAAACTGCCCCTCCTGAGGCTCCAGCTTCACGGTCAGGAGCTCGTCCACCCCTTCGTTTTTGCAGATGGCGGCGAACATCTTCCCGCCAATCTGGAAGCGCGTCCACTGCCACTCCTCTTTGAAATCCTGGGTAGCGCCGGGTTTTTGTGCCAATTCTTCATAAAGCCATGGATATTTCATAGGGAAACCCTCCTTTACAATACAATCAGTATAACATACTCGAGGGGGTATGCACAAGTTATAGTTAAAATCCCGATTGCATTTTTCGCCGAAATACGCTACAATTTACGAGAGAACGCTTTGTAAACCTATTGACCCATTTAGCGAAAGGACGGTTTTGCAGCCATGAATGTCCAGGAACGCAAAGAGCTACAGATCACCGCGGAAAAGGTACGCCAGCACATTATCGAGGGCGTATTCAACGCCAAGTCCGGTCACCCGGGCGGCTCCCTTTCCTCTGCGGAAATTTTCACGTATCTTTACTTCAAAGAAATGAACATCGACCCGGGAGACCCTGAAAACCCCGGCCGCGACCGCTTCGTGCTCTCCAAGGGCCACTGCGCCCCGGGCTGGTACGGCGCCCTGGCCGAGCGCGGCTATTTTGACCCCAGCGAGATGAAGACCCTCCGCCACATCGGCGCCATGCTCCAGGGCCACCCCAATATGCAGGACACCCCCGGCGTGGACATGAGCACCGGCTCCCTGGGCCAGGGCATTTCGGCGGCGGTAGGCATGGCCATTGCCGGCAAAATGGACCGGGCCCCGTACCGCGTCTACACCCTGCTGGGTGACGGCGAGATCGAAGAGGGCCAGGTGTGGGAGGCCGCCATGGCCGCCGGTCACCGCAGCCTTGACAACCTGTGCGTGATCGTAGACTTTAACGGCCTGCAGATCGACGGCCCCATAGCCGAAGTGGCCGGGCCCGAGCCTATTGACAAGAAATTCGAGGCCTTTGGCTTTGAAGTCATGACCATAGACGGCAATGATTTCGACGAGATTGAAAAGGCCATGGATGCCGCCAAAGCCTGTAAAGGAAAGCCCTTTGCCATCATTGCTAAGACTGTAAAGGGCAAAGGCGTGTCGTTCATGGAGAACCAGGCGGGCTGGCACGGCAAGGCCCCCAACGCAGAAGAATATGAAAAAGCGATGCAGGAATTGCGCGAGAGGCTGGAGGTGCTGGAAAATGGCTGAAATGGTGAAGAAGGCGACTAGAGAAAGCTTTGGCGAGGCGGTGACCGCCCTGGCCGAGCAGGACCCCAACATTGTGGTGCTGGATGCGGATCTGGCCGAGGCCACCAAGACCGGCATCTTTAAGAAAAAGTTCCCCGAGCGCTTCATTGACTGCGGCATCGCCGAAGCCAACATGGTGGGCATAGCCGCCGGCCTGGCCACCTGCGGCAAGACCCCCTTTGCCGCGTCCTTTGCCATGTTCTCGGCAGGCCGCGCCTATGAGCAGGTGCGCAACTCCGTGGGCTATCCCCATCTGAATGTGAAAATCGTCGGCTCCCACGCGGGCATCTCGGTGGGCGAGGACGGCGCGACCCACCAGTGCTGCGAAGATATTGCGCTGATGCGCACAATCCCCGGCATGACAGTCCTGAACCCCGCTGACCACTACGAAATGATAGAGGCCGTAAAGGCCGCAGCGGAGCTCAAGGGCCCCGTCTACCTGCGCCTGGGCCGCCTGGCCGTAGAGAGCTGTACCCAGGACGCCGCCGAGCCCTTCCAGCTGGGCAAGGGCCGCACGCTGCGGGATGGCAACGACATTACCATCGTGGCCACGGGCCTTATGGTACGGGAAGCACTTTTGGCGGCTGAATCCCTGCAGGCGGCGGGTATCGACGCGCGGGTCATTGACATCCATACCATTAAGCCTCTTGATACGGAGCTGATCCTCAAGGCCGCGAAAGAGACGGGGCGCATCGTCACCGTAGAAGAGCACAGCGTGATTGGCGGCTTGGGCGAGGCGGTTTGTGCCTGCTTGAGCGAGGAACTGCCCACGCCCGTCACCCGAATTGGCGTCAACGACGTGTTCGGCCATTCCGGCCCGGCAGTTGATTTGCTGAAACAGTTTGGGCTGAGCGCGGAGAATATTGAAGCGACGGTCAAGCGCGTATGCAAGAAGTAATCATCCGGGATGCCAAGCCGGAAGACGCCGTAAGCCTAGCAGAGCTGAACAAGGCCGAGATGGGTTACGACTACCCGGCGGACAAGACCCGCGAAAAGCTTACAGCACTGCTGAAAGGCGGGAAGGATAAAATCCTGGTGGCAGAGCTGGACGGGCAGGTCGTGGGGTATGTACATCTCAATGATTACGACGTGCTGTATGCAGACCACCTGAAAAACATCATGGGTATTGCCGTGAGCAGCGCCCATCGCCGGAGAGGCCTGGGCGGTAAGCTGCTTACGGCGGCAGAGGCTTGGGCCCGGGACAGCGGGCGCGGATGGCGTTCGGCTGGTTTCTGGCGAAAGCCGGACGGGTGCCCATGCGTTTTACAGGTCGCTGGGATATGAGGGAAATAAAAAGCAATTGAACCTGAAGAAAAAGCTATAAAAAAATCGAGAGCCAACGCTGGAAAGCGCGGCTCTCGATTTTTTATGCGTTAATGGATGTTCTGGCAGAAACGGGCTAAGATCGCGGCGGCCTGGGCGCGGGTGGCGCTGCCTTGGGCCGAGAGGTGGTTGTCCCCTGTACCGTTGATGAGTCCGCAGCCCACGGCCCAGCGCATGGGCTCCACGGCGAAGGGGGAGAGGGTGCGCAGGTCGGTGAACTGGGTGAGGTCAGCGGTGGCCGAAACGTCGTAGCCTTTGAATTTCGCGTAGCGGTGCAGGATCGTCACCATCTGTTCCCGGGTGATCACGTCGGTGGGACCAAAGAGGCCGCCTCCGTAACCCTGCACTAATTCGTTTGCCGCCGCCCAAGCAACCGGTGCTTCATACCAAGCGCCGGCCGGGACGTCGGCGAAGACATTCGAGCCTTCCTCCGGCGAGCCCTCCAGGCGGTGGAGGATGGTCACGATCATGCTGCGGTCGGTGGCCATTTCGGGGGCAAAGGTGGTCTCGTCGGTGCCCTTCATCATGCCGTGTTCGTATACGTATTGGATAGAGGAGTTTGCCCAGTAGCCTTCGGGAAGGTCTGTAAAGGGCAGGTAAATGCCGGAGGCTACGAAGACGGCTTCCAGGACCACGTCCGCGCCGGGCATACGGAAGGTATACTGTCCGCCGCCCATATCCAGCAGGGCCACAGGCTGGCCCTTGGCGGTGACGGTGAGGGTGGCAAGCTTATACCCAACGTCAGGCTGGACGTAAACCGTCACGACCTGGTTCTCCCTTGCCGCTGCAAGCACCTGATAAGTCCCGTGGGGCGCTTGAGGGGCCGTGATGGTGTAGCTGGCTCCAAAGGGAAGATCCGGGCCCTCGCTGCCAGTCGACTGCACCACTGGCACTGTCTCCATGGCGCTGCTGTCCAAGCCCCCGGTGAGGGCGTCGGAATCCAGCAAAAGCACTTTAGCGCTTTCCGGTATGATGCCCATCCCGCTGGCGGTGAGAGCCCCCAGCGTAAGGCTGCCCCCGCTGTTCAAGGCCAGGTGGGAAACCAAGTAGACCGTGGCGGTAGTTTTGCCGCCGCTTGTGGCGACCTGTACGCTGTGTCCCGGGCTGTAAGCCAGCGGGTCGGCAGGGGAGAGGGAAATCTGCGCTGGCTGATACGTTCCGGCCAGCGTGACCTCCAGGGCCACGCCATAGAGGGCTTTGCTGCCCTCCAGGCCGCTGAGCCCCAGGACTACGTCCCCCTGGGCCGTTTGCCGGTACGTTAGCGAAACCTCGGCCGCCGACGCGTGCATGGGCAGCATCCCCATAAGCAGGGCGCAAACAAGAAGCAGCCCTATCCATCTTTTCGCTTTTTTCATTCAAATCTCCTCCCTTATTGCAGCCGGATGACAGGCAGCGTGTCCCCGCCGGGGCTGTCCATCCAAAGCGTCTGGGCTGTGACCCGCTGGCCACCTGTCCCATTGGCGTTATCTTTCCGGTACATCTCCACCATGACCTGGCTGGGCAGCAGGTTCACCCCATCACAATGGGTGGCATCCTGAAGCTCGGCCTCTTTCTGTACATTGGGCACAAAGAGGAACAGGCCGTCGCTGATATCGCTGACTTGCTTGTCTTCGGGAATCTCGGCGAACAGGAGCGTATAGCCATCCAAGGGCCGTACCTCCTCCGAGACAAGGAGCTGCTCGGTGCCATCGGCGGCTACAGAGGTTTTGGTGGTAGTGAACTTGCCTTTTATTTGCAGTGTGTTAAATACGGGGTCGCCGCGGTAAGTACCGGCTATGACCAGCGTACCTGCCGGAATCATCTCGCTGCCGTAGTGGTAGTCGCTTTCCAGCCGCCCCATAAAGCCGTCATTGCCGGTAAGGAACGAAACATCATCCCCCGCATAGCTTATCAACTGGATGTCGCTGCTGGGAACACTGGCCGGTATCCCGGTGATGGTAACGGACTTAGCATCATACGTCCATACGCGGGTATCGGTGCTGGCAGTGCCCGGCTTGTTAAGATAGGTCAAATAGCTGTTCCGGTCGTCCACAGCCTGGTTGTTTGTACTGAAGTTCCCCCGGCGGGCTTCCACAGACTTTCCACCCGCCTGGGTGACCGTCACCACAAAATCACCGCTGGTGGGGCGGTTTGTACCGCTGATCTTCACGCCGGAGACACTGGTTTCGCTGGAGAGGGAGAACGTAACAGTAGTACCGCTGCGGGTCATGGTATAGCTGGAGGCAGGGACAGTTTTGTCGTATGCCACCCGCACCTGCCCGGCCTGTGCCGTGCCAATCAAATTACCCAAAGTACTATAAGCCTTTACCGTGTAGGTAAACGCCAAGTGGTTGCCTGAACCAATGGTATCGGTATACACGGCATTGCCGCTGGTATAGGGCACAAAGGCGATCGGCTTGCCATCGCGCAAAATCTCATATCCCTGTATGTAAGGCGCACTGGGCGGCGTAATGGTGATTTGAATCTCTGTATCGCTGCCAGTCTTTTTGGCCGCTGTTGCCGTGAAAGAGCTCGTGTGGCTTGCCGCGTTGTTTAAGCGGTCGCGGCGGCTTTGGTCGTTCAGGTACCAGATGGCCCTAGGCTCTGCCTGGTAGGCCGAAAGCTTTTGCTTGGCAGCATTGCCCAGCACCAGGCCCCAGCGGGTGAAGAACTCCGTAAGGTTACGCCCGGCCACACCAGAGGCGGTGAGGGCTACTTTCTCGTCATAGGTGGGGGAGGGCACATCTGCAAAATAAGTCCCCGCCTTCCACGCTTTAAAGAATTTGTTATAGAATTCCGTCGGCGACTGCTCATCATAAGCCAAGTGTAGCTGCCAATACATCCCCAACTGCACAAAGACATCGTTGGAAGCTCCCGGCAGCCCCTGGGCCACCTTATTGAAAATAGCTGCATACTTGCCACTCTTTTCCAGCCGCGAAGGCAATGTCCCTTGCCGGCCATCGTAGGTTTGCACCATGAGGGCATAGATGTTATTGGTGATCTCCGCCTTGCCTAGCTTGTCCATGTTGTGGCCGATCTCATGGGCAATGCCCCAGCCAAACAGATTGTTAGCCGCAGCGCCAGAGGAAAGCTTTGAAATGGGCTTGCCCCCGCACAGACCCGCGCAGGAGGCGTACCCCACACCAATGTGGTTCCCGGCGGCGTACATGAAAGCTCCGCTGAACATCTGCATACAGCGGATGTTCTGGCGTGTCTGCATATCGTTGCCGTCAATGCCCTGGGTTGCGTTGCAGATTTGGGTAACATCCTCCCAGGCCAGAACGGAATCGTAAAGGTTGTCTGCCAGGCTGCTAGAGGGTGCACTGTTCTTTACCGCCAGGGCAGGCAGGGAGAGCAGCATGGTTGGCGTGGAAATCTCGGTGACATTGAGGATCTTTGTGGCCTTGTTGGCCTCGGTGACGCCTGCCTTGCCAATATAACTATTAAGCTCGGCCACGTAATCGTTTATAGCCTGCTTCCTGGCCGAGTCATTCATGCTGCGCCAGTCATCCAGCTGCAGGACGGGGATATCCGTCGCCCTTCTCACGTGCAGCTTGACCATCCCCGCATTGGCGCCCCCATAGGTCACGTAGAGGCTGCCGCCGCGCTCGGTGCTCTGGCTGCCAATCTTGGGCACCGTAAGCGTATTGCGCCCATTCGTCAAGGTACCGGCCTTAGCCAGCCAAGTGGAAGCTTCGGCGTTAAACTGGGACGCGTACACCGTCACCGACGCCCCGCTGGGGATGCCTGTAGCATATACCGTGATTTCCTGCCCGGCTTTCGCCGCCACGCCCAAAGGCTGGAGCTCACTGCCCGACTGCTTATACTTCTGATTATCCACACTGGAACTGCGGCTATGCAGGCCGTCCACTACCACGCCGGAGCTCTTCCCAGAAAGCAGCTCCTGGGCTAAATCGAGCTCGTCCTTCAGCGTGTTGGTGTCCAGATAATAGAAGCGCTCGTCGCTGTTCAGCCGGGTGCGCAGCTGGGCAATCTGCTGGGCAGTCACTGTGCTGCGGAGCTGGGTACGCAGTTCATTGTCAAAGAGGGCACTGATTTCATCGGGCAGGCAATGGGCCGGGTCGTACTCCATAAACGAAATCTGGGAGCAGCTGGTGATGTTATAAGCGTCCTGCTCCACAGCCACGCTGATTTGTTTCACCTGCCGCTGGGGCCCAAAGGGCAGTATGGCGAATTTTGTCGTGGGGATTGCGCTCTTGTTGGGGATGTTGGGCCAGGTGTGCACGTCGCCGCCGTCGGTGTTGCCGTTATTGTCCTGGCCGCCTTTTTCCGGGTCGGGCACCAACAGATGTCCGGGGCCTTCCAGATTTTCCCCTTCATACCATACCTGCACGCTGTAAGCCCGCAGGAACCGGGGATAGTTGCCGTCCAGCCGGGGCGACCACAAAACCGCCTGCAGGTCCACCGGCTCTGTGAAGGTGGTAATCACGTGTTCGTTGCCATACCAGTTGGCAGCGGTCCAGTGGGTACGGTAGTCGCTGTCTATCATATTTTCGGGAGTAAAGGGTTTGTCCTGGCTGTACTCGCCGGACGCATAGTTGCGGGGGTTCCCCAGCCGGATGCTGGCGATTTTGTCCCGGCTCAAGAGCCCGGAGGTGGGCAGGCCTGCCGGACGGTCGTACACCACGGCTTTGGGCGTGCCCTCGGCGATGCGAGATGCCCCGCTCTTTCCAGCGTCATTGCCAGCAATCACATACAGTTGGTAGGCTGTGCCGTTTTTCAGGCTGGAAATCTGCGTGCTGGTGCTGCGCAAGCTGCCGCCCACTTGCTGATAGGGGTTATTGGAACCCTTCTCTTTATAGTAAACCTCATAATAAGTAGCGGATTTAGACTGTTTCCAGGATATCCCCAAAGCCCCTTCCAGTTCCGTGATCTGCACCATGTCCGGCGCATCTGGCCGCTGGCTGGGCTGGGGCGTGGCCTCTACCGGAGAGCAGGCTTCGCCAGCCCACCCTTCGGCGGTGGGGGTGACGGTAAACCAATACTTTTGCAGATTATCCAGCCCCGTAATCTCCGCATAAGGTGTCATGACATGGAGGTTCCTCTTGGCCGATTCCCGTCCGTCCGCCCAGAAATCCACCCGGTAGCCGGTGATGTTGGGCAGCTCCCGCCATTTCAGCGTGACTTTCTCATGTCCGGCCGTAGCGGTCAGGCCGGTAACCTGGCGGTTGGGGGCCACGGGATTTTCCGGCACGATGTCTTTCAAAAACTGTATCGTCTCCACGACCACATAGCCGTCCTCGGACTTGTCCACCGAAATGGTGATTTTTTTCACGGGCACCCGCTTGCCCAGCTCTAGGGTAATAGTACGCGTACCTTCCTCCCGGGCAATGGCATATATCCCCGCAGGCAAAGCGGTACTAAACGGGATTTCCTGCGTTGTGCCGTCGCTGTACTCTACAAGGGCGCTGCCGCTTTCGGGCCCGCCGCTTTCCGGGGCTTCTATGACAACCTGGGACATTTCTACGGGCTGTGAGCCGAAATCGATGGGCAGGGTAAGCGTGCTCCCTGCCGCGCCCAGGGATACACCCCGGCCATTATCCACGAACAGATCAGCCAGTACCCCGTTGGAAATGTGGGCCCCTGCCGACAGCAGGGTCTGCATATTCACGGGAGGCTCCAGCAGCGCCGTTTCTTTTATTTCTGCGTCGCCCTGAGCGTGGATGTTCCGGTTCACATACACCAAATCCGACAGGCCGATTGCATCGTCCCCGTCCAGGTCGTAGGTGGGGTACAGGCTGCGGTCGCCAGAGCCCAGGCGCTGGGAGAGTAGTTCGCGGTCCACGTCATTGACGCGCCCGTCGCCATTGAAATCGCCCAGCGTAAAGGTGGCGTCGCCGGTTCCCAAAACGAGATGCTGGGAGTAATTTTGCAGGGGGATGCTGTAAGAAAAAGACTTATACCCCAGCCCTGAAAATTTCAGCACATAATTCCCCTTGGGCAGGTTCCCAATGGAAAGGGTAACGTACCGGGGCCAGCCGGAAGCGTCCTCGCCGCCGTCGGCATTTTTCAGCTCTACCGAAGCCGGGTACGCGCCTACCGACTGGGTATCCGTATCCCATAGATGTATCTCGCCGATCTGGCTGCTGCCCTGGAGCAGTGTGGCTTTCACCGCGTGGTTTTGCAGGGCGGTACGCCTTTGTGCGTAATCCAACCGTAAAGTGGCCTGTATTTCCCCCACAGCAGCTGTTGCCGCCAGGGCCGGCTGTGAAAGGCCGGGGGCGCAAACCGTGAGCGTCAGCGCCAAAGCCAGCAGTACGGAAAAAATGCGTTTGGAAAGCTTCATAAAAATCCATCTCCTTTTCCCATGGTATATGGAATATTATAGCAATATTCCCGCATGATGGCAAGCTGTTTTCAAATGTAAATTCTTTTTTGTATACCTTGCTTTTGGGCCTTGTCCATGCTAAAATATTGGAAAATCCAGATACAAGGAAAGGAACGTGAGCCCTATGAGTTCTAAAGTATATTTCTCTAAGACTATCACCCCTGAAAAAGTGCTGGAGCTTTTCAAACTCCTTAACAAGGAGCTGCCTGGCAAGACGGCCATCAAGGTACACTCCGGCGAGGTAGGCAACCAGAATTTCCTGCGCCCGGACTTCTGGAAGCCGGTAGTGGACTTCGTAGGCGGCACCGTCACCGAATGCAACACGGCCTATGAGGGCGAGCGCAATACCACCGAGAAGCATCTGAAAGCCATCTCCCTCCACGGCTGGGACGAGTACTTCGACTTTGACCTCCTGGACGCCGAAGGCCCCGATTTGGAGCTGGATATCCCGAACGGCCAGCAGATCAAGAAGAACTATGTGGGCAAGAACCTGAAGAATTATGAGTCCCTGCTGGTGCTCTCCCACTTTAAAGGCCATCCCATGGGCGGCTACGGCGGGGCTATCAAGCAGCTTTCTATTGGCGTTGCATCGTCCTTTGGCAAGGCCTATATCCACGGCGCCGGCGATCCGGCACAGATTTGGTCCTCGGACCACGATTCCTTCCTGCGTTCCATGGCCGATGCCGCGTCCTCTGTCGTAGAGTTCTTCAAAGGCAACGCCGCTTACGTGAACGTAATGAAGAATATGTCCGTGGACTGCGACTGCTGTGCCGTAGCCGAAGACCCCTGCATGAAGGACATCGGCATCCTGGTCTCCCTGGACCCGGTGGCCATCGACCAAGCTTGCATTGATCTGGTATACGCCGCCAAGGATGACCCCGGCCAGGCCCATCTGCTGGAGCGTATCGAGAGCCGCAACGGCACCCTGACCATCGAAGCCGCTGCCAAGCTGGGCTTTGGCAGCAAGGACTATGAGCTTATCGAAGTGGAATAAATTTTTGGAACCCATCCCCGGCGTCCTGCACGGAAAAAACCAGGCCGCCGGGGATTCTTTTCGCGGGGAAAGGGTTTACCCGAGGGGGAAAATGTTGTATAATAAAGTTGTATCGTGTGTAGAGGTGCTATCGAAGAAAGGATGCCTATGAAGAAAGTCCGCTTTATTTTGAAAATAGTAGGCTGTGTGCTGTGCAGCGCCGGCTGTATATGGTTCTTGCTGCCCATCGCCCATGGGGGATTCCGCCTGGGCGCGTGTTTTGGCTTTGGCGTTTGCGGTTTGGGGATCGCACTGCTGCTGCTTTACCGCCGGTTCGTGGAGGCGGGGGGCTGGCAGAAAATCTGCGCGCGGGTGCTGGCAATCGGGTATTTGCTGGGGCTTTGCTGGTCAGCGGCACTGACGGGCTTGATGTTTTCCGTCCAGTTCCGCACCCCGCCGGAGGGGGCCAATGTGATTGTGCTGGGGGCGCAGATTTACAGCGCCGAGCGCATGGGCGTGAGCCTCACCGGCCGCGTGGACAAGGCGGCGGAGTACCTTCTGGAAAACCCGGATGCTCAGTGCATCGTCACCGGTGGACAGGGGGGCAACGAGCCCTGCCCCGAATCCCTCACCCAAAAGAACGCCCTGATGCGCCGGGGCATCGATGCCGGGCGCATCTATATGGAGGACAAGTCCCACAACACCCGGGAGAATATGGCTTATGCTATGGAGATTGCGCAGGAGGAAGGCCTGCGTACCGAAGTGGCCGTGGTCACCCAGAGCTTCCATATGTTCCGGGCGCTCCAGCTGGCAGAAAACGCGGGGTTTACCGCCTATAGCTTGGTGGCGGAAACCGACCCGCTGCTGTTCCCGGAGTATTATGGCCGCGAATTGTTATCGCTTACCAAATGGATCGTACAGCATCTATTCTTAGACATGGGTATTTTTAATTAAAAGGGGTGGCATTCCATGACAGTCTTGCTCAAACGCGCCCGCATCCTTGACCCTTCCCAGGGACTGGATATGGTGGGGGATATCTTCCTGAAAGACGGGAAGATCGCAGAAATCGGCGAGGACCTTTTCAGCCGCGTGGCAGAAGCCGGGGAAGTCCTGGACTGCGCAGGGCTCACGGCTGCGCCGGGGCTTGTAGATATGCATGTGCATCTGCGCGACCCGGGGCTCACCTATAAAGAGGACTTGTTTACTGCCTGCAAAGCGGCTGCGGCCGGAGGGGTCACCAGCCTGCTGGCCATGCCCAATACCCGCCCGGCTATGGACTCGCCTGCGCTGGTGCGCGAGCTGTTGGCGCGTGCCCAGTCTGCGGACGCCCACGTATACACCACGGCCTGCGTGACCAAGGGAATGCGCGGGGAAGAGCTCACCGACCTGGCTGCCCTGAAAGAAGCCGGGGCCATCGCCCTAAGCGACGACGGCGTGCCGGTGGGGAATTCCCGCTTACTGCTGGAGGCCCTGGAGCAGGCGCCGAAACTAGGCCTAAAAATCTGCGCCCATTGCGAGGACTTGGAGTTGGCAAAGGGCGGCTTGATGCATAAAGGGAACGTGTCGGAGGACATGGGGGTACCGGGTATCCCTGCCGCCGCCGAGGACTGCGGCACTGCCCGTGAACTGGCAGCTGCCGCTTCCGTTGGCGCGCCGATCCACATCTGCCATGTAAGCACAAAGGGCTCGGTGGAGATGATACGGGACTACAAGCGCCGGGGCGTGACGGTGACGGCGGAAACCTGCCCCCACTATCTTCTGCTCACCGACGAGGCCCTCCGCGCCCGTGACGCCGATTACCGCATGAACCCGCCCCTGCGCGGCGAGGACGACCGCCAAGCCCTCATCGAGGCCTTGAAAGATGGGACGATCGACGCTATTTCCACCGACCACGCGCCCCACACCCCCAAAGAAAAAGCCGACTTCTACACCGCACCCAACGGTTCTATTGGAATGGAAACTTCCCTCTGCGCGGCGCTCACCGCCTTGGAAGGTGTCTTGAGCCTGTCGGAGATTGTCGAAAAAATGAGCACGGCTCCCGCCCGTATACTGGGTATAGAGGCAGGCACGCTGCAAGTGGGCGCAAGTGCCGACATCGTTTTGTTTGACCCCATGGGGCATTGGACGGTAGACCCGGAAAAGCTCCACGGCAAAAGCCGGAACACGCCCTTTAAAGGGATGACGCTGCGGGGGCGTGTGGCCGTCACGTTCCTGCAGGGGAAGAAAGTATTTGACAACCACTAACAATTAAAATAAAAAAGGAGTGCTTACAATGTCAATGGACAGGCTGCTGGAAAAAATGGCCGAGAAGCAAAACCCCACGGTGGCAGGCTTGGACCCCAAGCTTAGCTACATACCGGAGTACATTCGGGAGGAAAGTTACCGGAAGTACGGCAAGACCCTGGAAGGCGCGGCGGATGCCCTGCTGGCTTTCAACAAAGGGCTCATTGACGGGCTGTGCGACGTCGTCCCGGCCGTAAAGCCCCAGGCGGCCTACTATGAGATGTACGGCTGGCAGGGAGTAAAGGCCCTTACGGAAACCATCGCCTATGCGAAGGAAAAGGGGTTGTTTGTCATCACCGACGGCAAGCGTAACGACATCGGCGCGACCATGCAGGCCTACGCCGCCGGCCACCTGGGCGAGACCGACGTGGAGGGCGAGACCTTCGAAGCCTTCGGCGCAGATGCTCTGACCGTAAACGGCTACCTGGGCACTGACGGCATCGAACCCCTGCTGACCGTGTGCGCAGGGAAGGATAAGGGCATCTTCGTCCTGGCCAAGACATCGAACCCTTCCTCTGGCGAGTTCCAGGATCAGATGCTCCATGCCATGTACGAGCCCCTTTACCGTGCCATGGGCAATATGTGCCAGCAGTGGGGCTTGAAATTGCCCGGGAAATATGGCTATAGCGGCGTCGGTGCGGTGGTTGGGGCCACTTACCCCAAGCAGCTTAAGGAACTCCGCACGGCCCTGCCCAATACCATGTTCCTAGTCCCTGGCTATGGAGCTCAAGGCGGCGCGGCAGAGGACGTGGCACAAGGCTTTGACCAAAACGGCTTAGGGGCTATTGTCAATTCTTCCCGCGCCATCATGTGCGCCTGGCAGAAAGAAAACTGCGATCCTCAAGATTACGCTGGCGCCGCCCGCCGCGAGGCCGAGCGTATGCGTGACGAAATTATGGGCTGCGTGGGCAAGATTATTCTGCCCCAGTAAAGCGAAGGGAGCCGCCATGAAAAAATTTGATTCATTGCCCTGCCGCCTCCGGGATGTCCGGCGGCTGGCGGAAGATGTGTTTGATTTTGTGTTTGAGTGCGAGGGTTTGGCGGAAAATGCCGCCCCTGGACAGTTCGCCCAAATACGCCTGCCGGGGCACACGCTGCGCAGGCCCATTTCCATCTGCGGCATAGAGAAGGAAAACGGCTGGCTGCGGTTTGTATTCCAGATACGGGGGCAGGGAACGGCGGAATTGGCTGACTGCGAACCCGGCGACGAGCTGGAAATTTTAGCCCCTCTGGGCCAAGGCTTCCCCCTTGATAAGACGAAGAAGACCCTGCTCATCGGCGGCGGGATCGGCGTGCCGCCCTTGCTGGGCTGTGCGGCGGCGCTGGGCGACAAGGCCGTAGCTTGTTTGGGCTTCCGCAATAAAAGTGCTGTGATTTTAGAGGAAGACTTCCGGGCTGCCGGGGCCAAAACCGCCATCGCCACCGACGACGGCTCTTATGGCCACCACGGCCTTGTCACCGAATTGGCCGAACAGGAGGACTTCGACGTGGTCTTTGCCTGTGGCCCCACGCCGATGCTCCGGGCGGCGAAAGCCTTGGCCGAAAGCCGCCAGGTGCCCTGCTACCTTTCTCTGGAGGAGCGCATGGCCTGCGGCATCGGAGCCTGCCTGGGCTGCGCTACGCCCCTTCTGCGGGAGGACGGTTCGCAGTATTTTGGCCACGTGTGCAAAGACGGCCCGGTGTTTGACAGCCGCCGGGTGGTTTTGTAAAAGGAGGACGCTATGATCCTATTGTGTTCAAACGGCTTAACCAGCCACGAACTGCTTCGGGAGGCTCAAAAATATGTGGGCCATGCCCAAAAGGCCGCCTTGGTGGTGACAGCCGACCCGCAGTACAAAGAAAAAAACTACCATGTCGAACGCTGCTGCAAACAGCTCTCCTATCTGGGTTTGGAAACCGAAATCTTTGATTTTGACACCCAGCCTGCCGAAGCGCTTTTGCAGTATGGCGTGGTTGAATTAATAGGCGGCAATCCCTATTATTTGCTGCATTCCATCCGCCAGCATAACGGCGGGGATGTGCTGCGCCGAATCGCGGAGCAGGGCCTTCTGATTGGATGGAGCGCCGGGGCGCTGGTGCTGGAGCAAACCATCGGCCTTATCGACCGTTATTTGCCGGACCTCAACTTTGTAGGCCTGCAAGACCGCGCTGGCCTGGGCTTAACGGACATCCAGATTCTGCCCCACTACAGCAAGCTGCAAAAGCAGGACGCCAGCACCGAAGAAAAGTGCCGTCAATACGAGACGGAAAACCATTGCGCGGTTCTCCGCCTGGACGATGGGGAGGGGGTCCTGCTGGAGAAGGAGCCCCGTGTCATCCGCCTTTCTATGAAAGTTCAGGTAGCTGGGGTCGATTTCGCAAACCCGCTCATAGCAGCCTCAGGCACCTTTGGCTTTGGCCGGGAGTACGGGGAGCTTTACCCTCTCTCTGTGCTGGGCGGGATATCCTGCAAAGGCATCACCATAAAAGAGCGTCCTGGCAACCCGCCGCCCCGGGTGACGGAAACGCCGGGCGGGATGCTCAACGCCGTGGGACTGCAAAACCCTGGAGTTGACCACTTCGTTCAGGAGGACTTGCCGTGGCTGTCGAAGCAGGGCACACGCATCGTAGCAAATGTAGCGGGCAATGCTCCGGAGGACTACTGCGCTACGGTGGAAAAGCTTAATGACACCTGCGTGGACATGGTCGAACTGAACATTTCCTGCCCCAATGTGAAGCAGGGCGGCGTGCAGTTTGGCACCACGCCGGAGGGTGTTTTCGGCATTACCAGCGAGGTTCGCAAGCATTGCAAGAAGCCGCTTATGGTGAAGCTGTCGCCCAATGTCACCGACATTTCTGAGATGGCCCTGGCAGCCGAGGCGGCGGGGGCCGATGCCGTGTCCCTTATCAACACGCTGACGGGTATGCGAATCGACATACGCACCCGCAGGCCCATCATCCACAACAACACGGGCGGCCTTTCGGGCCCGGCGCTGCTGCCTGTCGCGCTGCGCATGGTTTGGCAGACAGCCCAGAAAGTCAAGATCCCCATTGTAGGCCTGGGCGGCATTTCCACCTGGCAGGACGCTGTGGAGATGCTGTTGGCGGGGGCGACGGCTTTACAGATCGGCACCGTGCTCTTTACCGACCCTTACGCGCCCCAAAAAATCCTCGAAGGCCTGCTGAAATTTATGCACGAGCAGGGCATTCAAAGCCTGTCGGAGTTAACTGGAGGTATACGTCCATGGTAACAACTGTTTATATCGTGCGGCATTGCCAGTCTACGGGGAATCTGGGGGGGCGCTTCCAAGGGCGCTTCGACGCGCCCGTAAGCCCCCAGGGAGAGCAGCAGTTGGATTTGCTCTCCCTGCGCTTCCGCAATATTCACATAGATGCGGTTTACTCCAGCCCCCTCACCCGGGCCTATAGAACCGCTGAGGCTATCAACCGCTTCCATGGCCTGCCTATTCAGGCGGATGAGGGCTTGTCTGAAATTGACGTGGGGGAGATGGAGAACCTTCTTTTGGGCGAGATCGCAGTGAAGTTCCCCGTGGCGGCTAAGGCCTGGGATGAGGCTCCCGACCAGTGCCAGTTCCCCGGGGGCGAATCCATGGACCAGGTGTATGACCGCGTAAATGCCGCTTTCGACCGCATCATAGAAAAAGAGCGGGGCAAAACGGTGGCCGTAGCTACCCACGGCGGGGCAATCCGCACCTTGTATGCGCGGGTGGTGTCCGGGTCGCTAGCCGGCATACGGGAGAGTACAGTGTTCGGCAATACTGGCGTAAGCGTATTGAAAGAAGAAAACGGCGTGCTCCGTTGGGAGATGGTGAACGATATGTCCCACCTGCCAGAAGAACTAAGCCGTCCGCCTGTCATATTTAACTTTGGGGAGGCCGCGCCCGTATGATCATCCTCTCTGTAGACTTAGGCAAGGCCCGTACCGGTCTGGCCGTGTGCGATAGGGGGGAGGTGTTGGCTTCGCCCTTGTCTGTCATCACGGAGCGCGACCCGGAGCGCCTGGTGGAGAAGGTCGCGCTGGCCGCAAAAGAAGCCGGGGCCGAACAGCTGGTCGTGGGCCTGCCGAGAAATATGGACGGCACAGAGGGCGAATCGGCCCAGAACGCCCGGCAGATGGCCGCCCGGCTGGAGGAAGCCACGGGCTTACCCGTAGCTTTGTGCGATGAGCGGGGCACCACTATCACCGCCCATGGCTATCTGAACGAAACCAATACCCGGGGCAAAAAGCGTAAGGCGGTAGTGGACGCCGTTGCTGCTACTGTAATTTTGGAAGACTATCTGCGCGCCCGGCGCAACCAGGCATGATAAGGAAAAGCCCAGCCCCTTTTGAGGGCCGGGCTTTTCTATCACTTAAAATTTTGTCTGGCCGATTTCTGTTATCAGAATCCCATTTATTTCTACCCCGGTCACTTTATCGGGGTCTACCGTTTTCTGCAGGCGGTAATGTGCGGATTGGGATTTATTGGCGTTGGTTTCTTCTGGCTCTTGCGTCCAAGCGTAAGCAGTGCCTCCGCCAAAGCTGCCTTCCGAGTCGGCATCAATGGTTTCTCCTTCGCACAGAACCTGCACGGTCTGGATTTTTTCCGCATTCACATTGGTGCCCGTAATGCGCAGCCCGTCGGTTCCCATCAAGGTGACTTCTCTTATGTCCATCCCGGCCTGCCACAGGGCTTCATAACCCTCGGACGCGTTGGTACCCGGCAGTTCTTTCTCCACCCCGTTGATCCGCAGGGCCGTGACCTCCTTGGCGTCTACCGGCTGCGCGTCTGTAAGGTACCGCACGGAGCCTACCATATAAGTAGTGATACATTCTCCGTAGCCAGTCAAAGAGCGCTGGCTTTCAAAGTACCCGCTATTTTTCAAAACACGATAGGGTACGATTGTATCGCCGCATACCAGCTCCACATCCCGTATGCTCCCAACGCCCTTATAGTGGACCTCGTCGTCCCGATATCCGCTGATGAACACGCCCATGGGTGTGATCTCCAGCTTGTCAATGCGCACATCGCCCACCAGCATGGGGCCGTAGACGGCCAGGGAATCCGGCAGGGCTTCCCCGAGGGGGAATTCTATCTGGGTGCCGATGTCCGTTTCTTCGCGGGTTATAGTATACGCGAAGAATTCGTAATTTTCCAGTTCGTTGGGGTTTATCTCAAATAAGAAATCCGTATATCCCGGCGCATTGTAGCCAGGCCCGGCAACCGTCCGGCCCTTGCTGTCAAGGTCGAATGATATCATGCTTGCGCTTTTGAAGGAACGGTACTGATAAATTTCCTCGCTGTTGCCTCCTTCTTTTCGGAGCTCTATCATCCTTTCGGCAATTTCCCTGCCTTTCCCGGCCTCCGCGCAGATAATGTCAAAATCCGTATAAGGGTTGCTGTAGCCGGATTTGCCAGGCAGGTAGGCCTGGATGCCGAACTTGCCGTTTACAAAGCCAGAGGCGGTTATGCGGATATCCTCCGCTCCGGGCAAGGTGTACCCGTCGCTGGGCTTTAGGACGTGGAAGTTTGCCTCGAAGCCTGTAAAGTCCATGTCTTCCCACTCAGACAAAGAGTATTCCGGGCATCTCCCCGTTTTGGCAGGAGGCAGGGGCCCGTCGAGCCGGATGTAGGTGGGCGTTTCATCTCCCTCGGCATAACCATAATGTCCATATACGGGCAGGGTTTCCGACTCGGAGCTGCCTACCTCCAGCGGGATATAATCCTGGGTTTCTATGGTACGCGTGCCCTGTACCAGATTCAACTTTACTGTACTGCCGGATACATCATACGTCCCATTAGAATCAAAATCCAGACGGCATAAGGCAGTTTGTGTAGCAGGGTCGTATTCCAGCACGCGCTCATACCACTGGGCACCCTGGGCCCGCTGTACGCCGTCTTCCGGGTAATCGCCGTTGAGCTGAACAATGGAATCAAGCATAGTCGACTTGCTTAAGCGGTCCTTGCCCTCCGTATCCTGCAAAGTAAAATACACAGAAAACGTATCTTCCGTATTCATCGTGCCCAGCACTTCCAAGCGGAAGCCGTTGTTTTCGGCTTCTGCCAGGACAGGGGTGAGGCTCTCGCCCACGGCCGACCCTGACTGGAACAGCATTTCTCGGAACCCGGGCACAGCGGCGGCTACGGCGGTCAGGGAGATGCACAGCACCACAGCCAATGCAACCACTGTTGAAAGGCCCCGCTTGTGCCGTACCGGGGCAACCCAGCGTATGCCATTACGGGCGTCCTCCATGTAGCGCAGCGTGGTTTCCACCAACTGCTTCTCCGGTACCAACTGTCTGTTCATAGAATCGTAAGTCTGCCTAAACATTCTCTAAGCCCTCCTCTTCAAGTATCTCCTTCATCATGCCCCTGGCGCGCTCCAGGCGCTTGCGTACGGCGGCGGGGGAACAGCCGGTGATCCGCGCAATCTCTTCGGTAGGCATATCCTCCCAGTAAAACAGATGCAGCACTACCCGGTATTTCTGCGGCAGGCGCAAAAGCTCCTGGTGCAGGTCCCACTGGTCGCGGGTCTCAAAGGGAAGGCCATCCTCCAAAGGGACATTCCGCCTGTGCCAGGGAGCCCGCCACACATTGCGGCAGCAGTTGAGCGTCACCCGCAAGAACCATGCTTTTTCGTGCTCCGAGCTTTCAAATTCCGGCGTCTTTTCCACATACCGCAGGAACACCTCCTGGAACACATCCTCGGCGTCGGACTTGCTTCGCAGCTGGGCAAAAGCCAGCCGGAACACGCTGGGCCCCTGCCGTGCGACCACTTCCTCGTCTTTCCTATCCTCCACGGGGTTCAACCTCCTTTCTGCCCTATATACGGTTTAGCCTGCCCGATTGTGACAAGCTATTGCATTTTTTGTTGGGGGATAAAAAGAAAGGCTCGGGTTAGCCCCGGGCCTTTCCTGCTTTACAGTGAAGATTTACCGATCCGCGTCCTTGCGTTCCGGGAGCACTTCGTCCTTATCCACAACATGGGCCACCAGCCCCTTGCCGTGCTCTTCTGCGCTGGGGATGATGAGATTCAGAATGATGCCTACGATGATTCCCAGTCCAATATTGGAGAAGCTGAACGTGGCATTGCCAATGACAGCCCCGCCAATCGCCAGGACCAGCATTACGGCGGCGATGCAGAGGTTGCGGTTTTTGGTGAAGTCCACATGGTTCTCCACCAGGGTGCGCAGGCCTACAGAAGCGATCATGCCATACAGCACGATGCACGCTCCGCCCAGCACGCAGTTGGGCACGGACTGGATAACGCCAATGGCCTTTCCAAAGAAGCTGACCACGATGGCAATTAAAGCGGCAATGCGTAAGGAAGCGGGATTATAATTGCCAGTAGCGGCCAGTACAGCGGTGTTTTCACTGTACGTGGTGTTGGGAGGGCCGCCTACAAATCCAGCGAAGACAGTTGCCAGGCCGTCGCCCATCATGGTGCGGTGCAGGCCGGGCCTTTCGGTGAACTTCTTGTTTACCACCGCGCCGTTAGCGTATACGTCGCCGACGTGCTCCACGCAGGTCACGATAGCAATAGGCGCAATCATGCCGATAGCTGTGATATTAAAAGTAGGCAGCACAAAGTGGGGCGCCTGTAACCAACCGTAATTTGCAATGACGCTGGTGTCCATCAAACTTTGGGGGGCGATGCCAGTCTTAGTGACAATAAGGGTCACCACATAGCCGCTGACCAAGGCAATGACAATCGAAGACATTTTCACCATGCCCTTGCCGCAGCTGGAAAGGAACACGGCCAGCAGGCACACCAGCGCGGCGATTACCCAGGCCCAAACATAGGTGGGCATATCGTAGCCCTCGCCGAAGGGGGAGAGGGCGCTGCCATCCGGCCCATACTGGGTCTGGATGTTGGAAATAGCCGTAGAAGCAAGGTTCAGGCCGATCAAGGTGATCCCCACGCCCCGTACTACCGGAGGGAACAGGGTATCAATGAGCCCTTTGCCGAAAATGCGGATGACCAGGGCCAGCAGCAAGTAGAAGATGCCAGATACGATGATGCCTCCCATAGCCGCTGCGATCTGCTCGTCTTTGGTAGCCCCAAAGGCCGAGTTGCCCACTACCCCGCAGATGGCGGAAATAAAGGCGAAGGAACTGCCTAAGAAAGTTGGCATACGGCCGCCCGTGCACAGATGGAAGATCAGCGTGCCGACACCGGCGCAGAATAGGGCCACGCCCACGTCCAGCCCGGTGAGCAGCGGCACAAGGATCGTGGCACAGCTCATGGCGAAAGCGTGCTGGAAGCCCAAGGCTACGGCTTTCTTCACGCCCAGCTTTTCGTATTCCTTGGAATCGGGGAACAAAAAGCTGTTGATTTTTGAAAAGATGCTCATTTTTTCCTGCCCTCCTGTTTTGATAGCAAATGGTTTTGCCCGCCCGGTTTACCCCTCCGTGCAGGCGCGTTCTTGCAGATTATAGCATTAGGCGGGGGAAATAGCAAGAAAAAATATGCGGACTGTCGGTACTATATATTTGTTGTCATGATTTGTTTGCATATTCAGCACTTGCAAGATAGGCTATCTGGAGGTATAATAGGGGAAAGGCAGAAAGAAAGGATCGACTTTATGGGACTGTTTGAAAGTAAAAAGCGGGTATTAGTGCTGTTCTGTTCCCCAAACGGGCATGGGCATACAAGAAAGCTTGTTGAGAGCTTTTTAGAGGGCTTTAAGGGCGAGAAGGATTGGGAAGTCCAGGAACTGGATCTGTATTCCTTGCAGCCGAAGCCCTGTGTGGCCTGCGGGGAATGCGCCAAAAAGGAAGGGTGCAGGTTCCCGGATCTGGACGGCTTTGATAAAGCGTTCCGCAAGAGCGATTTGGTGGTGGTGGCATCGCCTGTATACAACGCCAGCTTTCCGGCCCCTATGAAAGCCCTGCTGGACCGGACGCAGCGGTATTTTGAAGCCCGGTTCTCGCTGAATAAGCGGCCGCCCATTAAAAAACACCGGGAGGCCGTATTGCTGCTGGCTATGGGCTCCGAGGAAGATTTCGGCGTGGAGGTGACTACATACCAGCTCAAGCGGGCGTTTAGCGTGATGAATACAGAGCTTGTAGGATGCGTGGTCTGGGACTCCACCGACCGGGGCCGGGAAAACCAGGTAGCAGCGCAGAAAAAAGCGGCAGGGCTCGGGGTTGAAATCCTTTCCAGGATGTGATATCATAACTAGAGGCAAATTTCGAAGGAAGAGGGTACAATATGTCAGGACATTCTAAATGGAACAATATCAAGAGGAAAAAAGAAAAGGCCGATGGTGCGAAGGCGAAAATCTTTACCAAGATTGGACGCGAGCTGACAGTGGCCGTCAAAGAGGGCGGCAGCGCCGACCCTGCCGCTAACTCCCGCCTGCGGGACTGCATCGCCAAGGCGAAAGCGGCAAACGTTCCCAATGACAACATCGAGCGCATTATCAAAAAGGCCGCCGGTGACGGCAACGCCGACAACTACGAAGACGTGACCTATGAAGGCTACGGCCCTTGCGGCGTGGCTGTGATCGTCGAAGCCCTGACCGATAACCGCAACCGCACAGCTGCCGATGTGCGCCATGCCTTTGACAAGTACGGCGGCAACCTGGGTACTACCGGCTGCGTGTCCTTCATGTTCAATAAGAAAGGCGTCATTGTCATCGAGCGCGAGGGCTTAGACGAGGACACGGTCATGTCCGATGCTTTGGAGGCCGGCGCTTCCGACTTCTCCGCGGATGAGGACGTGTTCGAGATTTCCACCGAGCCTTCCGATTTCAGCGGCGTGCGCGAGGATTTGGAGAAAAAAGGCTATGAATTCGTCTCTGCCGAGGTGGAGATGGTGCCGGATACTTATACGGCTATTGAGGACCCGGAGGTTGTCATCAAGATGCAGAAGATGCTGGACCTGCTGGAGGATAACGACGATGTCCAGAATGTCTGGCATAACTGGGACGCTCCGGAGGATGAGGACGAAGAATAAGCTTTTGGTGTAATTTGTCGACATTTATTGCAAAGTCAGAACAGAGTCATTTATTTGAGATCGAGGTTAGGAAGTATACCCCTGAGACCATTAAGGAGGTAATCGGAATAGCTTTGGTCTCTTTTTGCGCTTTTGTGGGGATATTATGAGCTTTGACACGCTGGAGGGAGTGACCCCGAGTGGTGCGGAGGTTTGCTAAATACATGGTAGGCAAAGGCCGTAAGGGCACCTATGTGAATGGGTTGCTGAAAACGGTGAAGTCGTATATTCAGTACTGCTATGAGGAGATAGGCGGTTTTAATACAAGACACAACTTTAAGAACCTGTACCAATAGGCAAAAACCTTTTGAGTAAGGTGCGAAAAGCGGCAA
>CANTDZ010000014.1 GCA_947652665.1 uncultured Clostridia bacterium
CATCCTTCTACCTTTTTCTTTCTTCTCTGTCCAATATGTATTGTACTCCTACAGCACTTTCTCTGTAAAAATTCAAAAACCCATTGACAAAAAGGGCAATTTTTCGTATAGTGTACTCATTGCGTTTGCATCTGAAAAAAGGCGGGCCTCCAAGGAGGTGGGCGCGCCTATAAAAGCGGCCCTGTTCCTTCCTCAGCGGGGCCGGGTTATTGTGTGAATAACAAAGACACGCAACTACTATTTCGCAAAGGGGATGCAGGAAAATTGAACAACATTCTATCTCTACAGAACATCGCTGTTTCTTACGGCGGAGAGCAGGTGCTCGGGGGCTTCCATCTCGATATACGGGACGGGGAGTTCGTGACGCTGCTGGGCCCTTCCGGGTGCGGGAAAACCACCGTGCTGCGTACCATTGGGGGCTTCATCCAGCCGGATGCAGGGGATGTGTTTTTTTATGGGAAAAACATCACCGCCCTGCCGCCGCATAAGAGGGAGGTCAACACGATCTTCCAGAAATACGCGCTGTTCCCGCATTTGAACGTCTATGACAACATTGCGTTCGGGATGCGCATTAAGGGAAAGAGCGAGAAGGAGATCAAGAAAACCGTCCACGAGATGCTGGCTATGGTGAACCTCTCGGGGTTTGCCCACCGGGGCGTGGGGCAGCTTTCGGGCGGCCAGCAGCAGCGGGTGGCCATCGCCCGGGCTTTGGCCAACGAGCCCAAGGTGCTCCTGCTGGACGAGCCCTTGGGGGCCCTGGATTTGAAGCTGCGCAAGGATATGCAGGTGGAGCTCAAGAAGATACAGCAGCAGACGGGCATCACCTTTGTGTTCGTCACCCACGACCAGGAGGAAGCCCTTTCCATGTCCGACACCGTGGTGGTTATGGACGGCGGCGATATCCAGCAGATTGGTTCGCCCACCGATATTTACAACGAGCCGAAAAACGCCTTCGTGGCGGATTTCATCGGCGAGTCCAACATCCTGGACGGCCTCATGCTGGAGGACTACAGCGTGCGTTTTGCTGGCCACACGTTCCAGTGCCTGGACGGCGGGTTTGGGAAGAACACCCCCGTGGACGTGGTCATACGCCCGGAGGACATCGACGTGGTGCAGGCGGACTCGACGCATATTACCGGCGAGGTCACTGCGGTGACGTTTAAGGGCGTGCATTACGAGATCATTGTGGATGTGGCCGGGTTCAAGTGGATGATCCAGTCCACCGACTATAGGGCCGTAGGCGACCGCATCGGGCTGTCCCTGACGCCGGACGACATCCATGTTATGAGCAAGTCGGAATATTCCGGCCGGTTCGGCGACTACAGCACCTTCTCCGACGAGATGGATCAGGATATACAGGCGGAGGAGGGCGCGGACGATGAAAACTAGGTCGAAGCTGCTCTCCGCACCCTACACCGTGTGGATGACGATTTTTATTGTGCTGCCCATGCTCTTGGTAGCGTGGTTTGCGTTTACCGACCGGGAGGGGCAGTTTACCTTAGAAAATATTTTGAGCGTGGGGCAGTATTCCAACGTGTTCCTGCGCTCCATCTGGCTGGGGGCCGTGGCCACGCTGATTTCCCTGCTGATGGGCTACCCCCTGGCGTACATCATTTCCAAAATGAGCGAGAAGCGGCAGAGCGTCATGGTCATGCTGGTGATGCTGCCTATGTGGATGAATTTCCTCCTGCGCACCTACGCATGGATGACCCTGCTGGAAGACAACGGCCTGATAAACGCAGCGCTGAAAGCTTTCGGCCTGCCAGGGGTGCACATGATCAACACCGCCGGGGCCGTGGTGCTGGGTATGGTATACAATTATATCCCGTACATGATCCTGCCCCTGTACTCGGTGCTGACGAAGATCGACAAGAGCGTCATTGAGGCCGCCGAGGATTTGGGTGCAAACTCCCGCCAGGTCTTTCTCAAGGTCGTGGTGCCCATGTCCATGCCGGGCATCATCTCCGGGGTGACCATGGTCTTTGTGCCGGCGGTGAGCACTTTTATCATCTCCAAGATGCTGGGCGGCGGGGCCAACCTGCTTATCGGCGACTTGATCGATATGCAGTTCTTAGGCAGCGCCTACAACCCGAATTTGGGCTCGGCGATCTCGCTGGTTCTGATGGTCATTATTTTGATCTGCATGGGCATCATGAACCAGTTTGACGACGGGGAGCCCGGGGAAGGGGGCATGCTGCTATGAAAAAAACCGGAGGCCGGATATATACTTTCCTTGTGTTTTTATTCCTGTATGCGCCGATTTTGGTGCTTATCGTGTTCTCCTTCAACGACACTGAGACCGCCAGCCGCACCGTGTGGAGCGGGTTCTCGCTGAAGTGGTACGAGAAGCTCTTTGAAGACCGGCTGATTCTGGAAGCCCTGCGCAACACCCTGCTCATTGCGGTGATCGCGGCGGCGGCGTCCACCGTGCTGGGGACGGTGGCAGCCATTGGCATCAACTCCATGAAGCGGCTGCCCCAGCGCATTATGATGAACATCACCAATTTCCCCATGGTCAACCCGGAGATTGTGACGGGCGTTTCCCTGATGCTGCTTTTCGTGTTTGCGGTGGGGCTTTTTGGGGGGCGCAGCTTGGGAATGGGCTCGCTGATTACGGCGCACATCACCTTCTGCCTGCCATATGTGATCCTGTCGGTTTTGCCGAAGCTTAGGCAGATGGACCCCAACCTTTACGAAGCGGCGCAGGATTTGGGCTGCCCGCCGGTGCAGGCGTTCTTTAAGGTGGTGCTGCCGGAGATTCTGCCCGGCGTGGTGACCGGGATGATCATGGCGTTTACGCTGTCCATTGACGATTTTGTCATCAGCTACTTTACCAGCGGCACTACGCAGACCCTGCCTATCTATATCTACTCCATGACCCGCAAGCGCGTCAGCCCGGAGATCAACGCCCTTTCCACCGTGCTTTTTGCGGTGGTGATGGCCCTGCTCATTGTGATAAACGTGCGGCAGAGCCGGGCACAGAAAGCGGCAAAGGAGGATGCATAGATGAAGAGAATCCTTGCGTTTTTGCTTTGCGTCTGTGCCCTTTGGGGCCTTGGGGTGACGGCCTCGGCGGAGGAGGGCGTGACCATTAACGTGTACAACTGGGGCGAGTATATCGCCAACGGCACGGATGATTCGATGGACGTCAACGCCGAGTTTACCCGCCGCACGGGCATTGGGGTGAACTATACCACCTTTGACAGCAACGAGTCCCTTTACTCGAAGCTGGCGGGGGGCGGAGCCGATTACGACATCATCATCCCCTCGGATTACATGGTGTCAAAGCTCATAAACGAGGGCCGGCTGGCTCCGCTTAACTTTGACAATATCCCCAATTATGAGTATATCGACGAGCAGTTCCGCGACCCCAATTATGACCCAGGCAGCGTGTACTCGGTGCCCTACACCTGGGGCGTGGTGGGGATGTTCTACAACAAGCAGTACGTGGAGGAGCCCGACAGCTGGGAGGCTCTGTGGGACGACGAATATGCCGGGAAGATTTTGATGTTCGACAACCCCAGGGACGCTTTTGCCATTGCGCTGTTCCGGCTGGGGATGGACGTGAACACCACTAATCCGGACGATTGGGACGAAGCCGCGCAGCTTTTAAAGGGCCAGAAGCCTTTGGTGCAGGCTTACGTAATGGACCAGATTTTTGATAAGATGGAGAGCGGCGAGGCGTGGCTGGCCCCCTATTACGCCGGGGACGCCGCCATTCTGGTGGAGAACAGCGATGACATTGGGTTCGTGGTGCCCAAGGAGGGGACCAACTTCTTCGTGGACGCCATGTGCATTCCTGCTACCAGCCAGCACAAGGCCGAGGCCGAGGCGTACATCAACTTTTTGTGCGACCCGGAGGTCGCGGGGGCCAACATGGATTATGTGGGATACTCCACCCCTGAGACGGCGGCAAGGGAGTATTTGAGCCCTGAGGTCGCCGAGAGCCCCATCTTTTACCCGGACGAGGAAACCCTGCGGAACACCCAGATTTTCGTGAACCTACCCCAGGAGGTCAGCAGCTTGGTGGACAAGCTGTGGGCCGAAGTGAAGATGGGCGGGCCGGGGGAGTCGGCGGTGCTGGTGGCGATCATACTGGGATTTTTGGCGGTGTATGTGGCCATCATCGTGTACAAGAGGCGCAAGCGGAAAAAAGAAATGGAGTGAGCGTATGACAAACGGCTTGGACGGCTTGCGGGAAGACTGCCTGCAATGCAAAAAATGCGGCCTTTGCGCCACGCGCAGCCACGTAGTGTTCGGGGTGGGGAACCCCCAAGCAAAGGTGATGCTGGTAGGCGAGGGGCCCGGCGAGCATGAGGATTTGGAGGGCGAGCCCTTCGTAGGGCGGGGCGGCCAGCTGCTGGACAAGCTGCTGGCGGCGGTGGATTTGGACAGGCGGCTGAATGTGTATATCACGAACATCGTCAAGTGCCGGCCCCCGAAAAACCGCGATCCGCTGCCCGAGGAACAGGAAGCCTGCCTGCCCTGGCTGAGGGCTCAGTTTGCCATCATAAGGCCGAAAATCATCGTGTGCTTGGGGCGGGTGGCCGCTATGAAGATGATCAAGCCGGATATAAAAATTACGAAAGAGCATGGGCTGTTTTTTGAGAAGAACGGCGTTGTGATGATGCCAACCCTGCATCCGGCGGCGCTGCTGCGCAATCCCAGCCAGAAGCCCGGGGCTTTTGAGGATTTTTTGAAGCTGCGGGAGAAGGTCGACGAGCTGGGGTGCGACGTGGCCCGAGAAAAATATATCTAAAACGGTTGAAATTTTCGCGGCGGGGTAGTACAATAAAGTTAAGCAAAAATTTTGTGTCTAAGGAGGAGTTTTCTATGAAAGTTATGGTGGAGACTTCGGCCCATCATGTCCATGTGTCCGATGCCGATTTGGCGGTGCTGTTCGGCGAGGGCGCTACGCTTACCAATAAGAAGGATTTGAGCCAGCCCGGCCAGTTCGCCTGCGTGGAGAAGGTTGAGGTTGTGGGGCCCAAGGGTTCCATGTCCATGTCCATTTTGGGGCCGACCCGCAAAGAGACCCAGGTGGAGATTTCCCTGACCGATGCCCGCAAGCTGGGCGTCACCGCACCTATCCGGGAGTCCGGCGATTTGGAGGGCACCCCCGGCTGCACCTTGAAGGGGCCCAAGGGCGAGGTCACCATTGAGAAGGGCGTTATTGCGGCCAAGCGCCATATCCATTTTGCCCCCGCCGAGGCCGAGGAAGCCGGCGTGGTGGACAAGCAGATTGTTTCCGTTAAGGTCGATTACAACGGCCGCAGCCTGACCTTCGGCGATGTGGTCTGCCGCGTGAACCCCGCTTATGCGCTGGCTATGCACGTGGATACGGATGAGTCCAACGCCGCTGCCCTGCCCGGGACGGTGGATGGGGAGATCATCGTTTAAGTTTTGCGAAAAGGAGGCAATTCTATGGGAATGACGGATAGTCAATTTAAAGCTTTCATCCGTTTTATTCTAGATGCTCTCAATGATATGAAAACGGAGCCTGACAAAGAAAGACAGACAGCAAAGCTTGACAGGATACTGGATAATTTGCAAAAAGCACTGGAAGACTGACCCTTTTGCCTTCAAGAATAGAAAGGCCCTCGCCGGGTGGCGGGGGCTTTTTGTTTTACGGGGCATCGGTGGCGTCTGTTTCTATGAAATTGTACTTTCCTTCATATTTTTCGGGGTGGCAGAAAGCATCCAATGGGACGCTAAAGAGTTCAGAGAATTTTTTCATCATGAGCATATCCACAATCTTTCCCATTTCGTAGTAAACGTACATGGCAACATTTACGCCCAGAGCCTTGGCCGCTTCTATTTGGCTGAACCCGCGGTAGTGGCGTATCTGGCGGAGTACAATGCCTAAATCTATTGCGTAGCGTGTCATAATTTGCCTCCTTGATTTGTACAAATGGTTAAATTTTTAATCTATATATCTTTCTAATAGTATACCGCATATTTCATGGTATTGTCAACACACAATTATGCATCTTTGAAATAAAACGGAGTGTATGGCAACCATGAAAATATACAAATACCATGGCAAGTGCAATGTGTGCGGACAAAAAATACGCGACTTCCGAAACAGCAAGGGAATTACGCAAACCCAGCTTGCGGCAAGGCTGCAAGTCGAGGGGATAGATTTAGAGCAAGTTGCGGTCAGCCGCATTGAGACAGGAGACCGTGTGGTAGCCGACTACGAATTGCGGGCTTTTGCGAAGGTCTTTCATGTGACGATGGAAGAACTGATGGAGGATGAAATTTATGAATGAAAACGCCCTCGCCGGGTTGGCGGGGGCGTTGGTATTTATAGGGCTTCTTGGTACTCGTCTACCGCTTTATCCAGCAGTTTTTCGGCTAAGGCTAGATAATCTTCGCCCAGGCTCTTTACCTTTTCCAAGGTAGCAGGCGCCACATATAGGGTAAGGGGCTCACGGGGAAGGGGGTTGGCTTTGCGCGCGGCGCGGAAAGCGGCTTCCATTTCCGGGGTCATCTCGGGGGAATCTTCGTCGTATACAACGGGCATTTTTTCAGCCTTGGACAGCATTTCCAATTCTTCATCGGTGAGAGGTGTGTTTTTGTCCCGTTTATAAGTTACTATCATAATACACCTTCTTTTCTAACAGAGTAGCCGGACGGGCAGAAATTAGACGAATATTGTCATGACGTTCGGTGTAGACCACAAAAAGGACTTTGCCAGCCATACCGATAGTTATATAACGTTCTTCATCTATACTATGTGCCTCGTCAAAGATTTCTATTCGGCCTTCGTCATAGAAAACCATGGTAGCAGTTTCAAAAGAGACACCGTGCTTTTGCAGATTCCGCTTTGCTTTTTCGTCATCCCATTCAAAAGTCGGTTCCATTTGACTGCCCCCAAAACTATCAAATACTTATATAAATATTATACTACGGTGTAAGTTCATCTGTCAAGGTAAATAAAAACAGAAACTTTACACCTCATCCAAATACACGCTCACCTTGACAATCCGCTCATTCTGCGCAGAAAGGTAGGCGGGGGAGTGCCGCACAAAATCAAAGAAGCCGCCTTCGATTTGCTGCTGGCTGAGGGTACAGGTAAAGTGCTGATTGGCCTCGTTGGGCTCGTAAATCACATCCAGGTGCAGCTCGAAAAGGCCGCCGTCCGGGTTGGGGTACTGGCGGATGAGCGTGAAGAAAAAGAGCTCGATGCCGGTAAAGTTGTCGGTGACGGTCTCGAAAATGAGGTTGTCGTTTTCCAGCGGGATGCGGCACATTTCCTCAAAGGTGTCCACCAGCTCCGACAGGGGCATGGGGGTGTCGGTGGCTTTGTCTAAAAAAGCGAAGGGGAATTGGTTTTCCATGGTCGTCTCCTCTTTCCAAAATTATTGCTGGCTGAACTCGGACAAAAGCAAGCCTTCGTTGTGCTCCAGGGCCCAGTTGATGCTCCACTGGTTGGAGAACAGCAGCAGATAGCGGCCTTTCATGTCCTGGACTTTTTTCGTATCGGAGGTCAGGTTCAGCGTTTTCAGGTCGATCTCCTCATTGTCGATCCAGCGTATAAACGAGTACGGAAGCGTAGACATGGCGATATCTACATTATATTCGTTCTCCATGCGGTACTGGAACACGTCAAACTGCAGGGTGCCCACCACGCCCACGATGATTTCCTCCATGCCGGAGTTTACCTCCTGGAAGATCTGGATGGCGCCTTCCTGGGCGATCTGCGTGGCGCCCTTTACAAACTGCTTGCGCTTCATGGTGTCCTTTTGGCGCACCAGGCTGAACAGCTCCGGCGCAAAGGTGGGGATGCCTTGGAACATGACCTTCTTGCCGGGGGCGCAGAGGGTGTCGCCGATGGAGAAGATGCCCGGGTCAAACACGCCGATGATGTCCCCGGCGTAGGCCTCTTCAATAATCTCCCGCTCCGCCGCCATGAGCTGCTGGGGCCGGGAGAGCTTCAGCTTTTTGCCCCCCTGGACGTGGTAGACCTCCCTGTCCGCCTCGAACTTGCCGGACACCACCCGCATGAAGGCGATGCGGTCCCGGTGGGCCTTGTTCATGTTGGCCTGGATTTTGAACACGAAGGCGGAGAAGCCGTCGTCGAAGGAGTCGATGAGCTCCTCTCCCGCCGTCCGGGGCAGGGGAGAAGTGGTCATGCGCAGGAAGTCCTCCAGGAAGGGCTCCACGCCGAAGTTGGTCAGCGCCGAGCCGAAGAACACCGGGGAGAGCTGCCCGTGGCGCACCCGGTCCATGTCGAACTCGCAGGAGGCCCCGTCCAGCAGCTCGATCTCGTCGTTGAGCTGGTCGCGGTAGCCCTGGCCGATGAGAGAGGCCAGCGCCGGGTCGTCCAGGGCGATCTCGGTGGCGGTGGCGGCCTTGGAGCCGCCGTTGGAGGTGAAGTGGATGATGCGCTTCCGCTCCCGGTCGTAGACCCCCTGGAACGCCTTGCCGCAGCCGATGGGCCAGTTGACGGCGTAGGTGTCGATGCCCAGCTCGTGCTCCAGCTCCTGGCACAGCTCGAAGGGGTCCCGGGCCTCCCGGTCCATCTTGTTGATGAAGGTGAAGATGGGGATGTCCCGCAGGCGGCACACCTTAAACAGCTTCCGGGTCTGGGCCTCCACGCCTTTGGCGGCGTCAATGACCATGACGGCGCTGTCCGCCGCCATGAGGGTGCGGTAGGTGTCCTCGGAGAAGTCCTGGTGGCCGGGGGTGTCCAGGATGTTGATGCAGTAGCCGCCGTACTGGAACTGCATCACCGACGAGGTGACCGAGATGCCGCGCTGCTTTTCGATCTCCATCCAGTCGGACACAGCGTGGCGGGAGTTGCGCTTGCCCTTGACCATGCCGGCCAGGGTGATGGCCCCGCCGTACAGCAGGAACTTTTCGGTGAGGGTGGTCTTGCCGGCGTCGGGGTGGGAGATGATGGCGAACGTCCGGCGTCGGGTGATCTCATTTTTATAATCAGGCATAAAGGGCCTCCTTACTTTGTTGTGCAGGGCTTTTAGAGTATAGCACATCCCCGAAAAACTTGCAAGGAACCCCGGCCCACTCTGACAAATTTTGAGCCTGTCCCGTGCTATCATGGCCGGGATAGGAGGTTTTTTCATGAAAAAAGTTCTGTTTTTTGCATGGGTGCTCCTTCTAGGGAGCCTTTTGGGCATGAGGGCTTACGGCCAGGAGGTCAAAACCGAGAGGGTACTCCAGCAGACGCAGCGGGAGGACGGGCGGGAGTTCACCCTGCAGTACAAGGTCTGGACGGAAGACCCCTTGGGGCTGCGGGAGCCCTGGGCTGTTTTGACAGCCGACGAGGAGGACGGCCCACTGGCCCCGGCCGTCAGGCGCTTGGCCGATGCGGCGGAGAAGGACGGGAAGCCGGTGTGCCTGGTCATCCTGGCCACGGGGGAATTCCCGGGCGGCTCCACCGGCCTGCAGATGCAAAGGAACGTCCAGCGGGTGCGGGAGCTGGGCGGGCGCTCCTTTGTCTGCGGGAAGGCCGGGTGGGAGGTTTTGGCAAGCGTTCCGGCCCAGGGGCACTTTTTTGCGCCGGACGAGTCGGAAGCCTGTCTGGAAGCGGCCCGGCGGTATGCGGCCGGGGCTTACGGCGCGGAGATCGTGGAGCGGCTCGACCCCCGGTTTACGATCACGCTGCAGGAGCGCAGGCGCCTGGAGGAAGCCGGGGCGCGGGTCGTGCTGACGGGCAGGGGCTGGACGGTCACCTGGCCGGCCGAGCTGCCCTGCAGCCAGGAGGAGCCCTGGGAGGGGCTCTTGACCGTTGAAGCGAAAATGGCGTTTCCGGGGGGCAACGGGGTGGCGGTCAGCGGCGAGGGCTCGGGGGTGTTTGCAGAGGGGCGGCAGCTGGCGGAATTCCCGGAGGCAAAGGCGAACGTAGGGGTCACGCTGGGCCTGCGGGATGTTGCCGCTAAGATTTTTTTGGGCGAGACGGTGCCCACGGTTTTGGAGGGGGAACCGGTGGAAAGCCGGATGCTCGGCAGTAAGCCGGAGTGGTTCGGGAAAGGGGCCACGGGCACGTTCTCCTTTCAATGGGAGGACGTGGGGACGGTGGAGCAGTTGGGCCGGGCAAAGCCCCAGGAGAGCACGGAGTACCGCCTGCGGGTGGTGTTCACGCCTAAGGGCTCGGGAGCCGGGGCGGCTGGCGCGCCGGTGGGGCAGGCTGCGGCGGAAGGGACATACAGCGTCCGGGTGCTGCCAGGGGTGCTGCGGGTGCAGGTCGTGGGGGAGGGATTGGATAGGAACAGCAGCCTGGCGGTACGGATAGAGGGCCGGGACGTAAGCCGAACCCTGGTGGCCAGGCCGGAAGCCGACCCCCAGGGCGGGGGGATCGTGCTGGCGGCAGTGGTGGAGGATCTGCCATACGGGAAGTACACGGTCACGCCCGGGACGGCCATGGACGGCAAGCGGCTGGCGGCCCAGGAATGCCTGCTGGGGGTCTGCCGGGAGGACGACACGGTGGACATTAGCAGGAGATTTTGTACGGCGAAATTCGAGCTATAGACAAATAAAGGCCCTGGCGGAGTGACCGTCAGGGCTGTTTTTATACGGTGGGGGCGCGCATGAGGTGGGCAATGAAAGCAATCACAAACCCAAGCGCCGCGCCGCAGATGACCTCGCGCACCCGGTGGCCCAAGGATTCGTTGAGGCGGGGGATCAGGTCGTGGAGGGCTTGGCGGCTGGTCTCGTCGTCGCTCTGCTCCAGGTACTCGACAATGTGGTTGATGGCTCGGGCGTGGAGCCCTGCCGCCCAGCGCACGCCAGTGGCGTCGTACATGACAATGAGGGCCATCACGAAGGCCAGCGCAAAGACCGGGTGGTTGAAGCCGTAAAGGTAGTAGGAGGTCAGCAGCACCGAGCAGGTCACCGCCGAGTGGGAGCTGGGCATCCCCCCGGCCCCGGCCAAACGGTGGCGGTCAAAGGATTTGTGCTTGATGCAGTCGAGGAGGGTCTTAAGAAGCTGGGCCGCCAGCCAGGATATGATGCTTATATTGATAAGGGGATTGGAGACAAGGAAAGATAGATTCATGAAAAGCCGCCTAACTGCGCCTGGTGCGCTTATATATCCCTATCATACCGTGTTTTGGGCCCGGTGTCAAATAGAATTTAGCCGGGCCGCTTGCAATAAGGGCGGGGCTGTGCTAAAATTTCTTGTTGGGACGGTTTGTAGTAAGGAGGCTTTTTATGCCACAGCCTGTGAAAAATTATGCAAAGGAATTAGAGCGGCTCATCGGAAGCCTGCAGGAACGGGGGGAAAGGCCCAGGCTTTTGCTGCACGTCTGCTGCGCGCCTTGTGCCAGCGGCGTGCTGGAATATGTGGCGCGCTTTTTTGATGTGTCACTGGTGTTTTATAACCCTAATATTGCGCCCAGGGAGGAATATGGCAAGCGGTTGGCGGAGCTGCAAAGGCTTCTGCGCGAGATGCCCCTGGAGAGCCCGGTGGAGCTTCTGCCCTGCGGGTATGATAACGAGGCCTTTGAAGCCGCCGCCCAGGGCCTGACGGACGCCCCCGAGGGCGGGGCCCGGTGCGAAAGGTGCTTCCGGCTGCGGCTGGAGTATACGGCGAAGCTGGCGAAGGAATTGGGGTTTGATTACTTTACCACGACGCTTTCCATCAGCCCCTTGAAAAACGCCGGGCTGCTCAATGCCATCGGCGAGGAGCTGGCGGGGAAGTACGGCGTGAAGCACCTGCCGTCGGATTTTAAGAAGAAGGACGGGTACAAGCTTTCCATACAGCGGTCCAGGGAGTATGGGCTGTACCGGCAGAATTATTGCGGGTGCGTATATTCTAGGAAGGGTGATGCTTGATATGGTCGAACACAATGGCGTGCAGTACCGGGCGGCCGACGCCCATGCGCATATCTATCCGAGGAAGATCGCGGAGAAGGCTACGGCTTCGGTGGGGGATTTTTACGACATCCCCATGCAGAACGTAGGCCTGCCCCATGTGCTGGCCCAGCGGGGCGGCGAGGCTGGTATCGATACGTTTTTGGTGTGCTCGGTGGCCACGAAGGTGGAGCAGGTGCGGTCGATTAACCAGTTTATTGCGGAGAAGTGTAAAAAGTACCCCCAGTTTATCGGATTGGCGGCGTGGCACCAGGATGTGGAGGATATTGCCGGGGAAATGGACGAGATCCAGCGCCTGGGGCTTCGGGGCATCAAGGTGCACCCGGATTTCCAGCGGTTTCAGATTGACGACCCCCGGATGCTGCCGGTCTATGAGGAAGCGAACCGCCGGGGGCTGCCGGTGCTGTTCCACACGGGGGACAGCCGGATGGATTTCTCGTCCCCCCGCCGCTTGATGGCTGTGCTGGAAAAATTGCCGGACTTTACGTGCATCGCGGCCCATTTGGGCGGCTACAGCGAATGGGACACGGCCCGCAAGGAACTGCACGGGACTAACGTGTATATCGACACGTCCAGTTCCCTGTTTGCCGTGAGCCCGGAAAAGGCACGGGAGAGCATTGCGCATTTTGGCGTGGAGCACACGATGTTCGGCACCGACTTCCCCATGTGGCAGCCTAAGGAGGAGCTGGAGCGGTTCTTTGCCCTGGGGCTCAGCGAGGAGGAGAACCGGGCCATTTTATTTGATAATTTTGCCCGGCTTTTTAAGTTATGGAGCTGACCCAAAGCGCTTTCCTGCGCGCCTGCCGGGAGGAAATGGCCGGGGAGCGCCGCCGGGATGGCATCGGGACGCTGGGGGAGAAGACCCAGCACGCGGTGCTTAAAAGGGTGTTTGGGCCGGAGGAAGCCTGCCGGGAAGTGCGGGTCGGGCCCTATGTGGCCGACGTGTTCGGGCCGGAGGGCATTGTGGAGATCCAGACACGGGGGTTCGACCGGCTGCGGGAGAAGCTCGCTTACTTTTTGCAGGCGGCCCCGGTGACGGTGGTGTACCCGGTGGCCCAGGTGAAGTGGCTCGTTAAGGTGCAGGAGGACGGCACCCTGGCCCCCCGCCGCCGGAGCCCCAAGAAGCCGGGGCCCTGTGAGATTCTGCCGGAGCTTTACCGCATAAAGCCGCTTTTGGGGCAGGAGGGGCTGCAGTTCTGCGTTCTGCTGCTAGAGGTGGAGGAGTACCGCCTGGAGCGCCCGGAGATGAAAGTCGGGCGCAAGCGTACCACCTGCTATGAGAGGATGCCCGTCTCGCTGTTGGGGACGGTTTGGCTGCGGAGGGCGGAGGATTTCGCCCGGCTGCTGCCGGAGGGCCTGCCGGAAGAGTTTACGGCCCAGGAGTTTGCCAAGGTGGCCAAGCTGTCCCTGGGGAAGGCCCGGGCAGGGCTCAACGTGATGAGGGCCGTAGGGGCGGTGGAGCTGGCTGGCAAAAAGGGGAGGGCCTACTTATATAAAGCTTTATACTCTGTGTAGTGTGTCGATTGACGGCAGGGTGTAATTCTGGTATAATGCTTACAATTAAAACCAAGGAGGCAGAGGCATGAAAAGCTACAGCGACAGCTACAAGGCCGCGGGTGTGGACGTGACCGCGGGGTACGAATCGGTGGAGTTGATGAAAAAGCACGTGGCCCGGACGATGATACCGGGCGTGGTCTCGGGAATCGGGGGCTTTGGAGGGCTGTTTGCGCCGCCTGTACAGGGCATGAAGGAGCCCGTTTTGGTCTCCGGTACGGACGGCGTGGGAACAAAGCTGAAAATCGCCATGCTGCTGGACAAGCATGACACCATTGGCATCGACGCGGTAGCCATGTGCGTAAACGACGTGGTCTGCTGCGGGGCGAAGCCTTTGTTTTTCCTGGATTACATCGCCTGCGGGAGGAACTTCCCGGAGAAGATCGCGCAGATTGTGGCCGGGGTGGCCGAGGGCTGCGTGCAGGCCGGGTGCGCCCTCATCGGCGGCGAGACGGCCGAGCATCCCGGCATGATGGCCGAGGACGACTACGATTTGGCCGGGTTCACGGTGGGCCTGGTGGACAAGGAGAAGGTCATTGACGGAAGCCGTTTGGAAGCCGGGGATGTGCTCATTGGGGTGCATTCGTCAGGCGTGCATTCCAATGGGTTCTCGCTGGTGCGCAAGGTCTTCGGCATTGGGGACGACCCGGCTCCTGTGGAGAAGGTTTATGAAGAGCTGGGCGGCTCGCTGGGCGAGGCTTTGCTGACGCCTACGCGCATTTACGTGAAGCCCCTGCTGGCCGCCATCGAAGCGGCGGACGTGAAGGCCGTGTCCCACATTACCGGGGGCGGGTTCTATGAGAACATCCCGCGTATGCTCAAGGACGGGCTGTGCGCGAAGATTGAGAAGGCTGCGGTGCCGGTTCTGCCTATCTTCGATTTGATTGCCAAGACCGGCGGCATCCCGGAGCGGGATATGTTCAACACCTTTAACATGGGCGTGGGGCTTTGCGTAGCCGTGTCGAAGGATTCCGCGCAGAAGGCCCTGGACGCTTTGCGGGGCGCCGGCGAAAAGGCCGATGTCATCGGCGAGGTCGCGGCAGGCGATGAGGGGGTCGTGCTATGGTAAAGATCGGCGTACTGGTCTCGGGCGGCGGGACGAATCTGCAAAAGCTCATCGACGCCCAGCAGGCCGGGGATATTAAAAATGGGGAAATCCGGGTGGTCATTGCCAGCCGCGCCGACGCTTACGCGCTGGAGAGGGCGAAGAAGGCCGGCATCGAGGCCATCGCCCTGTGCCGCAGGGATTACCCCGATGTGGACACATACAGCCAGGCGCTCATTGACGCGCTGAACGAGCGCGGCGTGGAGCTGGTGGTGCTGGCCGGGTTCTTGACGATTACGGGGGAGAACTTCGTGCAGGCGTTCCCCAACCGCATTATGAACGTGCATCCGGCCCTGCTGCCCGCTTTTGGGGGCAAGGGGTATTATGGGCTTCATGTGCACGAGGCCGTGCTGGCCCGGGGGGTGAAGCTCACCGGGGCTACGGTGCATTTTGCCAATGAAGTCTGCGATGGCGGGCCCATCATTTTGCAGAAGGCCGTGGAGGTCAAGGAAGGCGACACGCCGGAGGTGCTCCAGCGGAGGGTCATGGAAGAAGCCGAATGGGTCTTGCTGCCGAAGGCGGTGAGCTTGTTCTGTGAGGGCAGGCTGGCCGTTGAGGACGGGATCGTGCGGATAAAAGAATAAATGGAAAGGGGCAATTTGGAATGAAAATGATCAACCTTTACGACGACCTGCGGGGGAATACGTACCCCGGCCGGGGCATCGTCCTGGGCAAGAGCGCGGACGGCCGGAACGCGGTGGCTGCGTACTTTATTATGGGCCGCAGCGTCAACTCCCGCAACCGCGTCTTTGTGCAGGAGGGCGAGGATATGCGCACCCAGGCCTTCGACCCGGCCAAGCTTGTGGACCCTTCTTTGGTGATTTATTTCCCAGTGAGGATGTTCGACGGGGGCATGATCGTCACCAATGGCGACCAGACCGATACCATCCATGAGTTTATCGCCCAGGGAAAGACCTTTGAAGACGCCCTGCGCACCCGCACTTTTGAGCCCGACCCGCCCCTGTATACCCCTCGGGTTTCCGGCATTGTGGAGAAGAAGGACGGGGATTTTACCTATAAGCTTTCTATTTTGAAGAGCACCGACGGCGACCCGGATTTCGCCCAGCGCCAGTTTTTTGAGTATGACCCGAAGCCCGGCCTGGGGCACTTTATCCACACCTATAAGTGCGACGGCGATCCGGTGCCCTCCTTTGAGGGGGAGCCGGTGCCGGTAGAGATCCCCAACGATATTGACGAGTTTACCAAGAGCGTGTGGGAGAGCCTGAATGAGGACAACAAGGTCTCGCTGTTTGTGCGGTTTATCGACTTGGAAAACGGCGGGATGGAGACGCGCATTGTGAATAAAAACCAGTAACGGGAAAGGATGAAGCGAAATGACAAATACCGAATTCCGCGTTTTATTGGAAATGCTGGCGCAGCTGGTGGAGAGCCGCGCCAAGTCTGTGGAAGAAGCCGTGGAAATCATCCGGCAGTTTAAGCCCGAATAACCCTCTTGCAAAAATATTTTTTGAGAAAGGCTGTGCATCATGGCAAACGAAATGTTATTAAAATACGGCTGCAACCCCAACCAGAAGCCCTCCCGCATCTTTATGAAGGACGGCGGCGAACTGCCCGTGCAGGTTCTCAACGGCAAGCCCGGCTACATCAATTTCCTGGACGCGTTTAACAGCTGGCAGCTGGTCAAGGAGCTTAAGGCGGCTACGGGCCTGCCTGCGGCGGCTTCCTTTAAGCACGTGAGCCCGGCGGGTGCGGCGGTTTATGTGCCGCTGAGCGACACGCTGAAAAAAATCTACTTTGTGGATGATTTGGAACTGAGCCCCATTGCCAGCGCTTACGCCGCCGCCCGCGGTGCCGACCGTATGTCTTCTTACGGCGACTGGGCGGCCCTCTCCGACGTGTGCGACAAGGAGACGGCCAAGCTGCTGTCCCGGGAGGTTTCGGACGGCGTTATCGCTCCTGGGTACACCGAGGAGGCTTTGGAGATTTTGAAGAAAAAGCGTAAGGGCGGCTATAATGTGGTGCAGATTGACCCGGATTATACCCCCGCTCCTACCGAGCATAAGGACGTTTTCGGCATCACCTTTGAGCAGGGACGCAATGAGCTGAAGATCGACGAGGCCCTTTTGAGCGAGCTCCCCACCGCCAACAAGAACCTGACCCCCGAGGCCAAGCGCGATTTGATCGTGTCGCTGATTACCTTGAAGTACACCCAGTCCAACTCCGTGTGCTATGTGAAGAACGGCCAGGCCATCGGCGTGGGCGCGGGGCAGCAGAGCCGGGTGCACTGCACGCGTCTGGCGGGCAATAAGGCCGATAACTGGTATCTGCGCCAGTGCCCCAAGGTGCTGAACCTGCCCTTTAAGGAGGGCATCCGCCGGGCCGACCGGGACAACACCATTGATGTGTACATCGGCGACGAGTATATGGACGTGCTGGCCGACGGTCAGTGGGAGAATTTCTTCACCGAGAAGCCCGAGGTCTTTACCCGCGAGGAGCGCCGCGCTTGGCTGGATACCATGACGGGCGTAGCGCTGGGCAGTGACGCGTTCTTCCCCTTCGGCGACAACATCGAGCGCGCACGCAAGAGCGGCGTGGAGTTTATCGCCCAGCCCGGCGGGTCTATCCGGGACGACAACGTCATTGCTACCTGTGACAAATACGGCATTGCCATGGCGTTTACGGGCATCCGGCTGTTCCACCACTAATGGACGGCGGCGGCCGCAGGGCCATTTTTTGGGATTTTGACGGGACGCTGACGGATGGCCAGCCCAGTTGGCGAACGTGTATGACCCTGGCCTTGGGCGAACGGGCTGGGGAATACGGCGTGACGGCGGACAGCTTGCGGCCCCATTGGAAAAGAGGGGCGCTCCCCTGGCAGCCGAAGGGCAGCGGCGTTTTTACGGGCGAGGCGTTCTGGGAGGGCATGGTTGCCCGGTTTGAAGATGCCTACAAGGCGATGGGCGTGCCGGATGCTCTGGCGGCAGAGGCCGCACGGCGGGTGCGTGAAATTGTGCAGGACGAAAAGCTGTATCGGGTGCGCCGGGAAGCGCCGGGGGCTTTAATGGCTTGTGCGTATAAAGGGTACAAGAATTATGTACTGACGAACAATTTCCCCGAGTGGGAAGGGGTCTTCGACAGGCTGAAGCTGCGCCCGTATTTTGCCGGGGTGGTGAACTCCGGTACGGCGGGCGTGGCCAAGCCCGATGTGCGCATTTTCCGCAAGGCCGAGGCCGTGGCCAACTTCCCGGCCCACTTGTGGATGGTGGGCGACAACCCCGTGGCGGACATCCAGGGCGCGAAGGGAGCCGGGTGGAAGGCTATACACATTGCAAAGCCCGGCAGCCCCCGCAGCGGTGCAGATTATATGGTGCAGAGTTTGGACGAGATACCGAAGCTTTTGTGAAAGGATGCGGTGATGATGGATATTTTGGTGATCGGCGGCGGCGGGCGCGAACACGCCATTGTGCGCAAGCTGAAGGAGAGCCCCAAGGTCGGGAAGCTGTACTGTACCCCGGGCAACGGCGGCATCAGCCGGGACGCGGAGTGCGCTCCCGTGGGCGCTATGGACAAGGACGGCGTGCTGGCTTTTGCCAAGGAGCACAAGGTGGATTTTGTGTTTGTGGCCCCCGACGACCCTCTGGCGGCCGGGATGGTGGATCACCTGGAGGCGGTGGGTTTTAAGTGCTTTGGGCCCAATGCCAAGGCGGCGGAAATTGAGAGCAGCAAGGTTTTCTCCAAGAATTTGATGAAAAAATATGGCATTCCTACGGCGGCCTACGAGGTCTTTACCGAGCAGGGCGCGGCGCTGGATTACATCAAGGAGCAGGGCAAGTACCCCGTGGTCATCAAGGCCGACGGCCTGGCGCTGGGCAAGGGCGTGGTCATTGCCCAGGACGCGGGGGAGGCCGAAAAGGCGCTGCAGTCGATGATGGGCGAGAAAATCTTCGGCGAGTCGGGAAGCCGGGTCGTGGTGGAGGAGTTCCTCACGGGACCCGAGGTCACGGTGCTGGCCTTTACCGACGGCGAGACGTTATACCCCATGGCGTCGTCTATGGACCACAAGCAGGCTTATGATGGCGACAAGGGCCCCAACACCGGCGGCATGGGAACGATCAGCCCCAACCCCGCCTACACCCCCGAAGCGGAGAAACGCTGCATGGAGGAGATTTTCCTGCCTACCATGAAGGCCATGAACGCGGAAGGCCGGCGCTTTAAGGGCTGCCTGTATTTTGGGCTGATGCTCACCCCTGACGGGCCCAAGGTCATCGAGTACAACAGCCGTTTCGGCGACCCGGAGGCGCAGGTTGTCCTGCCGAGGCTGGAAACGGATTTGGTGGACATCATCACGGCGGTGGCGGAAGAAAGGCTTTCGGAAGTCGAAATGAAGTGGAGCGATAAGGCCTGCGCCTGCGTGGTGATGGCCAGCGGCGGCTATCCCGGCAGCTACCCCAAGGGCATTGAGATTGAAGGGCTGGATGCGGACGGGCAGATTCCGGGGAAGCCGGAGGTCACCGTGTACCATGCGGGGACGAAGCTGGAAAACGGGAAATTCTACACCAACGGCGGTCGCGTGCTGGGCCTTACGGCCCTGGGCGCGGACTTGGAGGAAGCCCTGCAGAAAGCCTATGAGGCCGTGGGCCAGGTGCGCTTTGAGGGCGCGATGTTCCGCAAAGACATTGGCCGGAGGAAGCTGTGAGCATGGATAAGGCACTGCTGAAAAAAATCTACACGTTTTTGGGAATCACCTTTGGCGTGGCGTGGCTGGGGTATTGTATTGCCTGGGGCTGCGGGGCGTCTTATGGCGGCGGGGACTTCGACGTGGTCATGTGGCTGGGCGCGGTGGCCCCGGCCATTGCCATGCTCTTTTGCAACAAGAGCGAGGGCATCGGCTTTGACCCGGAGGCGTGGGGAATCAGCCCCCATTTCCGAGCCAGCTGGCAGACCTACCTGTTTGCCTATGCCTGCCCCACGCTGCTGGCCGCACTGACGGGGCTGCTGTATTTTGCGTCGTTCCCGGAGCAGTACGACCCTACGGCCCAGACCTTCACCCAGGGCCTGATGGACAGCGGCCTTACCCAGGAACAGGCGGCGGGGGCCGTCAGCTCCATGCTGGGGATGGGCGTGCTGGCAGGGCCCTTCGCCAATATTTTGCTGGCGGTTACCGAGCTTTTGGGGTTCCAGGGATGGCTTTTGCCGAAGGTGCGGGAGCTGTTTGGGGAAGGCTCTTCGCTGAAGGCTTCGCTGGTGGTTTCCGCCGTGTGGGCTTTCTGGCACGCGCCGCTCTATTTTGACGGCTATTTTTACGGCAGGGGCTACCCCGGCGCGCCTGCAGCAGGCCTTTTGCTGGGGATGGTTTTCTATTTCCTGCTGGGCTTTTTGCTGTGCTATATGACCCTGCGCACCGGCTGCATCCTCCCCGCCTGCCTTACCCGCAGCGGCGTTACGGCTATGGCGGTGGCGGCGGTCTATTTCTGCAGGGGGGATTCGCTGCTGATCGTGGGGCCGGGGCTCTATGGGGTATTTGGGTGCCTGGCGCTGCTGGTGTTTTGCGGGCTTTATGTGCTGCGGCTTTTGCGTTTGGAACGCTCGGGGAAGCTGTGGCATCAGCGGAAGGGTAAGAAGAAATAATTTGTTTTTATGAAGGGATTGAAGAAAATGAAAATCAGTTTTTCGACGCTGGCCTGCCCGGACTTTTCCTGGACAGACATTTATTCCATGGCAAAGGACTTGGGGTTTGACGGCATTGAGGTGCGGGGCCTAGGCGAGGACATTTTTGCCGTCAACGCCCGCCCGTTTACCGACGCGCGGCTGCCGGAGACGGTCCGGAAGCTGAAGGCCCTGGGGCTGGAGATCCCCTGCTTGGCCTCGGGCTGCGGCTTGAAGTATAAGAAGGATTATGATAAGAACATCTCCGAAATAACCCAATATGTGGTGCTGGCCAAGAAGCTGGGCACGCCGTACATCCGCGTGCTGGGGGACCTGCATCCCCAGGCGGAGGGCGAGGTGGACGACAATTTTGTGGCCGGATGCCTGCGGCTTTTGGGCACGATCGCCCAGGGATTCGGCGTGACGCTGCTGGTGGAGACCAACGGCGTCTATGCGGACACCAAGCGGCTGGCCGCTCTGCTGGATGAGGTCAATATGCCCTCGGTGCAGGCGCTGTGGGATATGCACCATCCCTTCCGCTACCAGGGGGAGTCCCCGGAGGAGACCGTGGGGAACCTGGGCAAGTACATCAAATACGTGCACGTGAAGGACAGCGTCATGGGCCCAGAGGGCGTGGAATACCGCATGATGGGCGAGGGCGACCTGCCTCTTGAGGGGATGTTCGACGCCCTGCATGGCATCGGGTATGACGGGTATATTTCGCTGGAGTGGGTCAAGCGCTGGGCCGGGCATCTGTCCGACGCCGGCGTGGTGTTCCCGCAGTTTGCCAATTTCATGCACGATTATTTTGCTTCCATGTCCAAGAAGCGCGGCGAACTGCAGGACAACCATGCCCATACCGGCAAATACGTGTGGCCCAAGGAGACGCTCATTGATGAGACGTTCCCGGACGTGCTGGATAGGATGGTGCAGGAGTTCCCTGACCAGTATGCGTTCCGGTACACGGAGCTGGATTATACCCGGACGTATTCGGAGTTTAGGGACGATGTGGATCAGTTTGCCCGGTCGCTGATTGCCATGGGCGTCAAGAAGGGCGACCATGTGGCTATTTGGGCTACGAATGTGCCTCAGTGGTATATTACCTTCTGGGCTGCTACGAAGATCGGCGCGGTGCTGGTGACGGTGAACACCGCTTATAAAATCCATGAGGCGGAGTATCTGCTGCGGCAGTCGGACACGCACACGCTGGTGATGATTGACGGGTTTAAGGACTCGGACTATGTGGGCATCATGAAGGAGCTTTGCCCGGAGCTTGCCCACTGCCTGCCCGGCAAGCTGCACAGCAAGAAGCTGCCCATGCTGCGCAACATCATTACCGTAGACAGCAAGCAGCCCGGCTGCTACACCTGGGAGCACGCCATCGGCCTGGGGGATTCGGTGCCGCCCACGGAAGTGGAGGCCCGGCGCAAGCGCATCAACAAGCACGACGTTTGCAATATGCAGTACACCAGCGGGACCACCGGGTTCCCCAAGGGCGTTATGCTCACCCACTACAATGTGGTCAACAACGGCAAGGCCATTGGGGACTGCATGGATCTGTCCACCGCCGACCGCATGATGATCCAGGTGCCCATGTTCCACTGTTTTGGCATGGTGCTGGCCATGACGGCATCCATGACCCACGGGACGACCATGAGCCCCATTACGGCGTTCTCGCCCCGGAAGGGCCTGCACTGCATCAACCAGGAGAAGATTACGGCGTTCCACGGGGTGCCGACCATGTTTATTGCCATGCTGGAGCATCCCGATTTTGAGAAGACCGATTTCTCCCATATGCGCACGGGCATTATGGCGGGGTCGCCCTGCCCGGTGAAGGTCATGCAGGACGTGGTGGAGAAGATGCACATGACAGAGATTTGCATCACCTACGGGCAGACCGAGGCATCCCCCGGGTGCACCATGAGCAAGACCACCGATTCCCTGGAGACCCGCGTGAACACCGTGGGCGGGGATATGTTCGGCGTGCAGTGCAAGATTGTCGACCCGGAGACCGGCGAGGATTTGCCCGACGATGTGGACGGCGAGTTCGTGGCCAAGGGGTACAACATCATGAAGGGCTATTACAAGATGCCCGAGGCCACCGCCGCTGCCATCGACCGGGATGGCTGGCTGCACACCGGCGACCTGGCCAGGCGGACGCCCGAGGGCAACTACAAGATTACCGGGCGCATTAAGGACATGATCATCCGCGGCGGCGAGAACATTTACCCCAAGGAGATTGAGGACTTTATTTACACGCATCCCAAGGTCAAGGACGTGCAGGTCATTGGCGTGCCCGATGAGCAGTACGGCGAGGAGATCATGGCCTGCGTGGTGCTCAAGGAGGGCGAAACCAGCTCCCAGGAGGAGATCAAGGAGTTTGTGCTGACCCACATGGCTAAGCACAAGGTGCCCCGGTATGTGAGCTTTGTAGACAGCTTCCCCATGAACGCGGCGGGGAAGATACTCAAGTATAAAATGCGGGAAGATGCGGTTGCACAGCTGAAGCTGGAGAAGGCAGAGGCTGTGGTCACAGCGTAAGGAGGGTTTTGTTATGAAAGCACCTATTACCTTTGCGATTGCGGGGTTTGGGGATAGGGGCAGCACGTATGCGTCTATGCAGAAGCTGTTCCCGGATAAGATGAAGGTCGTGGCGGTGGCCGATTTGAATCCGGATAAGGTGGAGAAGGCTAAGAAGCTTTATGACATCCCGGAGGAAAATTGTTTTGCCAGCGCCGAGGAAATGCTGGAGAAGGAGAAGCTTGCGGACGTGCTGGTGGTGTCCACCATGGACCGGCAGCACGTGGGCCACGCCATACCGGGCCTTAAAAAGGGATATAACATTTTGCTGGAGAAGCCCATCTCGCCGGAAATCGAGAAGTGCCGGGAGATTTTGGAGGTGGCTAAGGACTGCCCGGGGAAGATCATCGTGTGTCATGTCCTGCGGTACACGGCGTTCTATAACACGCTGAAGGATTTGCTTTCCAGCGGGCGCATCGGCGAGGTGGTGTCCATCTGTGCCAATGAGAACGTGGCTTATTGGCACCAGGCCCACAGCTTTGTGCGGGGGAACTGGCGCAATTCCCAGGAAACCAGCCCCATGATTTTGCAGAAGTCCTGCCACGACATGGACATCTTTACCTGGCTGACAGGGAAAAAGTGCGTGGCGGTTTCTTCCGTGGGCGGGACGCATTTGTTCAAGAAGGAGAAGGCTCCCGAGGGCGCGACGCCCCGGTGTCTGGGCGGGTGCAAGGCCAAGGAATCCTGTATTTTTGACGCGGAGAAAATTTACGTCACCGACCCCAAGACCGGCATAATGAACGGCAAAGGGTGGGCCACTTCTATACTCAGCGTAGAAAATACGGTGGAGAGCACCTACGAGGCCCTTCGGAACGGCCCCTATGGCCGCTGCGTCTATATGTGCGACAACGACGTGGTGGACCATCAGCAGACGCTGCTGGTGATGGAGGATGGGTCGACCATTAGCTTCACCATGTGCGCCTTTACCCAGGACTGCTACCGCTATTTCAAGGCCATGGGCACGAAGGGCGAGATTGAGGCCGACATGAAGTCCAATGTCATCCGCGTGCGGGAGTTCGGCAAGGAAGAAGAGGTCATCGACATCGGCGCTATGCAGAACGATTTGAAGGGCCACGGCGGCGGCGACAGCGGCATCATCGCGGATTTCCTGGAGATGCTCTTAAACGACACCGATGCTACCGAGCGCACCACCACCTTGGAAAATTCCATGCAGAGCCACTTTATGGCGCTGGCGGCAGAGGAGTCGAGGCTCAAAGGCGGGGCCCTTGTCACTTTGTGAAAAATTTTGGAAAAGAGCCTGGTGTCCCTTGCAGAGCGCGTAAAATAGTGTTATAATCTTGTTGTGCAATTTTATGCGCCACTACATATTGTGCAAAGCGCCGATTTTTGGCGTAGGGCGTAGGTTTTTTTGAAGAAATTCCTTGAAATTTCGCGTTAAAAGTGATAGATTATACCAAGAGAACTGGGTTTTGGCCATGTGCGCCCGGGCCGTGATTTGGTATGCTAAAAATGCCGAGGAGGAAATGAAATGCCTTTTGAAGTTGATAATCTGCTGGATGAGACCCCTCAGACCATAAAAGTTGTAGGCGTGGGCGGCGGCGGCGGCAACGCTGTGAACCGGATTGCGAGCGCAGGCGTGCGCAGCGTGGAATTGGTGTGTATGAATACCGACAAGCAGGCGCTGCAGCGGTCGCAGGCCTCTGTAAAGGTGCAGCTGGGCGAGAAGCTCACCAGCGGCCGGGGTGCCGGCTCGAAGCCGGAGATCGGCGAGAAGGCCGCAGAGGAAAGCCGCGAAATGATCACAAACGTACTTAAGGACGCCGACATGGTGTTTATTACAGCCGGTATGGGCGGCGGCACCGGGACGGGCGCGGCCCCCATTGTGGCGCGCATTGCCCGTGAGCTGGGCGCTTTGACCGTGGGCATCGTGACAAAGCCCTTTGCTTTTGAGGGCCGCAGGAGGATGGAGCAGGCCGAGCAGGGTATTGCCGCACTGCGGGAGCACGTGGACTCCCTGGTCGTGATCCCCAATGAGCGGCTTAAGCTCGTCAGCGAGGAGAGGATTACGCTGGCCAACGCCTTCGTCATTGCGGACGACGTGCTGCGCCAGGGCGTGCAGAGCATTTCCGATTTGATCCAGCTGCCCGGCATCGTCAATTTGGACTTCGAGGACGTGAAGTCCGTTATGCAGAACGCAGGCTATGCCCACATGGGCACCGGCCGCGCCGGGGGCAAGGACAAGGCGGCCCAGGCGGCTATGGCGGCTATTTCCAGCCCGCTGCTGGAGACCAAGATTTCCGGCGCAAAGGGCGTTATCATCAATATCACTTCTTCGCCTGACATTGCGTTGGACGAGATCGATACGGCTTCGCAGATCGTTACGGAGCGCGCCCATGAGGAAGCCAACATCATTTGGGGCGCTACCTTCGATGAGAATATGGACGACGAGATGTGCGTGACCGTGATTGCCACCGGCTTTGACGGCATGAACGGCGAGAGGCCCAAGCCGGCCCTGGATCTGGATTTGGACGAGGATTTCCTGGGCGGCAATCCGGCGGCGGCACCGTCTCCGGCCCCCACACCCGTGACGACTACCAGGACGGCGCCCATGCGCTCTAGTGTGCAGCCCCGGGTCGACCCGGCTGTGATTGACGACGATGATACGTTTACCGATATTATGTCTATTTTCAACCGTAAGTAATTTTGGGAGGTTTTTCTATGGCTTTGTTAAACGGCGTACACCATATCGCGCTTAAGCCCACTGCGGAGCAGTATCAGAAGACCGTGGAGCTGTATACCGGCCTGCTGGGCATGGAAGTCAAGCTGAAGTGGGGCGATGAGCAGCGGCCCTGCATGATGGTCTCCTGCGGCGACAATACCTGCATGGAGATTTTGAGCAGTGACGCGGAGATTCCCGCGGGCGGCCCTCTGGCCCATATTGCGTTTGCTACCGACAAGGTCGATGAGATCATCGAGAAGGTGCGCGAGGCTGGTTATGTGGTCACCAAGGAGCCGGCCGATTTGGAGTTGGGTGGCAAGCCCATCCGCATCGCGTTCTTCATGGGGCCCACCAATGAGGAAATCGAGCTCTTCTGGGAGAAATAAGCTTTGCTAAAAGGGCGGCCTCGCAGCCATGTGGCGGGGCCGCTGTTTTTTTGAAAGGAGGGGCGGCGTGAGGATTGGCGTGATACAGGCGAGCTCCCAGAAGGCGAAGAACCCATTGCTTTTTGCGTGTACGCAGGAGGCGGTGAAGGGCCGGCATGAAGTGGTCAATTTCGGCGTGTTTGACGGGGAAGGCGCGGAGTTTTCTTACGTAGAGACGGCGGTGATGGTTAGCTGGCTGCTTTGCAGCGGGGCGGTGGATTTCGTGGTTACCGGGTGCTCGTCGGGCCAGGGGATGATGCTGGCCTGCAACAGCCTGCCCGGCGTGCTGTGCGGGTTCGTGCCCACGCCCCAGGACGCTTTCCTTTTCGGGAGGATCAACGGGGGCAACGCGGCTTCTTTCCCGCTGGGGCTGGGGTTCGGTTGGCTGGGCGAACTGAATTTGCGGTACACGCTGGAGAAGCTGTTTGAGGGCGGGTTCGGCTGCGGCTACCCGCCTGAGGATGCGGCGCGCAAGCGGGGCGACACAGAGCTTTTGAAGGAGCTGGGTGCGGTCACGAAGCGGCCCTTTGAGGAGTGCCTGCCGCAATACCCGGCCACGCTGCTGGAAAAGGTGCGGGGCAGGGAGAATGTGGCGGGGTTTATCCGGCAATATGGAAATGGGTTAGAACTATAAAAAATAAATGCAAAGATAAAAACGCAATGCGCTTTTGCGCTAGAGCCGGTAGGTAGCCCGGCCGTCCCGCTTTTGCGGGGTAAGTAACCTGCCCCTCCGGGTTGTCCATTCTTTGTTCATAATGACGATAGGAGGGTCAGTTATGAACAAGGTAACTGGAAGCTTTACGGTGTTTTTTGAGGGGCCGTTTTGGGTCGGCGTGTTCGAGCGCGTGGAGGACGGGCGGCTGACGGTCTGCCGGGTGGTGTTCGGTGCAGAGCCAAAGGACGGCGAAGTTTGGGCATTTTTGCTGAAAAATTATGGCAGGCTTCGGTTTAGCCCGGCGGTAGAGGCCCCGATTAAGAAGGAAAAAAAGAACCCAAAACGCTTGCAGCGGGAAGCGCGGAAGCAGGCATCGGGCGGTGTGGGGACGCGGTCGCAGCAGGCTTTGCAGATGCAGCGGGAGGAATCAAAGGTGGAACGGAAAACGGCAGGCCGCGAGCACAAGCTGGCCGAGCAGGAACGGCGGTTCCAACTGCGGCAGCAGAAGCGGCGCGAGAAGCACCGGGGGAGATAGGAGGATTTTTATGGACGATATCAGGCTGGACACCAGCGAATTGACGGAGAAAGCAAAGGAGCTTCGGGCCGGGCAGCGGGTCCTTTTGAGCGGCGTGGCATACACCAGCCGGGACGCGGCCCACAAGCGGATATGCGAGATGCTGGACAGGGGCGAGAAGCCTCCTTATGCGCTGGAGGGCGCGGCGGTTTATTATGCCGGGCCAACCCCGGCGCCGGAGGGTTTGGCCATTGGTTCCTGCGGGCCGACCACCAGCGGGAGGATGGACCCTTATACCCCCCGGCTGCTGGATTTGGGGCTCAAGTGCATGATTGGCAAGGGGAAGCGCAGTGAGGAAGTCTGCCGGGCTATTGAGCGCAACGGCGCGGTGTATCTGTGCGCCATTGGCGGCGCGGGGGCGCTGGCGGCCAAGTGCATTACGGAGGCGGAGGTTATCGCTTTTGAGGATTTGGGGTGCGAGTCGGTGAAGCGGCTTGTGCTGCGGGATTTCCCGCTGATTGTGGTCATTGACTGCGCCGGGGGGAATATTCTCGTGTAGGGCGCATACCATGTATTTACGTTGGGAGGAGGATGTCGATGGACGGTTTTATGCGGCTTTTGGTCAAGGGGTACGGGCGCTTTGACGACCCCAAGGTACGCCAGCAGGCTGGCAAGGCTGCCGGGGCCGTGGGTGTGGCGACCAACCTGCTGCTGTTTGCGGTGAAGCTCATAGCGGGGCTTTTGTCCCACAGCGTGAGCGTGCTGGCGGACGCGGTCAACAATTTGACGGATTCGGGGTCGTCGGTCATTATGCTGGTGGGGTTCCGGCTGGCCGGGAAGCCGGCGGATGAGGAGCATCCCTTTGGGCACGCGCGCATGGAGTATTTGTGCGGGGTGACGGTTTCGTTTATCGTGCTGTTTTTGGGACTGCAGCTGGGGATGTCTTCTTTTGAGAAAATCTGGGAGCCGGAGGAAACGGTGTTTACGCCGCTGACTTTGGGAATTTTGATTTTCTCTGTACTGGTGAAGCTGTGGCAGTGCCTGTTTTATAAGACGGTGGGGAAGAAACTTGCCAGCGAAGCCCTGCAGGCCACCGGCGACGACAGCCGGAATGACGTGCTGTCCACAATGGTCGTGCTGGTGGGCGCGGTCATTACGCGGGTGAGCGGGTATAACCTGGACGGCTTTTTGGGGCTCTGCGTGGCGGCGTTTATTACGGTGTCCGGCTTCAAGCTGGTTTTGGAGACCGGCGGCCCCCTGCTGGGGACGGCCCCGGACCCGGAGCTGGTTCGGGCCATCCATAAGCGCATCCTGTCTTATGAGGGCATTATCGGCCTGCATGACCTGGCCGTGCACAACTATGGGGCGGGGCAATGCTTTGCGTCGGTGCACTGCGAGGTTCCGGCGGAGACGGACATCCTTATAAGCCATGACATTATTGACAACATTGAACGGGACTTTTTAAAAGAGGAAAACATCCACCTGGTCATCCATCTCGACCCGGTAGTCACCGGCGACCAGCGCACCAATGATTTGAAGGTGCAGGTGCAGGATTGCGTGGCTAAGGCCTGCCCGGAGGCGTCCATCCACGACTTCCGCGTGGTGTGGGGCGTGACGCATTCGAATATTGTGTTCGACGCGGCGGTGCCTTACTCGCTGAAGGACAGCGATGGGGAAGTGCGGGAGAGGATTGCCGGGGTGGTGGAGCGGCTTGACCCTTCTTACCGGGTGGTGATCCATGTGGATAGGGAGAGCCGATAGGGGCGGTTTAGCCGTCCCTTTTTTGCGTTCCTTTATTTGGAAAACCCTTGACAAATCCCGCAAAAAAAGCTACTCTTAGAGTGGAACGGAATCTATTAGAAAAAAAGTGAGGTGAGCCTTGTGAGCGTTCCGCAAAGCAGCGACGGCATGGTACCGGACCGATTATGCTTGACGCCCGGGGCTTGCCTGGGCTTGGCCGGTTTTGTGCCGTATCTCAGTTTATCAAAGGAGGTACGGGAATATGGAAGAAAAAATTTTGGAGCTCTTGGAGGGCCGCAGCTTTTCGGAGGCGGCGGCACTGCTCAAGGACATGAACCCTGCGGACGTGGCCCAGGTGCTGGAGGAGCTGCCCGAGTCGAAAATGCCACTGGCGTTCCGGCTGTGCCCGAAGGAATTGGCGGCGGACGCCTTTGCGTATATGGACGCCGATGCCCAGGAGATTTTGGTGCGGGGGTTCTCGGATAAGGAGCTCGAGGAGGTCATGGAGCAGCTGTTCCTGGACGACACCGTGGATATGCTGGAGGAAATGCCGGCAAACGTCATTAAGCGGGTGTTGCGCCATGTGGATGCCGATACGCGCAAGATGATTAACCAGGTGCTCAACTACCCCAAGGACAGCGCGGGGAGCATCATGACCATGGAGTATGTGGACTTGAAGCGCAGCATGACCGTGGAGCAGGCCTTTGAGCGCATCCGCCGCACGGGTGTGGAGAAGGAGACGGTCTACACCTGCTACGTCACCGACAGTCGCCGGAAGCTGGAGGGCATCGTCACGGTGAAGGACTTGCTTTTGAGCCCCAAGGAGACGGCGATCCGGGACATTATGGAGACGAACATCAAGTTTGTGACCACCCACACCGACCAGGAAGAGGCCGCCCAGGCCTTGAGCAAATACGACTTTCTGGCCCTGCCCGTGGTGGACGGGGAGGACCGCCTGGTGGGCATTGTGACCGTTGACGACGCTATCGACGTTATCCAGGAAGAGGCTACGGAGGACATCGAAAAGATGGCCGCTATGGCGCCTTCTGACAAGCCTTATATGAAGACAAACGTGCTGGACACCTGGAAGAAGCGCGTTCCGTGGCTGTTGTTTTTGATGATTTCCGCCACGTTTACCAGCATGATTATCCACTCTTTTGAGGACGCGCTGGCGGCCAGCGTCGTGCTGACGGGGTTTATCCCCATGCTGATGGACACCGGCGGCAATTCGGGAAGCCAGTCGTCCATTACGATTATCCGCGGGCTTTCGCTGGGGGAGATCCGCTATGCCGACGTGCCGAGGATTTTGCTGAAGGAGAGCTCGGTGGCGATCCTTTGCGGGTGCACGCTGGCGGTGGCGAATTTTGTCAAGCTGATGGTCATCGACCGGGTCACGCTGCTGGTGGCCGGGGTTGTCTGCCTGACGCTGGTGATGGTCGTATTGGTGGCCAACATTGTGGGCAGCACCCTGCCTATTTTGGCCGACCGCTTGGGGCTTGACCCCACCGTCATGGCCAGCCCCTTTATCACCACGATCGTGGACGCCGTTTCGCTGGTGATTTACTTCAACATTGCAAAATTGCTGCTGGGGATTTGAAGGTGCACGATTTTGATAAAAGAATCTGCGAAAGTGAAAGAAAATACTCTTGCAATGCGGGATTTTTTCGTGTAAAATGATACTAAGGTGTAACACACATTATGATTCAAGGAGGCATTTTTTATGATAGACGGTAAGGTAGCAGTCGCCATTGTGGGATGCGGCGGCATGGGCGGCGGCCACGCGGTGGCCATTTCTACCGGCAGCGGCCAGGCCCTTTGGATGACCGACGGCTCGAAGGGGCGCGAGCTGGCCCCCGGCGACACCGACCTGACCACCAAGATGGTGCTGGCCGGTACATACGACATCAAGGAGGAGCGCCAGGAGTGGGCCCGGAACCAGGGCTTTAAGACCTATGGCAGCTTTGAGGAGATTTTGGACGACGGCCAGGTGGACGTGGTGCTGGTCGCTACGCCTAACGACAGCCACAAGGATCTTTCCATCCGCGCCATGAAGGCCGGGAAGAACGTGCTGTGTGAGAAGCCGGTCATGATGAACAGCCAGGATTTGGTGGACGTGCTGGAGGTCGCCAAGGAGACCGGCAAGGTGTTCTACCCCCGGCAGAACCGCCGTTGGGACAAGGACTATCTGACCATGAAGAAGCTCTATGAGGAGAAGACCTTGGGCGAGATCTTCCACATTGAGAGCCGCTACCACGGCTCCCGGGGCATCCCCGGCGACTGGCGCGGCGTGAAGGCCCAGGGCGGCGGCATGATGTTCGACTGGGGCGTGCATCTGCTGGATCGTTTGGTTATGATGATCCCCGAGAAGATCAAGAAGGTTTACGCCAAGATGACCCACGTCACCAACGACGAGGTGGACGATGGCTTCATTATGAATATGACCTTTGAGAGCGGCCTGACCGCTACGGTGGAAGTGGGCACCTGCAACTTCATCACCCTGCCCCACTGGTATCTGTGCGGCACCAAGGGCACCGCGACCATTAAGGATTTCCGCGACCCCGGCCACATGGTCATCCTGCGCAGCTGGGAAGACAAGGATGCCACTCCCATTTTGATGGGCGAGGGTCTCTCCAAGACCATGGCCCCCCGGAACGAGGACACCATGGACGACCTGCCGCTGCCGGAGATCACCTACGACCGCAACGAGCTGTACTCCAATATGTGCGACGTGGTGATGGGCAAGGCCGAGCCCGTCATTAAGAACGAGGAGGCCCTGCGCGTCCTGCGGCTGATGGAGGCCGCGCTGGAATCCGACGAGAAGGGCATTGCGGTGGACTTTGAGTAAGCTTTGAACTTTTGGGCTCCCGGGGGACTGGGGGCCCTTTTTCTTTTCTGAAAATGGGGCTTTACTTCCCGGGGCCGGTGGTGTATAATCGGGTGGAATGGTATTTTTGAGGAGGCATGGGTCGTGGCTGTTTTTACCAAGGACAAGTCTTTTTATAAGACGCTTATTACGCTGGCTATCCCGATTTCTTTGCAAAACCTGATTACGTTTGCAGTGAATTTCGCGGATAACCTGATGATCGGGTCGCTGGGGGACAATGCGATCTCCGGCGTGTATGTGGGCAACCAGATGCAGGCGGTGGTGCAGATGTTTACCGCCGGCGTGGAGGGAGCCATCTTGATTTTGGCCGCCCAGTATTGGGGCAAGAAGGATACGCCCAGCATCCGGAAGGTCGTGTCCGTGGGCGTGAAGTTCGCGCTGGGCGTGGGCCTTGTGGCCAGCGCGGCGGCGGTGATCTTCCCGTCAGTGATTATCGGCTTGTTTACGAAAGAGGCCGGGGTCATACAGGAAGGCACGGTGTATTTGCAGATTGTGGGCTTTACGTACCTGTTCTTCTGCATTTCCCAGGTGATGATAGCGTCCATGCGGAGCGTGGAGACGGCGAAGATCGGCTTATACATATCCATCATGGCGCTGGTGGTGAACGTCTCGCTGAACTATGTGCTGATTTTCGGCAAGCTGGGGTTCCCGGCCATGGGCGTGCGCGGCGCGGCGGTGGCTACCTTGATTTCTCGCATTTTGGAGATGTGCGTCAGCGCGGGGTACGTGTTCTTTGTGGACAAGAAGCTGAAGCTGAAATTCTCCGACCTGCTGCACACCGACCGCCAGCTGCTGAAGGATTTCGTCAAGTACGGCCTGCCCATTATCGGCGGGCAGGTGGTGTGGTCCATCAACACTCTGGCAAACACCAAGATTTTGGGGTTCTACTCGGCCGGGGTCATTGCGGCGGCCAGCATCACCGGGATGCTGCACAACCTGATCTATGTGTGGATGAACGGGCTTTCTTCGGCCGTGGGCATTATCACCGGCAAGACCGTGGGCGCGGGCCTTTACGACAAGATGAAGGAGTATGCCAAGACCGTGCAGATGATCTTCCTGTTTGTGGGGCTCATCTCCGGGTGCGCGGTGCTGCTGCTGCGGGACTGGTTCATCGGCCTGTACAGCGCCAGCCCGGAGGCTCAGATGTACTCCTACCAGTTTATCAATGTCATTTCCGTCACGATCATCGGCACCTGCTACCAGGCGGCCTGTTTGTTCGGGCTGGTCAAGTCCGGCGGGGATATTTCGTTCGTGTTTAAGAACGACACCATTTTTGTGTTCCTGGTGGTCATTCCTTCGGCGCTTATTGCCATGTGGCTGGGGGCCGAGCCTTGGGTGGTGTTCGCGTGCTTGAAGTGCGACCAGATCCTCAAGTGCTTTGTGGCCGTGGTGAAGATCAACCGCTATAACTGGATGAAAAATCTGACGAGAGACAATAATAAGGGTGAATTGGCAGATGGGACAGAATAAGAGCAAGGCCCGGCGCTACAGCCTGCTGCTGGTGCTGGCGGCGTTTATTTGGGGCACGGCCTTTGTGGCCCAGAGCATGGGCATGGACCACATCGGCCCCTGCACGTTTAACGCCACCAGGAGCTTTATCGGAAGCATAGCGCTGCTGCCGGTGATTTGGTTTTTCTCCCGCAAGGGCGGGGAGAAGAAAACAGAAAAGAAAAAGTTTTGGCTGCTGGACAAGGCGCTGCTGGTGGGCGGCGCGGCTTGCGGCCTGATGCTGTCGGGCGGGAGCCTGCTGCAGCAGATGGGCTTGACGTCTACCTCGGCGGGGAAGGCCGGGTTTTTGACGTCGCTGTATATTGTCATTGTGCCGGTGCTGGGCGTCTTTTTGGGAAGGCGCGCGGGGTTCAAGGTGTGGATTGGCGTGGCCATTGCCCTGGTGGGCGCCTACCTTTTAAGCGGGAATGTCAGCGGGGAAGGGTTTTCCATTGCCTGGGGCGACCTGATGGTGATCATCAGCGCGCTGTTTTTCTCGCTGCACATTTTGGTCATCGACCACTTTTCGCCCCGTGTGGACGGCGTGATGCTGTCCTGCGTGCAGTTCTTTGTGGCGGGGGTGGTGTCGCTGGTGTTCGCGCTGATCTTTGAGAAGCCGGCCCTTGTGGACCTGCTGCCTGCCTGGGGGCCGCTGCTGTATACGGGCGTGCTGTCCAGCGGGGTGGCGTACACGCTGCAGATCGTGGGGCAGCAAAATGTGGACCCGACGGTGGCGTCGCTGCTGATGAGCTTGGAATCGGTGTTTGCGGCGCTGTCGGGGTGGATTGTGTTGGGCCAGCCGCTCTCGGCCCGGGAGCTGGCTGGGTGTGTGCTGGTGTTTGGGGCGGTCGTGCTGGCGCAGCTGCCCGATAAGAGAAAGGATGTGCAGGATGCGGATCATTGAGAAGAACAGTTATGAGGAAATGAGCGAGCTTTGCGCCGGGATCATCGGCGCCCAGGTACTGATGAAGCCGGACTGCGTGCTGGGCCTGGCCACGGGCAGCTCGCCTATTGGGACGTATGCGTGCTTGGCGGAGCAGTGTGCAAAGGGCCTGCTGGATTTCTCCCAGGTGCAGACGGTGAACCTGGACGAATACTGCGGCCTGCCGGGGGACAATCCCCAGAGCTACCGCTATTTTATGGATACACAGTTATTTAATAAAATTAACATTGAGAAAGAGAATACCCACCTCCCCGACGGCTGCGCGGCGGATATGCAGGCCGAGTGCCTCCGTTATGAGAAGCTGGTGGCCGGGCTGGGGGTCGACTTGCAGCTGCTGGGCATCGGGCACAACGGGCACATTGGGTTTAACGAGCCCGCGGAGGATTTCCCTGTAATCGTCCATTCGGTGAAGCTGGCCGAGAGCACCATCCAGGCCAACTCCCGGCTGTTCGACCGGGTGGAGGACGTGCCCACCCAGGCGGTCACTATGGGCATCGGCACCATTATGAAGGCCAAGAAGATTCTGCTCATTGCCGGGCCGGACAAGGCGGAGATCGTGGAGAGGGCCATGCGGGGGGCGGTCACGCCCCAGGTGCCGGCGTCGGTGCTGCAGCTGCACCCGGATGTGACCGTGATTCTCAGCAAGGCTTGAGGAGGTGTGCCTATGCAGTCGCCTAGGCGGGTGTTATGGGAGGCCGGGTATCTGCTGATGTGTGTCTGCCTGGGCGTGCTGCTGCCGGCCCTGGTGCGCCTGCGTACCGGCTGGGAGGCCGTTTTGCTGCCCATGCAGATATGCGTGCTGCTGTGCGGTTTGCTGTGCGGCCCGGCTTACGGGCTCTCCTGCGGGGCGCTGTGCCCGGTGTTTTCCTGCATGATCTTTGGCGTGCCGGGGATTTATGGGCTGACGTCGTCGGTGTGCATAAACGCCCTGTACGGGTTTTTGGCCGGGCTGCTGGTGTGCCTGCTGCGCAGCGGCTGGCGGTGGGTCAACGTGTATGCGGCGCTGCTGGTGGCGGTTTTGCTGGGGCGGTCGGCCGAGGGCCTTTTAAACGCCTTTTGGCTGCGGGCCGGGGCGTACTCCTGGTGGATTTGGGCACAGGAAAGCTTTGTCATTCCGCTGCCGGGGATCGTGGTGCTGTTTGCGGCGGTGCCGGTGGTCGTGCTGGCGCTGTGGAAGCTGCATCCGGTGCTGGGCCCTTATGGGGACTATTGACATATAAGAAGAAGCTCCCGCGCGGGTGTGCGCAGGAGCTTCTTTTATTTTTTGGTCCAAGTGCCAACTTCTGAAGATTTTGTCATGCCGAGGGAGATGTAGAATTTTTGGTCTGAGAGCACAATCGCCCTCTTTGCACCTTGTTCTTTTGCACGGCGGATGGCTTCATAGACAACCGCCCGGCCAAGGCCTTTCCCTCGATGTTCGGGGACGGTCACCACGGGTTCTATATAGGCCGTTTCCCCGCCATTGTACCACACGCCGCAGTGAGCGGTATATTCTTCGTCCTTAATCGCAAAAGCCTTCCTGTATTCTGCGGTTTCCAGATGTTTTTGGGCTTTTGCCACTTCCTCGGTTGGTTCCTGCGGGATGCCTTCATGGTCAAAACCGCGATGGATTACCAACTGCCAC
>CANTDZ010000015.1 GCA_947652665.1 uncultured Clostridia bacterium
GACTTTTTGCCGTGCACAACTTCGTCGTGAGAAATAGGCAGAATATAATTTTCTGAAAATGAAAGAATGGGCAATATGCACAATCCGAGCGGTTGATTTTTCGCTTTTTACCGCTTGTTGACCAGATACTGCTGTGCTATACTAAAAGCATCCCCAAAAAACCAACACCACCACTTTTTGGAAAGGAATGGTACTATATGAAAATCGGTTTTATCGGCCTTGGCATCATGGGTAAGCCCATGGCAAAGAACCTTTTGCAGAAGAGCGAAAATATTGAGCTGTGGGTGAACAACCTCCAGCCCGAGCCCGTAAAAGAACTGGAAGCCCTGGGCGCCAAGGGTGCTGAGCAGGCGGAGATCGGCGAGAACTGCGACGTTGTCTTGACCATGCTGCCCAACAGCCCCCAGGTGAAAGCCGTCATGCTGGGCGAGGGCGGCGTGGCCAGCCACATGAAGCCCGGCTCCGTGTTCATCGACATGAGCTCCATCAACCCCGTAGCTTCTAAAGAAATCGCGGCGGAGCTTGCCAAGAACGGCGTAGAAATGCTGGACGCCCCTGTTTCCGGCGGCGAGCCCAAGGCCATTGACGGCACCTTGAGCTTCATGGTCGGCGGCAAGCAGGAGGTCTTTGACAAATACAAGGGCCTGCTGGAGACCATGGGCGCCTCCGTTGTCCGCTGCGGCGAGGTAGGCGCGGGCAACACCACAAAGCTTGCCAACCAGATCATCGTGGCCTGCAACATCCAGGCGGTTTCCGAAGCCTTCACCCTGGCCCAGATGGCCGGCGTGGACCCCCAGTTGGTCTTTGAGGCCATCAAGGGCGGCTTGGCCGGTTCTACGGTCATGAACGCCAAGGGCCCCATGATGATCGAGGGCAACGATAAGCCCGGCTTCAAGATCGACCTGCACATCAAAGACCTGAACAACGCCCTGGACTGCGCCCACACCGTCGGCGCGCCCGTGCCCATGACCGCTCAGGTGCAGGAGATTCTCCAGTGGATGCACGCTCATGAGGGCGGCCAGAAGGATCACAGCGCCATCGCCCAGTATTACGAGTACCTGACCGGCATCAAGATCGGCCGCTAAGAGGGGCATGGAAATGAATACGGATTTTATTAAGGGCGTGGTCGTCCCCATCATCACGCCCATTGATGAGGATGAAAAAATCGACGAAGCGCGTCTGCGCCGCCAGATCGATTATATTATAGACGGGGGCTTGGAGGGCATTTTGCTCTTCGGCTCCAATGGCGAGTTCTACCAGGTGGAAGAGGACGAGATGGAACGAGGCCTGAAAATCGCCATAGATCAGGCGGCAGGCCGGGTGCCGGTGTACTTTGGCATCGGGGCCATTAACACGAAGAAGTGCGTGCGCCTGGCCAAAATGGCGGCGTCCCACGGGGCAGCGGCTGTGTCCATCCTACAGCCCATGTTCTTAAAGCCCACTACGGAGGAGCTTTTCCTCCACTTTAAGACCATCGCCGAAGCCATCCCCCAGACCCCGGTGCTCATTTACAACAACCCGGGCCGGGTGGGCTACGGCCTGACCGCCGCGTTTATCTCGAAGCTGGCCCATGAGGTGGAGAACATCGTGGGCATGAAGGACACCTCCGGCGACATGACCCTCACCGAGGAGTGCGTGCGCCTGGGCCGGGATATCGGCTTCAAGGTCTTTGGCGGCAAGGACACCCTGCTGTATGTCAGCCTGTGCGTGGGTGCCGTGGGCGGCGTCTGCACGGCGGGCAACTTTATGCCCGAGCTCATCGGCGACGTCTACCACAAATACATAAAGGGCGATATCGATGGGTCGCGGGAGGCCCAGTTTAAGCTTAACCCCGTGCGCCTTTCCATGGACCCGGCGTCCTTCCCCGTAGCGGCCAAGGACATGGCCAACCTGCGCGGCCTGGATGCAGGCGTGCCCTATCTGCCGAACCTGCCCACACCGGAAGGCCCGGTGCTGGAAAATATCAAGAAAGCCATGGCGGATGCCGGGCTGCTTTGATTGGAGGAGAAAAATCATGTCCGTCCCTGTTATTGAAAAAATGGAAGTGTTCCCGGTTGCAGGCCATGACTGCATGGAGCTGAACCTGTCCGGCGCGCACGCTCCTTATTTTACCCGGAACATCGTTATTCTGACCGATTCCACCGGCACCGAGGGCGTAGGCGAAGTGCCCGGCGGCGAGAAAATCACCGATGCCTTGGAGCAGGTAAAAGACTTGGTCATCGGCACCCGCATTGCCGACTACAAGCAGACCCTCAACAAAGTGCGTGCCTGGCTGAACGAGAATATTAAAGATGACGTGCGCGGCCTGCAGACTTTTGACCTGCGCACCGGCGTCCACGTGGTCACCGCCATTGAGGCCCCGCTGTTGGACTTGCTGGGCAAATTCCTGGACGTTCCCGCCGCGGCTTTGATGGGCGACGGCATCCAGCGGGAGCGGGTGCAGTTCCTTTCGTACCTGTTCTACGTGGGCGACCGCAAAAAGACCGACCTGGAGTACGAAGAAGAGCCCGATTCGGACTGCGACTGGTACCGCCTGCGCCACGAAGAGGCCCTGACCCCCGAGGCCATCGTAGCCCTGGCCAAGGCCACCCATGAGAAGTACGGCTTTGTGGACTTCAAATTAAAGGGCGGCGTGCTGGCCCCCAAGGAAGAAGTCAAGGCCGTGCAGGCCATTAAAGACGCTTTCCCCGACGCCCGCGTGGACTTAGACCCCAACGGCGCCTGGAGCTTGAAGGAAGCTTTGGAGATTGCCCCCGACCTGAAGAAGTGCCTGGCCTACTGCGAGGACCCCTGCGGCGCCGAGGACGGCTTCTCCGGCCGCGAGGTCATGGCGGAGTTCAGAAAAGCCACCATGATGCCCACGGCGACCAACATGATCAACACCGACTGGCGGCAGATGTGCCACACCATTGCCCTGCAAAGCGTGGATATCCCCCTGGCCGACCCCCATTTCTGGACCATGAACGGCTCGGTGCGCGTAGGCCAGCTGTGCAACGATTTCGGCCTGATGTGGGGCTGCCATTCCAATAACCACTTCGATATTTCTTTGGCTATGGTGGTGCAGTGCGCCGCCGCCATTCCGGGCAAGATGAACGGTATCGACACCCACTGGATTTGGCAGGAAGGCCGCGAGCGCCTGACAAAAGAGCCCATGCAGATCGTAGACGGCTGCATCGACCTGCCCAAGAAGGGCGGCCTGGGCATCGAGGTCGACCGCGACCAGGTGATGAAGGCCCACCAGCTTTACTTAGACAAGTGCGCCGGCAAGGGCGCGCGCAACGACGCCGTGGGGATGCAGTACCTCATTCCCGGCTGGAAATTTGACAACAAGAAGCCCTGCATGGTACGATAAAACCCGAGAGGCTGGCAACAAACCCCTGCCAGCCTCTCCTATTTTTAGGAGGGATGGATTTTATGAACACGCAGTTACGCAAAGATGCAGACGCTATCATCGCGGCCAGCCTCAAGGCTGTCCTGCCGGACGAGGCCGTGGGGCGGGCCCTGGCAGGCTACGCGCCCCGGGGCGGGAAAACCCTGCTGGTAGCCGCCGGAAAAGCTGCCTGGCAGATGGCCAGCGCTGCCGTGAAGGTCCTGGGCAAGGTGGACGGCGGCGTAGTCGTGACGAAATACGACCATGTGAAAGGGGAAATCCCCGGCGTGGACTGCTATGAGGCTGGCCACCCTGTGCCGGATGAAAACAGCTTTTCCGCCACCCAGAAGGCCCTGGATTTGGTCACGGGCCTGAGCGAACAGGACACGGTTTTGTTCCTGCTTTCGGGCGGCGGCAGCGCGCTGTTTGAAAAGCCGCTGATCCCCGGCGAAGAACTGCAGGATATCACCAACCAGCTACTGGCCAGCGGCGCGGATATCGTGGAGATGAACACCCTGCGCAAGCGCTTGAGCGGCGTGAAGGGCGGAAGGTTTGCGCTGGCTTGTGCACCGGCGAAGGTGTTCAGCATTGTCTTAAGCGATATCATCGGCGACCCCTTGGACATGATTGCCAGCGGCCCCGCCTATCCCGACAGCAGTACCTGCGAAGAGGCCCTGGCCATCGTGGAGAAATACGGGCTGAAGCTGTCGGCTGAGGCTATGAACCTGCTGGCCCAGGAGACCCCCAAGTCCCTGGATAACGTGGAGACGCAGATCACCGGCAGCGTGCGCGAGCTCTGTGCCGCCGCCGCCAAAGAATGCGAAGCCCTGGGCTACACCCCCGTCACCCTTACCGACTGCCTCACCTGCGAGGCGCGTGAAGCCGGGAGCTTTTTAGCGAATATTCTCAGGAGCCACGCCGGGCAGGGGAAGCTGGCGTACATTGCAGGCGGGGAGACCGTCGTGCATCTGACAGGCAAGGGCCTGGGCGGCCGGAACCAGGAATTGGCCCTGGCGGCGGCCCCTCACATTGCGGGCCTGGATGCGGCGGTGTTCTCCGTTGGCAGTGACGGCACCGACGGCCCCACCGACGCGGCAGGCGGCTATGTGGACGGCGGTACGGCTTCTGCTCTGAAAGACGCAGGCCTGGACGTCTTCCACGTCCTGCAGGAAAACGATGCCTACCACGCTCTGCAAAAGGTAGACGGCCTGCTCATCACCGGGCCCACAGGTACCAACGTCAACGACGTGGCGGTAGGGCTCATCCAATAATGGCTTGACATTTCTGCCGCTTTTTGCTACACTATAGAAAAATATAAAAGGTTGATTTTGCTATGATATACACTCGGATTTGATAAGGATACGGAGCTCACAAGGCTTGGCGGTGCGCCAGGCCCGGTTTCGTATACCTTATCCGATCGGAGTGTATTTTTATGTCTAAACGCAATATTTATGCCCTTTGCGCCATTTCGCTGTTGCAAGGGTTGGTTTTTTACGGCCCCATCGCGACCCTGTACCGCAAAGCCGCCGGGGTCACAATGCTGGAGATCGCGCTGATCGAAAGCGTCTCGCTCATCCTGTCGCTGCTGCTGGAGATGCCCTGGGGCGTCATTGCCGACCGCATCGGCTACAAGAATACCATGGTCGTGTGCTGCGGCCTGTTTTTCGTGTCGAAGATTATTTTTTGGCAGGCCGAAAGCTTCGGCGCGTTCCTTTTAGAGCGCGTCCTGCTGGCAGCCGTCATTTCCGGCCTGTCCGGGGTGGACTCGGCCCTGCTGTACCTTTCCTGTCCCCCGGAACGCCAGCAGAAAACCTTTGCTCTCTACCAGTCCCTGGGGACGGCGGGTCTGCTTTTGGCGTCCCTGCTGTACTCCCTGTGCTTTGGAGATGACTACCGCCTGTCCGCCTTCTGGACGATGGTGGCCTACGCCGCCGCCCTGTGCGCCTCCTTTTTCCTGGTAGAGCCGGAGCACGAAGCCCCTTCCCAAGAAGAAAAGGGTTCGCTGGGCCGGGTGATCCTGTCAGTGCTGAAACGTCCCCGGCTGCTGTTGCTGCTTTTGAGCTTCGGCCTTTTTCAGGAGACAAGGCAGACCGCCACCGTCTTCCTCAACCAGCTGCAATACGAGCGCGCCGGCATCCCCAGAAGCCTCTTCGGCATCCTGCTGGCCGGGATGCAGCTTTTGGGCTTTTTGGGCCTTTTCTCCCAAAGCGTGACCAGCCGCGTGGGGGAGGGGCGCTCCTTTATGCTGCTGATGGGCGCGGGGGCGCTGTCCTGCGTGCTGTTGGCGCAGACGTCCTCGCCCGTGCTGTCCGTGCTGGGGGTGGGGCTGCTGGTGCTGGCCGGGAGCCTGCTTTCACCCTTACAGTCGGTGGTGCAGAACCGCGAAGTGCGCACCGCCTACCGGGCCACCGAGCTCTCCGTTTACGCCATGGTGCTCGACGGCATATCGGCCGGGGCCAATGTAGCCTTTGGTCGGGCGGCGGATGTGTCGCTGCCGCTGGCGTTCTGGCTGGGAGCTGGGGCCTGCGGGGCGGCGTGCGGCCTGTATTTTGGGGCGCAGCAGAGAAAAAAGGAGGACTAATTTCCATATAGTGGGCCGTCAGGGGGTTGACGGCCCTTCATTTTGTGTATATTCTGAACATTAACACAAAAAATACCTCTATATGTGCTAAAGTAAAGAATCAGGCTGACCTTTAACACGAAAAAAGGGGTGCAAATACTTGAAGATCTACGAGTATAAAGGCCGGAAGAACCTGTGCGGGCAGCGGGTAAAGGAAGCCCGCGTGCGGCAGAACGTCACCCAGGCCGAGCTTGCCGCCCGGCTGCAGGTGGCGGGGGTCACTCTGGAGCGGGACAGCGTGAGCCGTATTGAAATGGGGACGCGGTTCGTAACGGATTACGAGCTGACTGTGCTGGCAAAGGTGCTGGACGTGTCTATGGAGTGGCTGACCGAGCAGCTGTGAGAATCAAGGAGTAAGGATGGGGTAAAATGGTATTTTCAAGTCTACAGTTTTTGTGCGGGTTCCTGCCGATTTTTTTCCTGTGCTATTATGCCGTGGCAAAAGGGGCCAGGAACTTCGTACTGCTGCTGGGCAGTGTGGTGTTCTACGCCATCGGCACGGTGGACAGGCCCCAGCACCTGGCGCTGCTGTTCGGGGCGGTGGTCATCGATTACTACGCGGCCCGGGGCATGGACAAGTTTAGGGGGATGCGCACGCCGATCTTCCTTTTGAGCCTTCTGTACCATTTGGTCTGGCTGGGCTACTACAAGTACACGGCCTCCTTCAACACGCCCATCGACTTCGTCCTGCCGGCCGGCATCAGCTTTTACACCTTCCAGGGCATCTCCTACCTGGCAGACGTGTACAAGCGCCAATACCCAGCTGAGCCCCTCCTTTTGAACGTGGCCTGCTATATCATGATGTTCCCCCAGCTCATTGCGGGGCCCATTGTGGTGTTCCCCCAGGTGCAGAAGGAAATGCATGAGCGCGAGATCAAAAAAGGCCAGATCGAGCTGGGCGCGGCCATCTTCATCTTCGGCCTGGGCATGAAGGTCCTGCTGGCTAACCAGCTGGCCGGGCTCTGGCGGGACGCCCAGTCCATTGGCTTCCCCAGCATCTCCACGCCCCTTGCGTGGATGGCCATCTTTGCCTTCAGCTTCCAGCTCTATTTTGACTTCTTCGGCTATTCCCTCATGGCCATCGGCCTGGGCAAGATGCTGGGCTTTGAGTTCCCCCAGAACTTCAACCACCCCTACATGAGCGTCACCATGACCGAATTCTGGCGGCGCTGGCACATGACCTTGGGCAGCTGGTTCCGGGAATACGTCTACATACCCATGGGCGGCAGCCGCGTGGGGGCCCTGCGCACCATCTTTAATATGCTGGTGGTGTGGACGCTGACGGGCATCTGGCACGGGGCCGGGTACAACTTCATCCTGTGGGGCCTGGGGCTTTTCGTGGTGCTGGTGCTGGAGAAGAACATCTACGGCAAGTTTATGGACCGCCACCGGGTCATTGGGCACATGTATATGCTCTTGCTCATCCCTTTGAGCTGGGTGCTGTTCTCCGTGGAATCCCTGCCGGACATCGGCGTGTTTTTCTCGCGGCTGTTTGCCCTGCCGCCCACGGGATTCTTTGGGGCATTCGCTACGGATTACCAGAAATACCTGGGCATCTACGGGAAATTCCTGGCCATTGGCTTCCTGTTTTCCACGCCGCTGCCTTACCGGATTCTCCAGAGGGTCAAAAGCAAGTTCGTCATCGGCATCCTGTCCGGGGTGATCCTGGTGGCGTCCATGTACTGTATGTGGATGGGCATGGACGACCCGTTCCTGTACTTCCGGTTCTGAGAAGGGGGAGGAAAAAATGAAACGCACAGAATCCAACGGATTTATTATATTGGTCATGGTGGTGGCGCTGGTGGTAACCTTCGTGGCAAAAGTCGTGGGCGATTTCCTGGAGCCCCCCAAGCAGACGCCGCCGCCCTCCGTCCAAACCCAGTCCCAGGCCCCCACTCCGGCTCCGGGCGACACCACCTCCTCTCAGCTGGACTCGGCCCCTGTAATCCCTATAGCCGCCTTTGCCGCGGCAGGCCGGACAGGCGTAGGAGTGGCCTCTGCCTCGCCGGAAGCCTCCAGCACGCCCCCGCCCCTGGATGCCGTCCCCGCCACCATGGAGGACACCCTCTTTATCGGTGATTCCCGTACCGTGGGCCTTTCGGAATACGGCGGCCTGGACGGAGCCGACTTCTTCTGCACCACCGGCATGAACGTCTTCACCGCCCGTACCGACGGCGCGGACGTTTACAACGTGGGCTGGGTGACCCTCAGCGGCCTGCTCTCCAGCAAGACCTACAATAAAGTGTACGTGATGCTGGGCATCAACGAAATCGGCTACCCCTTCGAGTCCATCCTGGGCGAATACAAGGCCCTGCTGGAGGACATCCAAACGGCCCAGCCCAACGCCCTGATCTTTGTGCAGGCCAACCTTCATGTGACCGCCTCGCGGTCGTACACGGACGACGTGGTCAATAACCCGGCCATTGATTCCTATAACGCTCTGTTGGCCGAGTTTGCCGACAACAAGCGCATTTTCTATATCGATGCCAACGAAATTTTCGACGACGCCAACGGCGCCCTGGACGAAAACAAGGCTGGCGACAGCGCCCACCCCTTAGGTGCCAACTACCAGGAGTGGGGCCAGTGGATCGCCCAAAAGACCGGGCAGATTTTGGCAGGCGGACAATAAAAACGGGCCGGAAGCAGGCAGTTGCTTCCGGCCCTGTTTTTCTTTATTTGTACTCCTTTTCCAGTAACGCGTAGGTAGATGTCATTTCGGGGGTGACGGCGAAAACCGTGTCCCACGGTTGCGCATACTGGTGCGCAAGGGGCAGTACCCGCCCTTTGGCCGGGATGGTGCGGTAGGCAGGATACTGTTCCACCAGGATGCCGCCTTTGGCCAAAATCGTGGCCGTGGAGTCATAATGCAAAAGGTAGGGGTCCTCGTAGCCCGCCTTTGGGAAGCGCCCCGCCCGGAAGTCCTCCCGCATGGCGTCCTCCAGCTTCTCCAGGAAGCCGGCCGGGAACTCTTCCAGCTCCTTGGCGTCCACCGCTTCCTCCGGATTCTGCTGCTGGATGACCGTATGAGGCGGCATATCGCCCTTTCCGATTTTTTCCAGGGCATCCAAGGCGTTCAGGGGGAAGGCGCTCTCCACGGCCTCCTCACAGCTGGCAAGCTCCAGCAGCATGGCGTTGTACTCGTCTAAAAGGCGCTGGGCCTCGGGGGTCTTTTTGCTTAAAAATGAATAATAGTAGATACGGATGTAGGCGCCTAGCTCATGATAGGTAAAGCCTGTATAGTCCCCCGAATCATACCCGTTACGCCCCGGCAAATAGGGGTATTGGGCGGCGCGCTCGGCTTCGATCCATTTGGCCTGCAGCTGCAGCGCCTTTTCCATGTTTTCCGGGCTCATGACCCCGGGGTACAGCTGGGCCCCGTCGGTGTGCGTATTTACGCTGATGGTGTAATCCCCCAGGCTTCCTATGGGGAAGGACACCCCCGCCAGGCTCTCCAGGTCCGGGAGTTTCGTATCCACCCCCAGTCCGGTAGAGATAGCCCCAATGGCCCCAGCCGTCACCGCAAAGGACAGGGCAAGCGGCAACAGGTGCCGGTGCAGCTTTTTCAGGGAGTGGAAGTAGTACACCTCCGTGACCACCCACGCGCCCAGGAGCGCCGCCGCCATAGCGCCCAGGTTCTTGGGGATGCCTGCGTCGCCGTCCGGGAAATAACGCTGGCGGTCGCACAGGCCGGCACTGGCCCACATGGCGGCGGTGACGGCCAGCTGTACCCGCAGGTAGAGCCGCATCCCTTTGTTGTGGCGGGATATGCCGGACTTTTCACTGCCCCGGCGGCAGTACACAAACCAGCTTAATGCCAGCAGCGGGGGGATCAGCACGGCCTTGCAGGGCAGCTGGTGGGCCATATCCCAGTTTCGCCAGCCGCGCATATGGCTGAGGAACATGGCCATGGGCGGCGACCCGGCGCGCACGAAATAATCTTCGGGCCAATACTGGTACTGGCCGCCAGGTATGGTGATATAAATGATGGAAAAGAGATAATACATCATGATCCACCATCCAAAGGTGAGCAGCACCGCCGTAAGCGTGTACTCAAAGTACGTGCCGCTGGCCACGGCCGCCAGGGTAAAGAACGCCAACACGCAGGCCCCCATCAGCGCCATAATGAGCGCAGACTGCAAAAAGGGCCGGTTGTAGTCCACGGGGCCGTACAGCCAATCCCGCAGGCCCAGAATGGGGATGGGCGCCCACAAGGTCAGCAGCCCCACGCCCATGCTGGACACAAAAAACGTGCTGCGGTTTACGGGCAGGGCGTGGATGAAATCGGCCTGCTTCCGGCTGAAGCAGTCGCCCAGCAGCCACGCGGGCAAAAGAAAGCTATAGCCAATGGCCAGGAAGTTGCAGACGACCAGGTGCTCGGGGCGCATGGTGTAGCTGTTCCACAGGCAGACCAGCAGGAACCCCGCCCAATACACCGCCGCCAGGGGCAGCATCCGCCGCAGCTGCCAGGAAAAGGCCGCGAAGGCTTTCTGTTTCTCAAAGGATGTTTTCCATGTCATAACCGCACGCCTCCATTTCGCTGATAAATACTTCTTCCAGAGAAAGCGGCAGGGCTTCCCGGAAGGTGGGGGAGAAGCCGTCCAGGGCGGCTAAAATCTCCTCTTCGCTGCCCCGGGCCACGAAGCTCAGCAGCGAGCCGGTCTGCTCCCAGCTGGTGATGCAGATGGCCTGCTTGAGCGCCCCTATCTCCGGCATCTCCCGGAACACCGCCTGCACCCGGTGCAGATGCAGGTGCATCTCGTCGAGCTCCCTCTCCAGCACCACGCCGCCCTTGTGCAGCAGCGCCAGGGTGTCGCAGAAATCCTCCATCTCCCGCAGGTTGTGGGACGCCAGCACCACGGTCATCTGCCGGTCGGCGACCTCCTCGGCCAGCAGCTTCTTCAGGAGCCTGCGCACCACCGGGTCCAGCCCGTCAAACACCTCGTCCAGCAGCAGGAAATCCGGCCGGGAGGCCAGCGCCAAGATGAGCGCCGCCTGCTTGCGGTTGCCCTTGCTCAAGGCGTTGTACTTGGCTTTCTCATCCACGGGGAACGCCTGGCAGAGGTGCTCGAAATAGCCGGCATCCCAGCTGGGGTAGAACTGGGCCATCACCTTGCCCATCTGCCGGACCGAGTACGTGTAGGGGAACCACAGCTCGTCCGGAATCAAGCGCAGCCGGGCCCGGAGCCCTGCGTCCTCCCACGGGGAGCTCCCCTCCAAAAGGGCTTCGCCTGCGTCCGGCTGGTAGACCCCGGCCAGGATGCGCAGCAGGGTCGATTTCCCCGCCCCGTTGGACCCCACCAGCCCGAAAATACTGCCAGTCTGCACGGTGAGCGTGGCTTCATCCAGGGCGGTGGTTTCCCCAAAGCGCTTCACCAAAGCTTTTGTTTCGATCATGCCTTTCCCTCCTCATCCAAAATCTTCTGAATCTCCTCTTGCCCCACGCCGGCACCCAGCGCTTCCCGGACCGCTTCCCGCAGCCGCAGGAGGGCTTCGGCCCGGCGTTTTTCCAGCACGGCCTCGGGCTGGGCCAAAAACGATCCCTTCCCCGGCAGCGAGGCGATCACCCCGTCGCGCTCCAGCATGGCGTAGGCTTTCTGTACGGTGTTGGGGTTGACGCCCAGCTCCTTGGCCACCGCCCGTACCGAGGGCAGCTGGCCCTTCTCCCCGAAGGCCCCCGCAGCGCCCAGCTTAATGACGCTGCGGTAGATCTGCTCGAAGATGGGCAGCCCGCTTTTGTAATCAATGGTGAACAGATGCAACACCTCCAAACTGTACTAATACAACTAGTACAGTTAAAGCATACACCATTCCCCCTGTTTTGTCAAGGGCCTTTTTTCGCCAGGCATAATAGAAAAAGAGCCCGTGGATTGCCACAGGCCCTTCTTTCTTTAATGCGGTGCGCGTTACCAATTTTCCATGTGCATGGTAATGGTTTTTTCTACAAGCACTTCCCCTGTGCTGGCGTCTGTCACCTTTACGTCTACCGGCACGCCGGGGTCGAGCTTAGCCCAGAAGTGCCCGTTATACACGGAGTAAGAGCCGTCCGGGTTCACGACACGGCCGGAGTTGGAGGCTTCCGATTCCCCTTCGGCCACCAAAACGCCGTCGTGATAGGCTTCCATTTTCAGCGGGCGGTAATCCTCCGCCGGGCCGAATACCTGCCAGTAGCCTGCGCCGGATTCGACGGTGAAGCTGCCCAGGTACATTTCCCCGGTGTAGTCCCCGCCGAACAGGTCGTGGGCGGTCTCATCCATGTCATACCAGGCATAGTTGGGCTGGTCCGGGACATCTTCGGGGCTCGCCAGTTCAATCGTCCCCGCGTTGAAGTCCATTAAGAACACGGCTTCCATCTGCTGGCTCCCGTTCTTATCAAAGAAGGTTGCGAAGACCTGGCGGTCTTCCCCTTCGCGCAGGCCGCCGCACACGAAGACATCGTGTATACGGCCGTTGCCCAGGTCTTGGGGCAGGCATTCTCCCTGGTAGCCCAAGGAGTAGCCGTCGGAAAAACAGGCTCCGTTGGCCGGGTTGTCGTAAGAAGCGTCATAGTCCATGACGAACAGCGTAGCCGCCGGGGTAGCAATAGCCGAGACCATCTCGACCCCGCCCATGCTGATGCCGCCGCAATCGATTTGCTTTATGGGCGCGTCGTTGCGCTGTGCGGTAAAGTTCAGGGAAAAATCCGTAGAATTAGCCGTTACATACTCAGGGAGTTCCCCGCTGCGGTCGCCCGCTATAAAGCCTTTATACTGTAGTTCCACATCCAGGCTGTCCTTGTTCCAATGCTGTTCAGGCAGCAGGCAGGCCCTTTGGTAAATATATTCACGGCCGCTTACCCGCGTCCATTCGCCCCGGTCCAGGCTGGCAAAGCCGGGAGTGTCCATGCCGCGGCCTCCCTTTTCGTTCCAGCCGTAGCAGCCCTCGCCGTCTATGACCGTATCATAACCCGGCACTTGCTTGTCGTAGAACGCCGTATACGATTCCGGGTAGGCTTCGTCCAATTCCAAGCGCAGCCCTGCGTAGAGGAAATAGCCGTCATAATAAGCCTCTTCCACGGTGATATGCACAGCCTGCTCGCCCTCTTGGTTCGGGGCCACATCCTGGGTGAGCACCGGCTCCGCCTTGAGGGTTTCCGTTACCTCTTCGGGGGCGCTTTCTACCGGCTCAGCACCCGGTGTGGCGGCTGGCGTGGCCAAGGGCTGGGCATAGTTCTGGATGTTCTCCTGGGTGTCGTGCAGGTTGCCGGCGCCATAGTGGTTCACCTGGCGGAAGATGCCCCCCAAAACCGGCAGGCTCTCCGCAAAGGCCGGGAACAGCGCGTTGACCCCCACCATAATGGCGAAAGCAGCGGCCAAAGCCCCCGTAGAGAAAGCGGCGCGGCGCAGGCCCTTGTGCTTCTTTTTTGCTGCCGGCTGACCGGCCCACTGATCCTCGCGCATCAGGCGCAGGGTATCGTTCAGGAGGGCGGGGCTGGGAGCGTTGCGGTTTACGATCTGCTGGGCAGTTTTCTGTAAATCCATAGGTTCCTCCTTTAAGCTTGCAGCCGCTCTTCCAGTGCCGCACGGGCGCGGCTCAAGCGGATGCGCACGGCGTTGGGCGAGCAGCCCAGCACCTTGGCGGCTTCCCCGGCGGAAAGCCCGCCGAAGTACGTAAGTTCCAGCACCTCCCGGTGCTTTTTCGGTAAATTCTGCAGTTCCCAGAGCAGCTCGCGCTCCTCAGCGTTTTCGAAAGCAATGCCTTCGGCAGCCTCCAGGGTTACGGTTTCATGGCGCTTGCGGGTGCGCCAGAACATTTTGCAGCAGTAGACAGTGGCCTTGGAAAACCACACCTTCCCCTGGCGCTCGTCGTGAAAGACGGGCTTCTTGCGCACATAGCTTAAAAAGACCTCCTGAAACACATCCTCGGCATCTTCCCGGCTATGGAGCTTTGCCAGGGCAATGGCGTACACGCTTTTTGCATACGTGGCCACGACCTGTTCCATAGTGGCGGGGGCCTCCTGGGGCTTTTCCCACTGGGCTGGCTGAATGGCCATTCGCCCTATATCCATATGGACCTCTCCCTTCTTATCAGGCTTCCAAATCGAACCCGCGCGGTTTCGACGGACACCTATAATACTGCCACAAACCGCCCGATTATTTCAAGTTTTTTTGTTCCCCCCTTGCACCCGCTCCCAAACCGCGCTATACTTAACTTAAGAAAGGAGCTGTTATCCATGGAAATTTATGTGCGTGCAGATGCCGCAAGGCAGGGCGACGGTTCGAAAGCCGCCCCCTTCCAGACCATCACCCAGGCGGCGAAAATCGCCAAGGCCGGGGACACGGTGCTGGTAGCCCCCGGCGTATACAGGGAGCGGGTCGACCCCCAGAACGGGGGAGAGGAGGGGGCGCCCATCGTGTACCGCTCTATAGAGCCGGGCGCGGCCGTCATCACCGGGGCCGAGCCGGTAAAATGCTGGCAGCCTTACCAGGGGAACGTCTGGGCGGCGCGGCTGCATAACGGCATTTTTGGCGATTACAATCCCTACACCACGCTGGTAAAGGGCGACTGGTACTTCTCCACCAAGCCGTACCATACCGGCGAGGTCTATCTGAACGGCCGCTCGATGTACGAGGCCGAGAGCTTGGAGGGTGTCCTGAACCCCGTTGTTTTCCGCTGCTCGTGGGAACCGGAGTTCACCACCTACCGCTGGTACACCTGCCAGGAGGACGGGCAGACGGTGATTTACGCCAACTTCCAGGGGGCCGACCCCAACCAGGAAAACGTGGAGATCAACGTGCGCCGCAACTGCTTCTACCCCTCCAAAACCGGGGTCAACTACATCACGCTGTCTGGCTTTACGGTCAAACAGGCGGCCACCCAGTGGGCCCCGCCCACCGCCTATCAAGAGGGCATGATCGGTCCCCGCTGGTCCAAGGGCTGGATCATTGAGGACTGCGAGGTCTCCGATTCCAAGTGCTCCGGCATTTCCCTGGGAAAATATCTGCAGCCCAACAACGAAAATAAATGGACCACCAAATGGACAAAGGACGGCACCCAGACCGAGCGCGATGCCATCTGCCAGGCCCAGCTAGAGGGATGGACAAAAGAGAACATCGGCCACCACATTGTGCGCCGGTGCAACATCCACCACTGCGGCCAGACCGGTATCGTGGGGCATTTGGGCGGCGTGTTCTCTATTATCGAGGACAACCACATCCACCACATCAACAATAAGCAGGATCTGGGCGGGGCGGAGATTGGCGGCATCAAAATGCACGCCGCCATCGACGTCGTTTACCGGCGCAACCACATCCACCACTGCACCCGGGGCTTGTGGCTGGACTGGCAGGCCCAGGGCACCCGGGTCACCCAGAACCTGTTCCACGACAACGTGCCCCCCATGAACACCGAGATCGACAACGGCCTGGCCATCGGCGAGGACATTTTCATCGAGGTCTCCCATGGGCCCACGCTCATTGACAACAACCTCTTGCTCTCGCCTTGCTCCTGCCGCATCAGTACTCAGGGCATTGCGCTGGTGCACAACTTTATTGCCGGGTCGTTTACCTGGGTGGGCAAGGGTACGGACAACGGTGGCATCAACCTGCCCACGCCCCGCTACACTCCTTACCATGTGCCCCACCGCACAGAGGTGGCCGGCTTTATGACCATTTTGCACGGGGACGCCCGGTTCTATAACAACATCTTCGTGCAGCAGCCGCCCCGGCAGGACTTGGTGCGGGAAGCCGAGAAAATGTCCGTGGACACCCTGGATATGCTCAACCTGACCTGCGGCACCCTGCCCTACGACGGCTATCCCACCGCCGAACAGTATTTCAGCCGCTTCACCGCCGAGAACGTCCACGACCGCACCGACAAGTACTACGACCATCTGCCCGTGTACACCGGGGGCAACGCCTACTTTAACGGCGCCCAGCCCTGCGACAGCGAGGTGAATTTCGTCACGGATTCCGAGCACGCCATCACCTGGGCCCTGGAGGAGCAGGACGGCAAAACCACGTTTGCCACCAACGTCTACGAGTTCCTGCCGTGCTTTAGCACGCCCATGGTCTCTACCGAGCTTATGGGCCTGGCCTTCGAGCCCGAGCAGCCCTTCGAGAACCCCGACGGCACGCCCCTGCTGTTAGACCAGGACTACTTTGGCGCCCACCGCGCCCTGACGCCCCTGCCCGGCCCCTTTGAGGCAGGCGCTTCTAACCAGGCCGTCTTCGGTTAAATTCCTATAAAGCAGGAAAGCCCGGATTCCCACGCAGGGAGCCCGGGCCTTTCTTTTATCCTTTTGCGTCGTACCAGGTGCGGCCTGCGTGGGCGTCGGCGACCATGGGCACGGAGAGGTTCACGGCCTGCTCCATTTCCTCGGCCAGCAGGGCTTTCACTTGCTCCTGTTCGCTTTCCGGGCACTCGACAATGAGCTCGTCGTGCACCTGGAGGATCATCCGGGCCTGCAAACCCTCGGCCTCCAGGCGCTGGCTGACCCGGATCATGGCGATCTTGATGATATCCGCCGCTGCGCCCTGGATGGGCATATTCCGGGCCACGCGTTCCCCAAAAGCGCGCATATTGAAGTTGGAGCTCTTGAGCTCCGGCAGGTAGCGCCGCCGGCCGAACATGGTCTCCACATAGCCCTGCTCCTTGGCTTCCTCGGCGACGCGCTTCATGTAGGCGTCTACTCCGGCGTAGTTGCGCAGGTACTCGCGGATGTAGTCGTCGGCCTCCTGGCGGCTGACGCCGATGTCCTTGGACAGCGAGAACGCCCCAATGCCGTACACGATGCCGAAGTTGACAGCCTTGGCCTTGCTGCGCATTTCGCCGGTGACCAGCTCCGGCGGCATATTGAACACGCGGGCGGCGGTGGACGTGTGGATGTCCCGGCCCTCCTTGAAGTCTTCCTGCATGGCGGGGTCGTTGGCCACGTGGGCCAGGACGCGCAGTTCGATCTGGCTGTAGTCGGCGTCCACCAGCACGCCCTGTTCGGCGGCGAAGAATTTCCGCAGCTCCCGGCCGATGGGGGTGCGCACGGGGATGTTCTGCAGGTTGGGCTCGGTGCTGGAGATGCGGCCGGTGCGGGTCTCGGTCTGGTTGAAGTTGGAGTGGATGCGCCCGTCCGGCCCGATGACCTTTAGGAGGCCGTCGCAGTACGTAGACTTGAGCTTGGCCACCGTGCGGTAGCGCAGGATTTCGTCTACGACTGGAGCCTGCCAGCGCAGGTCGTTTAAGACATCGGCGTTAGTGGACCACCCGCTTTTCGTCTTCTTGCCGTGGGGCAGGCCCAGCTTGCCGAACAGCGCTTCGCCCAGCTGCTTGGGGGAGTTGATGTTGAAGTCGTAGCCCACCTGCTCGATGATGGAATCATGGAGGGCCTGCACCTGCTGTTCCATTTCCTTGCCGTAGGCTTCAATAGAATCCCGGTCCACATAAAACCCAATGTGCTCCATCTGGGCCAGCACGAAGCTGAGGGGGATTTCGATGTTTTCCAGCAGTTCCCGCTGGCCGTTCTCATCGATCTGCTTGCCCAGGGCCTTGCACAATTCCGGCATGGCCCCGGCGGCGGAGAGCAGCGGCGTCTCGGCGTCCAGAAGGGGGACGTGATATTCCGCACACAGCCGGGCCACATCGTAGCCGCTGGCCGAGGGGTTCAAGAGATATCCTGCCAGCGCCGTGTCCAGCTTGACCCCGGCCATCTTGCACCCCATGCGCAGGGCCAGGCGGTGCAGGGGCTTTACGTCATGGGTGTATTTGCCGATGCGTTCATTTGTGAAGAACGCCCGTAAAAAGGCCTCGTCCGGCGACACCTGCCACAGGGCCCCTTTGTGGCAGAAGGCTAGGTTTTCCAGCTCGTCTCCGGCCCACTGGCACAAGAACCACGCCGCGCCTTCATCCTCCAAACGGGGCAGCATGGGCGCGCCGTCGGGGAGGACGTTCACGGGCAGGGCCTCCCCGGCGGGAGCGTCGGGCTGGATTTCCGCAGCAGAGCCGTCCAGCCCAAACTTTTCCAGGAGGGAGAACAGCTCCAGCTTGACCATGGTCTGTGCAGCCTTTTGAGGGTCGCCGGGGCCTTTTTGGTAGTGGGCCAGCTCCACGTCGATGGGGGCGTTGCGGCGGATGGTGCCCAGATCGTAGCTTAAAAAGGCGTTGTCCCGGGAGGCCTCTAGCTTTTTCCGGGCGGCCGGCTTGATGGCCGGGTCGTCCAGGCTGTCATAGATGTTCTGGAGCGTCCCGAAGCGCTGCACCAGCTCGCCGGCTCCCTTGGGCCCGATTCCCGCCACACCGGGGATGCAGTCGGAGGAATCCCCCTGGATGGCCTTCAGATCGATCATCTGCGGGGGCGTCACGCCGTATTCCTCCATAATCTTGGCCTCGTCGTACAGAGTGACCTGGGGCTGGCCGAACTTTGTGGTAGCCAGCCGCACGCTGGTGCTGGCCGATACCAGCTGCAGGCTGTCCCGGTCGCCGGTGGCGATGAGGCACTGGTGGCTTTCCTTCTCGCAGGTGGCGGCCAGGGTGCCCAAAATGTCGTCGGCCTCCCAGCCCTCGCAGGTGACCACAGTGTAGCCCAAGTCCCGCAAAAGCTCCTGCAGAACCGGCAGCTGCTGGGCCAGCTCTTCGGGCATCCCTTTTCGGTTGGCCTTGTACCCCGCGTACTGCTTGTGCCGGAACGTGGGCGCGCGCATATCAAAGGCCACGGCGACCCCGTCCGGCTCGGTCTCCTCCAGGAGCTTGCGCAGCATGGTCAAAAAACCGTAGATGCCGTTGGTAAAATCGCCGGACTTGGTGGTCAGCAGCTTGATGCCGTAAAAGGCCCGGTTCAAGATGCTGTTGCCGTCTAACACTAAAAGCTTCATAGGCTCTCCTCCTCGCAATTTGCCTGGTATACGTCTGCAATGAGCTTGTCCAAATCGTCTAAGGTGCACAGCTGTCCGGCCCGGCGGCGGAACTCAGCCGCACCCCGCAGGCCATGGAGGTACCACCCCGCGTGCTTGCGGGCCTCGCGCATGGCACGGCTTTCCCCCTTGAGCTCGGCCATGCGGCCCAGATGGCGGCGCATGGTTACCAGCCGTTCATTTATCCCCGGCGGCGGGATGATGGTGCAGGAGTCGGTGAGATAGGCGTTGATTTCCCGGAACACCCAGGGGTTCCCCAAGGCCCCCCGGCCTACCATGACCATATCGCAGCCGGTCTCCATCAGCATATTCCGGGCCGACTGCGCCCCCACCACGTCGCCATTGCCGATGACCGGCACCTTCACCGCCTCTTTTACCTGGCGGATGATGTCCCAGTCGGCATGGCCCCGGTACATTTCCTCCCGGGTACGGCCGTGCACGCAGATGGCGTCGGCCCCGGCCTGCTCGCAGAGCTTGGCCACTTCCACCGCGTTTTTATGGGAGCTGTCCCACCCGGCGCGCATTTTCACGGTGACCGGCACGCTTACGGCCTCCTTTACCGCCCGCACGATTTGGGCGCATTTCTCCGGCTCCTTCATGAGGGCGCTGCCGGCGCCGTTCCCGGCCACCTTGGGAACTGGGCACCCCATGTTCAGGTCGAACCCCGCCGGGCCCAGCTCCTCCAATTTCCGTGCCGCCAACGCCATGCAAGCCGCATCATCCCCAAAGATTTGGATGAACACAGGGCCCAAATCATGCTCGACAGAGGCCAAGGCCAGGGTCTTCTTGTCGCCGAACTCCATGGCCCGGGCGCTTATCATTTCCGTAACCGTATACGCCGCGCCAAAACGCTGGCACACCCGGCGGGTGGCGGCGTCGGTGACACCGGCCATAGGGGCCAGGGCCGCGCGGCCCGTTATCTCTATTGTACCAATTTTCATTTGCGCACCACCTGGGAAAACACCATCTGGGAAGATTTTGAGAACCGTAGCCCCGATTCCCGCGTGTAATCCTGCTCCTCAATAGTCAGGCCGTAGGAGGGCAGGAACTCGTCCAAAAAGCAGTCGGCTTCGGGGATGTGCATATCCCGCACCGATTTTAGTATGGACTGTTCGGCCTTGTGAAAATCCTGGTTGCCGCTGCGGCGCTCCTCAATGCACTTGATGGCAGCGGAGATGCGGTCGGCGGCCTTGACCAGAGCGTGCAGCTCCTGGTCGCCGGGAGCGCCCATGGTCATCAGCTCCCGGTAGCAGGGGCGCAGGTCCTCCGGCAGCATGGAGACCAGGTGCTCCACGGCCATCTCCTCCACTTCGCCGTAAGCCTTGCGTATTTCCTCCGAGTGGTATTTCACCGGGGTGGGCAGGTCGCCGGTGATGATCTCCGAAGCGTCGTGGAGGATAGCCAGGGTAGCGGCGCGCTCGGCGTTATAGGTTTTGCCAAAGCGGCGGTTGCCCAGGGTGGCCAGGGCGTGGGCAACCAGGGCGACCTCCAGGCTGTGTTCGCAGATATTTTCATTGCGGGTGTTGCGCATGAGGCCCCAGCGGTTGATATACTTCATGCGCGAAAGCATAGCGAAAAAATGGTACATCTTACTCTCCCCTTTATTTTGATGCCTCCATTATACCACACCCGGGGCTCATTGACAAATAGGGAAAAGAGTGGTATATTATATACAGAATTTTTTGGTTTTAGGAGGATCGTATTATGAAAGTCAACATCGGCACGTATTCCTTTGGCGGCATCGCCAGCTACTTAGGGCTTGGGCCCACGCTCCTGGAGAAGTTCCAGACCATCAAGTCCCTGGGCTTTGACGGTGTGGAGCTGCTCCCTGTAGATCTGGACAACGACGTGGAGGACATCAAGAAGTGGGCGGAGGAAACCGGCCTGGAGATCGTGTCCGTGCACGCCAAGCCCACCGAGGAGATCGTCAAGAAGATGGCGGCTCTGGGCGGCAAAGCCGTTATTTGGGCCAGCACTGATTTCTGCAACAAAGAGGAAGCCATCGCCGTAGCCAAGGAGCTGGACGCCATGGCCGAAATGGCCGAGCCCTACGGCATCAAGGTAGGCTACCACAACCACGAGAAGGAGTTCTACGTAGACGAAGGCCTGACCCTTATCGAGCACATGGCCAACAACTCCAGCAAGTTCTTCTTCCAGCTGGACTGCGGCTGGGCTACCGTAGGCGGCTTCTATCCCCCCAGCGTCATCCGCCGCTTTAAGAACCGCATCGTGGCCATCCACGTCAAAGAGAACGAGAAGATTCTGGGGCCTGGCCCCCAGCCCAAGTCGGCTAAGGAAGCCCCTGCGGACAGCCCCTTCGCCAAGGCCGCCGAGATGAGCCTGGAAGAGCGCCAGAAGATGCTGGATGAGTTTAACGCCCGCAGCGCCGACCCCGCCTTCAGCGAGCGCTTCTCCATCCAGTGCAAGATGGGCGCCCCCGAGTCCAACATGAACTGGCAGGCCATCAAGGACGCTCTGGACGAGCAGGACTTCGAGGCCTTCTGGGTCATCGAGCGCGAAGGCTTCTATGACGACCACGACAAGTGCATCGCCGACGACTGCGCTTGGATTAAAGCCAACATTAAGTAAGGCCGTGGGACTCTGTCCCACACCCTGCAATCCCTTTTGAAAAAGGGATTGACCCTAAAACTGAGAACCGGCCCAGGCGTTTTGCCCGAGCCGGTTTTCTTACTCTTTACTTTTTCGGCTTAGGTTTGTACTGCTCCTCGCCGCTTTCCACGTACTTAATCAGGTCGATGATTTCTTCTGCCGTCCAACCGGCGCTTTGCAGGGCTTCGATAAGCCTATAATTTTCCTGCATGTTCACGTTTTCACCTCCTGTCTGGGGGTTACGCATCTGCCCCGATATTTACCGCCTTGCGGTTAAAGTCCAGCATATTGGCCTTGCGCGCCGGGATGCACTTCTGGATAGCCTGATCCAAGGTGTCACCCGTGCAGAAATCGTAGTCGCTGCCTGCAATAGCCTTAAAGAGCTTGCCCACCAGAATCATGTTGCTAAGCCCCTTAAGCCCGTTTTCCTCCGCCAGCGAGGAGGAAGGCACGTAGTACACATTTACATCTGTGCGCTCCACCTTCTTGTCAATCAGCGAGCTGTCAATAATAACCGTCCCGCCCGGCTCCACAGTGTCAATGAACTTGTCAAGCGACGGCAGGTTCATGACCACCAGAACGTTGGGGTTTGTTACCAGCGGCGAGCCAATGGGCTGGTCGCTGATGCATACGCTGCAGTTGGCGGTACCGCCGCGCATTTCGGGGCCGTAGGAGGGCAGCCAGGAAATCTCCTTGTTCTCAATGAGCCCCGCATAAGCCGCAACCTTTCCGGCAAACAGCACGCCCTGCCCGCCGAACCCGGCAAACAGCATATTCAAGTCTTTCATTTCTTGACGCCCCCTTCCACATCTTTATACACGCCCAAGGGGTAGTAGGGGAGCATATTCTCCTCCAGCCAGCCCAAAGCCTCAATGGGGGAGAGGCCCCAGTTGGTGGGGCAGGTGGAAAGCACCTCGACGATGGAGTAGCCCTTGCCGTCGATCTGGTTCTGGAACGCTTTCTTAATAGCCTTACGGGCAATGTTCACGTTCTTCACGTTGTTGACCGTCACCCGCTGGGCCAGCGCCACGCCGTCCAGGGTAGACAGCATCTCGCAGACCTTCACCGGGTATCCGGCGGTGTTGGTGTCGCGGCCGTAGGGGGTCGTCTGGGTGATCTGCCCCGGCAGGGACGTGGGAGCCATCTGGCCGCCGGTCATGCCGTAAATGGCGTTGTTAATGAAAATAACGGTGATGTTCTCACCCCGGGTCGCCGCGTGAACCGTCTCGGCGGTGCCGATAGCCGCCAAATCGCCGTCACCCTGGTAGGTGAAGATGATGTTCTCAGGCTTAGCACGTTTAAGCCCCGTGGCCACCGCCTGGGCGCGCCCATGGGGGGCCTGCACCATATCGCAGGAAAAATAATCGTAGCACATAACCGAGCAGCCCACCGAGGCCACGCCCACGGCCTTGCCCTCCACGCCCAGCTCCTCCAGAGCCTGGGCCACCAGCCGATGCACGATGCCATGAGTGCAGCCGGGGCAGTAATGCATGGGGGCGTCCGTCAGGGTAGACGGCTTTTGGAATACAGTTTGCATATATTTCAATCCCTTTCTTTTTCTATTTTAACACAGCGCCTTGATCTGCTCCAGCACCTCGGCCGGGGTGGGGATCATGCCGCCGGTGCGCCCATAGAAGTGCACGGGCTTCTGGCAGTTGATAGCCAGCTTCACATCGTCGACCATCTGGCCCATGCTCATTTCCACCACCAGCAGATTCTTGGCGTGGGACGCCGCACGGTTCAGCGCGTCCGTGGGGAAGGGCCACAGGGTGATGGGCCGTACCAGCCCCGCCTTCAAGCCCATTTCACGGGCCTTGTTCACAGCACCCCGGGCCACGCGGGAGGACGCACCGTAGGCTACTACCACCACGTCGGCGTCGTCGGTAAGGTATTCCTCGGCGCGCTGTTCCTTCTGCTTGATGGTTTCATATCGCTTAAAGCGCACCTTGACCAGATCCTCCAGCTTGTCGGGGGTCAGATAAAGGGAGTTTACAATGTTGTGGGCGCGCTTGCCCCCGTGGCCGCTGGCCGCCCAGTCCTTTTGGGCCGGGGCCTTTTCGCCCTCCTCGGGCAGGGACACGGGCTCCATCATCTGGCCCAGCATGCCGTCCGCCAGGATCATGGCCGGCATACGATACTGGTCGGCCAAGTCAAAGGCGTCGGAGACCAGGTCCACCATCTCCTGCACCGTGGACGGCGCGAAGACCAAAATCTGGAAATCCCCGTGGCCGGTAGCTTTCGTAGCCTGCCAGTAGTCCGCCTGGGAGGGCTGGATGCCGCCCAAGCCTGGGCCGCCTCTCTGCACGTTGATGATAAGCGCGGGCAGGTCGGAACCCGCCATGTAAGAGATGCCCTCGCCCTTGAGGCTCACCCCGGGGGACGAGGAGGAGGTCATGGCGCGCACGCCTGCGGCCGATGCCCCCAGCACCATGTTCACGGCGGCAATCTCCGATTCCGCCTGCAGATATGTACCGCCGATCTTCGGCATACGCTTGGACATATACGCCGCCAATTCCGTCTGGGGCGTGATGGGGTACCCAAAGAAATGGTGGCACCCTGCCCGGATAGCCGCCTCGGCCAGCGCTTCGTTGCCCTTCATCAAAATCTTCATACACGTTTCTTCCTTTCCTATTGAAGTTTTTCCATTGCCTTATTTTTCTACGGTAATCGCCGTGTCCGGGCACATGGTGGCGCAGGCGGCGCAGCCTACGCATTTTTCGGGCTCCATCAGCCGGGCGGGGTGGTAGCCCTTGCTGTTGAGCACGTCCTTGCACAGGGCAATGATCTTCAGCGGGCAGGCGTGCACGCACATGGAACACCCCTTGCACACCTTTTCGTCTACGATAATTCGTGCCATAAAATTCCCTCCTTAAACGTTATTCTGTCGGGTTCAGTCCTTTTCCCAACTGAACGTAACAAGCCTTTTAATAGCCCGGAACCCCTCGGGTGCCTGGCCCTCCAGGGCGAAGTCCGGGATGGTGGAATAGAGGAGCGGCAGGCCGGTGAGCTCCGCCGTTTTGTTGGCAAAGCGCAAAGCTTCCTGTACGTCCAAAAGCTCCGTCTCCACGCCTAAATGGGAGTTGTTGACAATGCCTGTAGCCTTGAGGCGGCTGGCCTGCTCAATTTCCGTGAGCAGCGCGGCGGCCTCCTCGGGCAGCTGCGAGAGCACCCGGTAGCGGTTGATGACATAAAGCATATCGTACCCGGAGCCTATTAAGCGGTCATGCAGGCCTCCCAGGGCTGTGACGCCCGCATCGTCGCCGCCGGCGTCAATAAGCACTTGGCCGGCGCCCTCGTCGAAAATGGAAAAAATTTCCGGCGGCAGGGTGGGCGTGTCCAGCGTCGTCCCCGCAAAGACCGGGGCGATAAGCCGCACGCCTTTTTCTTCCAGCAGCGTCCTGTACTCAGAGGAGCGGAAATACGGGTTGACGATGTCCAGGTCCACTACCGTAACTTTTTCTCCCGCCCCGGCTAATTCCAGGGCCAGATTCAGGGTAAGGTTCGTTTTGCCACAGCCGTAATGGCCGCATATGATCGTGATTCGATGCGGTTGCTTATCCATAATATTGTCCCCTTTCCGTTTTAAATGATAGCATAAAACACGCAATGATTCAACAGAAAAACTCGCTTTAACCGGCTAAAAAGGCGGAAGTTTCTGGAGATTCGGCAAAGTGTATAATTCATTCAAATGCAGTTCACAATTTACTTACGAAAACTTCAAATAAAAGCCCAGATGTTTTCATAATTATGGGGTATGATATTGTCAGGTTCAAGAAAGGAAGTGATGCCCCCCGAGGATGGCAAAACGAAGGACTCTTTCGGAAACATAAAATATCACCTTATCTTCTAACTTACTGTCCCTTCTATCGGGCAAAGGCATGGCAATAGCCGGCCTGGGGCTCACGCCCGATAGATGCGGCAGACCAAAAATTCTCGCCTCTGCATTCTGTGTGCAGGGGCGTTTTTAATTGCCAAAATAAAACGCTCTCTTTTGCAAAAAGTAAAACCGGGCCAAAATTTTTTGCGAGGGGAGTTGATGGCAATGCAGGTTGTAAAACGGGGGATAAGGGCCTTTTGCCGGGGCGTGCGGTTCTTTTCCCTCAGTGTAGGGCTGACAGCGGTGTGTATGCTGGGTACGCTGGGGATTATGGGCCCGGGCGCGGCCCAGGCGATGGAGGCCTCGGCCTTTAACGGCGGGGCCGTGGAGCCTCAGGCAGCGCCCGTGCAGGCGTGCGACGCCAATGTGGGCGAAATGGCGGTGGTCCCCCTGGGGTCGGCCTTTGGCATCAAGCTGTTTACCGACGGGGTGATTGTGGCGTCGCTGTCGGACATCTACACAGAAAGCGGAGTGTGCTGCCCGGCGGCCGAGGCAGGCCTGCAGCCCGGGGATTACCTGGTGCAGGCCGACGGCATGGAGATCCAGAGCAACGCGGCCCTGGCCAAATATATCGGCGTAAGCGGCGGCAAGCCCATCACGTTTTTGGTGAAGCGGGGAGAGGAGCAGTTTGAGGCCGTTGTGGAGCCGGTTTATGGCGAGGGCGCTTTTAAGACGGGCATCTGGGTGCGGGACAGCGCAGCAGGCGTGGGGACGCTGACTTTTTATGACCCCCAGAGCGGCGTGTTCGCAGGGCTGGGGCACGGCATATGCGACATGGACGCGGGGGGCGTCATGGCCCTGAAAAGCGGCGAGCCCGCGCCGATCACCTTGTGCGGCGTGCAAAAGGGCCTGCCCGACAGCCCCGGCCAGCTGCGGGGGTATTTCGCGTCGGAGGACTCCATGGGGAGGCTTTTGGCGAACAACGAGACCGGCGTTTACGGCATCCTGGACCAGGTGCCGGACGGGACGCCGATTCAGGTGCTGCCCAGGGATGAGGTGCGTGAGGGCGCGGTTAAGATCATGGTGAGCATCGATGAGAACGGGCCGCGGCTTTATGAGGCGGAAATCGAGGCCATTGCCAGCCGGGAGCAGCCTACGAAGAATATGGTGCTGCGGGTCACGGACCCTAGGCTGCTGGAGAGTACGGGGGGGATTGTGCAGGGGATGAGCGGCGCGCCCATCCTGCAAAACGGCAGCCTGGCGGGAGCCGTCACCCATGTATTTACCGAAGACCCCGCCATGGGCTACGGCATCTTTGCCCAGACCATGCTGGAGCAGGGGAGGGCCATTACCGCTGCCCAGTCAGGGCAGGACGCGGCGTAAAAAAGAAAGCCGGACAGGAGCGCATCCTGCCCGGCTTTTCTTGGCGTCGGGGACGATGAATATGTTAAGAACCAATTCCCGTCCATTGGCCCCCATCGCCTTTTGCCAGCGCTTCCACCGTGATGCCCGAAAAAAATTCCCGCACAATCCCGTCGAACTGCTTCCACATGGGCAGGGTGGCGCAGGCATCAGCCCGGACGCAGGGTTCGGTGCCGCAGCGCAGGCAGGCTACGGGGGCCATGCTGTCCTCGGTGAGCTCCAGCACTTCCCACACGGTGTACTGGCCGGGCTCCCGGGTGAGCCTATACCCACCGCCCTTGCCCCGCAGCCCCTTGAGAAGCTTCTCCCGCACCAAGGTTTTTAGCACGATTTCCAGATATTTTTTAGAGATGCCCTGCCTTTGGGCGATCTCTTCCAGAGGCACGTAACGTTCGCCGCCCTGCTGGGCCAGGTCGACCATCACGCGCAGGGCATAGCGGCCTTTCGTTGAAATCATGGGAACATCCTCCTTTATTCCTATTATACCACAAGGTAAGAGGATTTTTCAAGCTTCCGGTTTCTTGAAAAAATTAAGCAAATCCATTAAAAAATTCAATTTATATATTGACAAAATTAATTTACTGGCGTATACTGTAGAAAAACAAAGAGCGCCCCACCTGGGGCAGGGAAGGAGCACAGTATGAATACCGAAAAGTACCATGCACCGTCTAAGTGCCCGGTGTGTGGGCAGATGATGGAGGTCACGCGCCTGCAATGCACGCGGTGCGGCTCCGAGCTGACAGGGCGGTTTTCGCCGTGCCGGTTCTGCGCGCTGGAGGAGAAGCACCTTCAGTTTATCGAGACGTTCCTGCGCTGCAGGGGGTCCATTAAAGAGGTGGAAAAGGAGCTGGGGGTCAGCTACCCCACCGTAAAAAATATGCTGGAGGCGGCGCTTTCGGCCCTGCATCTGGACGGGGCCCGGGAGACGGAATCCCGCCGGAAAGAGGAAAAAGCCGACGTGCTCTCGCGGCTCTCCAAGGGGGAGCTCACCGTGGAGCAGGCGGTGGAGGAACTGAATCAGCTGCGGGGAGGTGCCAAGCATGAACGATGAGAAGCGCCAGATTTTGGAAATGGTAGGGGAGGGCAAAATCTCCCAGGAAGAGGCCCTGCGGCTTTTAGAAGCCCTGGGCGACGAGCCGGAAGCGCCCCCGGCCCCCGAGCCGCCCATCGAGCCCGAAGTCCTGCCCCGCCAGGACGATATCTGGGGCGAGGTAGAGGAAGCCGCCCGGGAGGTGGGCCAGGTGATCTCCCAAACGGCGGCGGTGGCGATGGATGCCGTCTCGGAGGGGCTAAAGGGGGCAGTGCAGAAGATCCCCGGGGTAAGCCCCTGGTGGGACAGCGCTCCGGGTGCCGAGGAGCCCATGCCTTACACCTGCCAGGACGGGCCCCTGCCGGTTGACAAGCTGGACGTGGAGTGGGTCAACGGGCCGGTGGAGATCGAGCCGTGGGAAGGCAACTATGTCAACGTCACCGAGTATTCCCAGCGCGCCCTGGACGAGGGGCAGCGTCTGGAGCTCATCGTCACCGACGGCGGCACCATGCGCATCCGCTGGACCCGCGATAAGGGGTTCTGGAAGGGGCTGCGCCTCTCTAAATTCCTGCTGATACAGGTACCGGCCGGGCTCAGTTTGGAGAAGGTGAAGGTCTCCAACGTGTCGGGCGGCATCAAGGCCCAGGGGTTGGCTGGCGGAAAGTGGGATTTGAACACCACCTCCGGCCGTATCGAAGCGGCGGGCATCCGTGCGGAAAAGCTCAAGCTGGTATCCGTTTCGGGGGCTGTACACGCGGAGAACATCCAGGCGGAGGATCTGCGTTTGAGTACCACCTCGGGGCGCATCGAGGCTCTGGGCTTTGGCGCGGGGAACGCAAAGATTAATTCGGTTTCCGGCACAGTAGAGGCCTACGGGAACGGCGAAAGCCTCAAAATAAAAACGGTCTCCGGGGCGATAGAGCTGCAAACCCAGCAGCCCCCGGCCAGCGTGCGCCTGGAAACCATGTCCGGCCGCATCACGCTGGCGCTGCCGCCGGACAGCGGCTTCACAGCGGAATATGAGTCCATGTCGGGGGCGTTCACGACCGGGTTCCCGGTTTCCGGCGACCTGGGGAACAAGTCGGGCAAGGCCATTTGCGGCGACGGGCAGATAGATATTTCTATGAACACGCTCTCGGGCAAGATGGAGATACGCCCGGAAGAATAAAAAGAAACAGCGGTCTGGGGGCACCCAAACCGCTGTTTTGCTTAAAAAAGCCCTTTATCCCGCTTCCATTTTAAAATGCGCCGCACGGATTCCTCCACGCGCTCCACAGGCACCGAGCCCTCCTGTACCGCCGCCAGAATTGCGTCAAAATCATCTTTCCCGTCACGGGTCAGCAGCAGGTCGTTGCCGGCCAGCAGGGCCGCCACCGCCGGGGACTGTCCGCCCGTGTACACTTTGATGGCATCCATGGAGAGGTCGTCGGTCATGACGACGCCGGTAAAGCCCAGCTCGTCCCGCAAAACTTCATGCACCCGGGGCGACAGCGAAGCCGGCCGCTCGCCGTCCATGGAGACGATGATGTTGTGGGACACCAGCACGCTGGACGCCCCCGCGTCGATGCCCGCCTGAAACGGCAGGAAATCCTCCCGCTGGAACTGCTCATAAGGCCGCTCGTCGATGGAAATGCCCGTGTGGGTATTGAGGTTGTTCCCGTACCCTGGGAAGTGCTTGAGCGCACTGGAAAGCCCCTGGGCTTCCATGGTGCCTACCATTTCGGCAATCACCTGGGCGGTCTCCTCAGGCGGCAGGCCCAGGGTGCGGTCGTAGATGTAGTCGTTGGGATTGGTAGAAAAGTCGCACACTGGGGCCAGGTTCAGGTTGATCCCCAGCCCCAGCAGGAGCTGGGCTTTGGCCTCGGCGTCCTGCTTAATGGCCTCCATGCCGCCGTTCCGATAGACGTTTTGGGGGGAGTCAAAGGGGGCGCTGGCCAAAGCCGGGTTGGAGCTGACCCGCACTACCGACCCGCCTTCCTCGTCCACAGCAATCAGCAGGGGGATTTTCGCTGCTGCCTGGCAGTCCGCGATGCTGCCATAGACCTCCTCCCAGCTTTTGCCGGAGAAGTCATAGGCGAACAAAACGTACCCGGCTGGCTGGTAGAGCTGCGTCCAGTCCGGCAGGCTGTAGCCGCCGCTAAGGGGCATAAAGAGCTGGCCCACTTTTTCTTCTAAAGACATGGCGCTGATTTTTTCCTCTATCACTGCGGCTTCCGTCAAGGCCCCCGGGTCGACCTTTACGACCGTCTGGAGCCCAGTGCCTAAAATGAGCGCCAACAAAAGAGCAATCACTCGATTCATAACAAAACCTCCTCATAGTACTAAGTATACCACAAGGAGGTGTAAATAAGCAAGGATATTTGTTAAAGCTGTTCAGCCTCTTCCAGCCATAGGGTGGAGCAGGCGTCGCTGGGCATTCGGAAGTCGCCCCGGGGCGACAGCGTCACCGAGCCCACCTTGGGCCCGTCCGGCAGGCAGGAACGCTTGAACTGCTGGGTAAAGAACCGCCGGTAAAAGGACACCAGCCACTTTTTGACCACCTCGGGCCCGTACGCGCCCTGGAACGTCCGGCAGGCCATAGCGTAAATCTTCCTTGGCCGGAACCCAAACCGCAGCACATAATACAGGAAGAAATCGTGGAGCTCATAGGGTCCCACCAGCTCCTCCGTCTTCTGGGCGATCTCGCCGTCCTTAGGCGGCAGCAGCTCCGGGCTGACCGGCGTGTCCAGCACGTCCAGCAGTGCCTGCTGCAGGCGCTGGCCGCTTTTCGTGTCCGGGCAGTGCTCGGCCTCGTGGCGGACCAAATGGCGCACCAGCGTCTTGGGGATAGAACCGTTGACGCCGTACATAGACATATGGTCGCCGTTATAAGTAGCCCAGCCCAGTGCCAGCTCCGACAGGTCGCCGGTGCCAATGACCAGCGCGCCCCGCTGGTTCGCCAAGTCCATGAGCACCTGGGTGCGTTCCCGGGCTTGGGCGTTTTCAAAGGTCACGTCCAGCTTCTGGGGGTCTTGGCCGATGTCGGCAAAATGCTGGCTCACAGCCTTCTCAATGGAGATTTCCCGGAAGTCTACGCCCAGCTCCTCGGCAATGCGCTGGGCGTTGCTCTTGGTGCGCCCGGTGGTGCCAAAGCACGGCATGGACACCGCCAGGATGCCCTTCCGGTCAAGCCCCAGATGGTCAAACGCCCGCACGCTCACCAGCAGGGCCAGCGTGGAATCCAGCCCGCCCGAGAGCCCCACCACCACGTTCTTCCCGTGGATGTGGGAAAGCCGGGTAGCCAGCCCCTGGCTCTGCATGGTGAGGATGAGTTTGCAGCGGTCGGAGAGCCCCACTTTGTCCTCGGGCACAAACGGGAACCGGGAGAACGAGCGCTCCGGCTCAAATTTTTCCAGGGTTTCCGGCAGATAGTCAAAGGGCACGCGCACGATTTCCTTATCGTGGCGGGGCTGCCAGGTATTCATGCGCAGGCGCTCCTGGGTGAGCCGCTCTAAGTCGATTTCCGCCACAGTCAGCCCATTGGTAAACAGCTGGCTTTCTGCTAGCACCGAGCCGTTTTCCGCTACGATATCGTGCCCTGCAAAGACCATATCCGTGGTAGACTCTCCAGGCCCGGCATCTGCATAGACGTAAGCCCCCAGCAGGTGGCCCGACCACATCTTCACAAGCCCCCGCCGGTACTCGGCCTTGCCAATGGTCTCGTCGCTGCAGGATAGGTTCAGGAGGACCGTCGCGCCATTCTGCGCCAGTTCTGCGCTGGGAGGCACGGCCCCCCACAAATCTTCGCAGATTTCCCCGGCCACGCAAAGCCCCTCCACGTTCCCGCAGGGGAACAGAAGCCCTTTGCCCAGGACGGTCTTCTGGCCGCAGTAAGTAAACTCCCGGGCCTCCGGGGCGGGGGTAAAATACCGCATCTCATAAAACTCGCTGTAATTGGGAATGCTCTCCTTTGCAATCAGCCCCAATAGTCTCCCGCGATGGAACACGGCCCCGCAGTTATACAAGGCCCCATCGCAGGCTACGGGCACGCCTACGGCGCAGAGGATGTCCAGTTCTTTCGTATCGTCCATCAGCTTTCGGAGCCCCTGCTCGGCGGCGGCAATCAGCGTGCGCTCCTTAAAGAGGTCGCCGCAGGTGTACCCGGTAACGCTCAGCTCCGGGAAGCACGCCAGCCCGCAGCCGGCTCCATAGGCTTGGCGGATCAAATCCAAAATAGCCTTTATATTGTGGCCGACATCGGCGACCTTTATCGGCGGGGTGGCCGCAGCCACCCGGAAAAATCCATCCTGCATAGTCAACATCTCCTTTATTCGCTGGGCTGCCCGTCATCGACCGGGTCGGAGACGGGAGGCTCGGTGGGCTCCGGCGGCACGGGGTCGAAGCTGGGCACGGGCTCGGGGGTCACTACCGGGGGAGGCGTGACGACCGGGGGCGGGGTTGCGGGGTTCGGGTCCGTGCTGGGGCTGGGAGAAGGCGTAGGCTCCTCCGACGGCGTGGGGGAGGGGCTGGGCGAAGGCTCGGTGTTGCCCTCGTCCTTGCTGGTGTCAATCTTCCCGACTTCCGTCCCGGCACCGATGGCGAACACCTTGCCGGTAGGACGGTAGTACGAATCGGGAAGCTCTTCGGTGCGGATCTCCGTCTCGCCCTTGCGGAAGGTGCGCCAAGCCCGGGCGGAATAGCCGTTGTTGCCCGAGGTCTTCAGGCGGTACTGGCCTTTGGCCAAAGTGGCGTCCACCACAAAGCTGGATTCGGACAGGGGCCCCGAGAACCCGGTCTGCTCCGAGCCCAGGGTGATGTTGTCCCACTCCTCGGGCACGATGCCGAAGAAGCTCACGTGCAGCTCCACGTCCTCCATCCAAGCGGCGATATACACCGGGGCCTCCAGGGAGTTCTTAAACTTAAAATCGATGTTGCCATAGTCCACCGTGGCGTCCAGCCCGATGGGGCAGTAGGAGGACGGCATGCTGTGGCAGTCGCGTTCGGTGATGGTCATGCCGGCCATGAGCGCGGCATTATATAAGGTGGTAGAACCTTGGCAGATGCCGCCGCCGTACACCTGTACCAGCACCCCGCCGCTGATGCCCCCCGCCGCCAGCCATCCGGCCGAGGGGTCGGTGCTGTCGCCGATGGCGGAGTTGTAGGAGAACTCCTGGTCCGGCTGGAGGATGGTGCCGTTGACATGGGAGAGCGCCAGCCGCATATTGCTGTTGCCGTTCTCGGTGTTGGTGGAAGTGGTGGAGTACGTGGAAATCTGCTTAAAATTCTCGCTGAGGTATTTCTGGGTAAGCTTGGGCTTGGTCTCCAGGAAAGCTGCCTGGATGTCGCCGTCGTGCTTTTGGGAAAGCAGCTGGCGGATGCTTTTTAAGGTAGCGGCCATGTCCACCCGGGACCCGGGCTGCTCCTGGGTAAAGGTGAAGGTGCCGCCCTGATAGCTTTCAATGGTGGAATCCTTTGGCTGCACATAGCAGGCCTTGGCCGCTTCCTCCAGCTTGCTCTTGCCGGCGGGCGAGAGGTCGGCCACATAAGGCAGCTCGTACTCCTGGGGCGCGCGGTTCTGCAGGAGCCGGGGCAGCTCCTGCTCCAGCACGTCCTGGATGATGAAGTCGTTTTTTTGCAGCATGATGGTATCGTCCTTGAATTTCACGCTGATTTCCAGCCCGCCCACGGCCTCTTCCAAAGCCTTCCGGGAGATATCCAGGGCTTCCTCCAGGGTCTTGCCGCCGATGTTGCGCCCGCCCATGGTCGTGCCCGTGGGGAACAGCGACGCATCGTCCACGGAAGACGACACCAGCGAAGAAGTATTTTCGGCCCCCGGCTTCGAGCAGCCATAGAGGCCCGACATCAAAAGCAGCGAAAGGGCTCCGGCCGCTGCCAAATATTTCCAATTTCTCATGATTTGACCATCCTCTCCCTCCGCGCCCACACCGCGCAGAGCATTTTCCCTTATTCTTATTCTCACCGTCCTGCGGGGTGAGATTCCGATTAAATTTTAGCAAAACGGGTGTACATA
>CANTDZ010000016.1 GCA_947652665.1 uncultured Clostridia bacterium
CCTGGGAGGCAAAGCAGTAGGAGCAGTTGAGGTTGCAGGTGTGGGCCACGTGCAGGCACAGCGCCTTGATGACGCTGCCGCTGCGGGCCTTGAAGTCGCCGGCCATGGGAGCGAAGGTGTCAGGGGTGAAAAGCTTGCCGTCCTTCTCCAGCTGGGCCACGGCGTCTATGCAGCCTTCGAGGACGGCGGGGGTGAGCTCGGGCCGGTGGGCGTACCTATTTAATAGTATAGAGGTTATTTCTTCCCGGGGCTTTTCCTTATAAAGGGCGATGATGTCGAACGCCGCTTCGTCCACCACGTGCACAGAGCCCGAACAGGTATCCAGGACAATATTGTACCCGCCCAATTTGTATTGATGTACCATAATCCTAATCCTTTCTTATGCCAAATAACGAAAAAGTGCCGCCCGTTACGGCGGCACAGAAACAAACGGCCGGTTTACTTGTCGGCTTTGTTTTCACAGGGCTGGTTGGCGATCCCGCAGCTGGTCTTGCAAGCGGACTGGCAAGAAGTCTGGCACTCGCCGCAGCCGCCGTTTTTGGCGCTCTCGCAAAGGTCCCGCGTGTTCAGGGTTTTGATCAGTTCCATAAGATATCCCTCCGTCCAGGTAGTGATTTCAACCTATTGTAGCATACAGGGGAGGCGTTGTCAAGTTTTGGGGAGCAAATGAAAAGTTCCACACAAATTTGCCGGGGCGGTATAAATATTTCTGAAATAATGCCCTTACGCCCTTGCAATTTCCGGAGAAAAGAGGTATACTTTATAAAGTTTATAAAAATGGTGCGGGGTGTTGCGGTTTATGAAAGCGAAAGAATTAGCGAAAAAGCTGGGGGTGTCGCCTGCCACGATCTCGCTGGTGCTGAACAATAAGCCGGGTATCAGCGATTCGCTGCGGCACTCTTTATTGGAAAAGATACAGGAATTGGGCTGCGAGAATATGTGCTGCGAGGGGTGCCTGCCCTCCAGCCAAAAGGAGGAGGCCACCCCCCAGAACCCCCATACCCGGCAGTCCATCGCCTACCTGATCTATACCAGCAGCGACGAGGCCGACGACCGTTTTGCCTTTTACCCGGCTGTTTTGGAGGGCGCGGAGATGGAGGCCCGGGAGAATGGCTACAATCTAATGGTGCTGCACATGAGCACCCAGGGCAACGCCAACCTCCGCCGCCTGCTGCAAAACGGCGACACCATGGGCGCCATCCTCCAGATCAGCAATGTAGATGAACATATATTAGATGATATCCGCAGTTTGGACGTCCCCTGCGTGCTGGTGGATTCCTACCGGCCGGACGTGCGGGTCAGCAGCGTGTCGGTGAATAACGAGCAGGGCGTCTTCAGCGCCGTAAAGTATTTAAAGGAAAAGGGCCACCAGGAGATCGGCTACGTGTACAGCGGCTGGGACCACGACAGCCAGCGGGAACGCCGCCGGTGCTTCCACCAGGCGCTGGTGGAGTACGGGCTGCCGGACGACCGGGGGTACTATTTCCAGGCCGGGGCCAGTGAAGATGTCTTCGACCCGGACCGTTTGGAGAACCTGCTGCGGGCTGCCCCCAAGCTGCCCACCGCCTTCCTGTGCGAGAACGACCGCCAGGCCTGGCGCACCATTAAAGCTCTGGAACGCTGCGGCTACCGGGTGCCCCAGGACATTTCGGTGATGGGGTTCGACAACCGCACCATCTGCACCATGGTGGAGCCCAACATCACCAGCATCAAGAACTACCGCCACCTAATGGGCCGCGAGTGCGTGACCATGCTGCAGAACCTGCAGAAGCTGCGCAAGCAGGGCTTCAAGAACCCCTGCCTCAAGATGGAGCTCCCCACAGAACTGGTAGAGCGCGACAGCGTCCGGGACCTGAACGAGGCGTAAAACTTTATAAAAGAAGCAAAGGGCCCCAATCCCTTGGGGCCCTTATATATTTGTATACCAGGTTTAGGGAGTTTATAAAGCTCTCTAAATTTTTTCAAAAAATCTTTATAAAAAGGCTTGACATCTTTATAAACTTGGTTTATAATAAGCACGTAAGCTAAAGAGAACAAGAGAGCGAAACACAAAAACATCCAATGACAAGAAGAAAGGGGTAGTATTCATGAGCAAGAAAGTTGAGACTGGTTACACTTCCAAAATGATGAACAAGGCAGCGCATGATAAAAGAAAGGCTGCCCGCAGAGCCACCCGCCTGGCCGATGGATTCGACCATCTGGCACGGAAAATGGCCAACCGCGATGTTTGCTATGTAAGTGTGTACGGGGTCGCAGCTCCTGTGTGCCGGATGTGATGAACGGCACCAACCAAACCGAAAACAAACCAACTAACCTATAAAAAAGAGAGGTAACTTATTATGATTAACTTTTTCAACCGCGAGAACGCCAATAACAACGACTTTTACAAGGAAGAGCGCGAGCAGATGAGCCGTCAGGCCAGCGCTTTCGAGCGCTTCGCCGGTGAGTTCGCTGACACCAGCGTCTCCTACCAGAACATCATGGGCTTCATCCTGCCCATGCAGGTCGCCTAAACTCAATAGCTTACACGAAAACAACTCACCTTAATTATATGGAGGAATTTATCATGAAAAAAGTAGAAACTGCTTACACCGCCCGCATCCAGAACGAGAACGCCCGCAAGGCCCGCAAGGCCGCCCGTCTGGCACGCCGTGCCGCCCGTGGCCTGCAGAACTACGCCATTGCCAATGCCAACGCCGACGTGTTCTACCTGAACGTCAACGGCATCAGCGCTCCGGTCTGCCGCTAAACTAATTTCGAGTACAAGGACTTTCAACAATACATCCTCATCAAAAGCAGAAAGGCCACGGTCTCCGTGGTTTTTTTGCTTTTTCGGGTTTTCGGCAAAAAAAATCAAAAAAGCATTGGACTTTTCGTCATATTATGGTACAATAAACACAAGACACGCCCGGCGGAACGGTCCGCCCGGCAAAAGGAGGAGTGTACTTATGAAAAAATGGATGTGCCTTTTATTGGGCCTGTGCGTGACGGCGACCATGCTGGCCTCCTGCGGGGAGGACGACGATAAGACCAGCAGCCTGGCAAGCACCCCGGGCGGGACAAGCTCGGTGGCGCCGGTGGCGATTTCGCCCTCGCCCACGCCGGAGCAGACGGCCAAGGCCGTGAAGGTCAAATCTTCGGTTACGGATGGCTTGAACGTGCGTTCCAAGGCTTCGACGGACGGGGATGTCTTAGGCCTGGCCAAAAGCGGCTCGAAGCTGGCGCTGCTGGTGGAGGATGAGAACAACGGCTGGTACCAGATCTCTTATGAAGGGAAGACGGCGTATGTCTCCGCAGAATATGTGGATGTCGTCGAGGTGACCCTGGACGAGTACAATAAGCTCAAGAGCGAGTCGGGCAGCTCCAGCGCTTCCAGCAAGGAAGAGGACAGCGAAGCCTCCTCGAAGCCGGAGGGGGACGATCCCCAGTCTTCCGGCTCGGATGACGAGGACGGCGAATAATTTATGAATATCTTGATCGTAGGCGGCGGGCTTTTGGGCCGCAAGATCGCGGAGTCGCTGGACGAGGCGGGGCATAGCGTGGCTATCGTCGACGAGGACGAGAACAACCTGGCCCAGCTGGACGACGGGTTCCAGGGCGTGACCGCTGTGGGGTTCCCTATGGACATGACCGCCCTGCGGGAGGCCGGCATTGAGGGCTGCGATGCCGTGGCCGCCGTGACCAGCGACGATAATATGAACATAACAGTAGGGCAGATGGCCAAGAATGTTTTTGGCGTGCCCAAGGTTGTTGCGCGCATTTCCGACCCCGACCGGGAGAGCATCTTCCAAAGGGTCGGCCTGCTGACCGCGTGCCCCACTAACATGGCGGCGGACAAGCTGGTGTCGGCGCTTACCGACCCGTTCCAGGCCCGGCAGGTGACCTTTGGCGAGGCAACCGTTTCGCTGCAGGCCCGGCCTGTAGAAAAGAGGATGGTGGGCCGCACCACGTCCCAGCTGGAGCTGGACGCCGGCGATGGGCTTTTCGGCGTGATAAAAACGGACGGCAGCTTCCGCCTGGCCTGCGGCGCGGCCCTGCCCTTGGAGGCGGGAGACCTGGTGGTCTACAGCCGCGTGATCGACTGAGAGGGGGAAGCCTATGCAGATGGTGATCGTAGGCGGGGGCAAGGCCGGATGGAACTTGGCCCGTGCCCTGCTGGAAAGACGGCACAGCGTCACGCTGATTGAGAAGGACCGTGCCCGGTGCCGGGAGCTGGCAGATGACTTGGACGCCGCTATTTATCCCGGCGACGGCAGCCACGTCTCCGTTTTGGAGGCGGCGGGGGCCGAGGGGGCGGATTGCGTTATGGCCGTCACAGGCGTCGACCAGGACAACCTGGTGTGCGCGCAGCTGGCCCAGTCGCACTTTGGGGCGAAGAAGGTTATTGCCCGGGTGAACGATCCCCGCAATGCCAACACGTTCCGGGCGCTGGGCATTCACAACGTGGTGAGCAGCACGGACGTTTTGACGAAGATGATCGAGCAGGAGGCCGACATGGCCCATATGCACCTGATCGCCAGCCTGAGCCAGGGCAAGGGGGAGATCAGCTCCCTGGTGCTGCCGCCAGACACCGCCTGGGACGGGGTGAAGCTGATGGATATGAAGCTGCCCCGGGGGGCGCTGATCGTGTCCGTCATACGGCAGGGGGAGCTCACTATCCCCAATGGCGCTACCGTGCTGAGAGCTGGGGACGAGCTGGTTTCCGTCAGCGAGGCACGCAGCCAGAAGGCACTGCGGAAGGTGCTTTCGGAGACGGAGTGAGTTTATGGACAGCAAAAAACAGGCAGAGCCACGAGAGCCCTGCCTGTTTTGTTGTGCTTGCTTTAGCCGAAGTAACGCTCCAGCAGGCCCTTGAAAGCCTTACCGTGGCGGGCCTCGTCGCGGGCCATCTCGTGGACGGTGTCGTGGATGGCGTCCAGGCCCAGCTCCTTGGCCTTCTTAGCAATAGCGACCTTGCCAGCGGTAGCGCCGTTCTCGGCATCTACACGCATCTGCAGGTTCTTCTTGGTGCTGTCGGTGACAACTTCGCCCAGAAGCTCGGCGAACTTAGCGGCGTGCTCAGCTTCCTCCCAAGCGGCCTTCTCCCAGTACAGGCCGATCTCGGGATAGCCCTCGCGATGAGCCACGCGGGCCATGGCCAGGTACATGCCAACCTCGGTGCACTCGCCCTGGAAATTCTCGCGCAGGCCCTGCAGGACTTCCTCGTCCACGCCCTGGGCTACGCCTACCACGTGCTCGGCAGCCCAAGCCATGTCGGCGGCCTGCTCGGTGAACTTCTCAGCGGCGGCACCGCAAACGGGGCACTTTTCGGGGGCAGCGTCGCCCTCGAAGACATAGCCGCAGATCTGGCATACAAACTTCTTCATGATGAAATTCCTCCTGTTTTTTGCAAATTTATAAAAAGCTTAGGCGCTTTTTTCCTGTTTTACACAATCCGGGCACAAACCTTTCAGGGTCAGGCTGGCGTTTTCCACCTGGCAGCCCATTTGATGGGACAGCCTTTCCAGCCCCAGGCCTTCCAAGGAGAGGCCAAAAACGTCCATCACGGCGCCGCACTGGCGGCACACCAGGTGCGCATGGGGCGAGGTGTCGCCATCGAAGTGCTCAAAGCCGTCGAACACGCCGACGCTGACCGCCTGGCCCGTCTCGCAAAACCGCTTAAGGTTGCGGTACACGGTGCCCAGGCTCAGATCGGGGTACTGGGGCTTGAGCTGCTGGTAGACCCAGTCCGCCGTGGGGTGGCACGCCGTACCCTTTAGGGTTTCCAAAATGGCCGCGCGTTTGCGGCTGAAATGCTCCTTACGCTCCATATCCATCCCCTCCCTTTCTGCTAAAGGCATTATAGCACAGAATTTCCCATTTGTAAAGTAGTAATCGTTATTATTTTTTAGCCCCCCTTGCAGGTTTCCCTAAAACATATTATAATAGATGGATAAAAGCAAAAAGGAGCCCACTATGTTAATTAACCTGTTACAAAGCCTGGCGGACGGCTACCCCCTGGACTGGTCGGATGCTTTGGCGCAGATACTTTCGGTAGCGTTTGTGATGCTGTGCATCCTGCCCCTGCACGAATTCGCCCACGGGTGGGTGGCGTACAAGCTGGGCGACCCTACGGCCAAAAACGCCGGCCGCCTGACCATGAACCCCCTGAAAAGCCTGGACCCCCTGGGCGCGGCGGCCATGCTTCTGGTGGGCTTTGGCTGGGCCAAGCCGGTGCCGGTAGACCCCCGGTACTTCAAAAACCCCAAGCGCGGCATGGCGCTGACGGCCTTAGCCGGGCCGCTGTCGAACCTGCTGGCGGCGTTTATCGGGGCGTTTGTCGTCATGCGCATGGCCTTGACTGAGATGAACGCGGTAACGCTTTTTATTTTCCAAGCGCTTTATTATTATGTAATGGTCAATATTTCCCTAGCGGTGTTCAACCTGGTGCCCATCCCGCCCCTGGACGGCTCGCGCATTGTGGCCATGTTCTTAAGCGACCGGGCCCTCGCGGCCTATTACCGCAACCAGCAGGCGTGGTCGTTTGTGCTGATGATCCTGCTGGTTTCCGGCAAGCTTTCCGGGCCGTTATCGATGATACAAGGCGCGATCTCCAGCGGCATTTTTTCCTTGGCACGGCTGCCGTTCCGGCTGCTGGGGGTGCTGTGATGGACAAGCTGCAATACAAATTGGAAAACTTTGAAGGCCCCCTGGACCTGTTGCTGGCCCTCATTTCCAAAAATAAAATCGACATTTACGACATCCCCATTGCCGAGCTTTTAGAGCAGTACATGGAGCAGATCGAGCTGATGCGGGAGGAAAACCTGGACATCGCCAGCGAGTTTTTGGAGATGGCGGCGCGGCTGGTGCACATCAAGACGGTGTCGCTGCTGCCCAAGCAGGAAGAGGAAGAAGACCCCCGTCTGGAGCTTACCGGCCAGCTGTTGGAATACCAGCAGTGCAAGGAAGCGGCCCAGCGCCTGGGGGAGCAGATGAGCTTCGACAGCGTGGTGCGCGCCCCCACGCCCCTGCCGGCCGACGACCTTTATAAGCGCATCCATCAGCCCCGGGAGCTTCTGCAGGCCCTGCAGGCGGCCTGGGGCAAGGGCAAGAGCCTCCTGCCGCCGAAGCCGGAAAGCTTTTCGGCCCTGGTGTCCCGCAAGATTGTGTCGGTAGCCAGCCAGGCGGTGTTCGTGCTGCGGAAGCTGTGGAAGGGCCAGGCGGTCACCTACCGGGGGCTGTTTGCAGGCAAGCGCGACCGCAGCGAACGGGTAGCGCTGTTCCTGGCGGTGCTGGAGCTGATAAAAAGCAGGCGCATCCGCGTGGAAGGCGACCGGGACGACAGCCCCGTGCGTTTGCTGCGGGAGAGAAAGCAGGGAGGGGAACAAACCTGAACCAAGCGGAATTATTTGGAAAAATAGAGGCCATCCTCTTTGCGGGGGGAGAGGCCGTGGAACTGCAGCGCATCGCCCAGGTGCTGGGAATGCGCACATATGTAATCGAAGAAGCCATACAGAAGATGCAGGAAAAATACAACACCAAGGACAGCGGCATCCACCTGCTGTTTTTAGGGGACAGCGCCCAGTTCACCACCAACCCGGCGTTCATTGAGCCCGTGCGCGGCGTGCTGGACTTGAAGCGCAACACCCCCCTGTCCCAGGCGGCCCTGGAGGTGCTGGCGGTGGTGGCTTACAACCAGCCGGTGACGAAAGCCTTTGTGGAGCAGGTGCGCGGGGTGGACTGCTCCGGCGTCATCGGCAGCTTAGTCCAGAAAGGGCTTTTGGAGGAGCGGGGGCGCTTGGAGCTCCCCGGCAGGCCGCTGCTTTACGGCACCACGGAAAATTTCCTGCGCTGCTTCCAGCTTACGTCCATCGACGACCTGCCGCCCCCTGACGGCGGCGAAGCCTCGGAGGACGACGAGGAGCCCAGCCCAGAGGGGCCGATGCAGCTTTCGCTATAACAAACGAAGGGAGGGGAGCCCATGCTCGCACTGTACATCCTGGGCGGGATACTGCTGTTTTTGTTCCTGCTGACGCTCCTTCCCGTGCACATAGACGTGGCTTTCCGGGAGGAGTTCGAGCTGACTCTGCGCTATGCCTTTTTGCGGTTCCCCCTCCTGCCCGGGGAAGAAGCTCCCGAGGAGTCCGAGCCGCCCCAGCCGGAGCCCGAAAAAAAGCCCGGCCCCGGCCCGGCCGACCGCCTGAAAAAAGCGCTCAAGCGCGAAGGCTTTTGGGGGCTGGTGCAGGCGGTGGGGGAGTTTATAAAGGAAGCGATGATGGCGTCGGGCAGGATGCTGTCCCACCTAAAGCTCAAGCGCTTTGACCTGTACTTGTGCCTGGGCGGCGCTTATGACGCGGCGCAGGCGGCCATACTTTATGGGCAGCTGAGCGCCGGGGTCTACGGGGCCTGCGGGATGCTGTTCTCGTTGATGCCCTGCAAGAAAAAAGGCGTCACGGTGGACTTGGACTACAGCGCCGCCGAAAATACGGCCGATTTCTCGGCCAGCCTGTCCATGCGGCCCCTGTTCGCGCTAAAGGCGGGGCTGAAGATTTTGTGGAACGCTTTGCCGCTTTTGCGCAAGCTGCGGTAATGGAATATAATCGAAAGGATCGTGAGCACATGAACGAGGAAAAAGTGAACCGCCTTATGGGCGTGACCATGGACAAGATTAAGGAAATGGTGGACGCGGACACGGTCATCGGCTCGCCGGTGACCACCCCGGACGGCACCATCATCCTGCCCATTTCCCGCATCAGCTACGGTTTCGCGTCGGGCGGGTCGGACCTGCCCTCGAAAGCCCAGCCCAGCGCCGGGCTCTTTGCCGGGGGCGGCGGGGCCGGCATCACCGTGAGCCCGGTGGCCTTTTTGGCGATTTCCAACGGCAGCGTGCGGGTGCTGCAGATCGAGCCCTATTTCAGCCCCGTAGACCGCGCCCTGGAGAAGGTGCCCCAGGTTATCGACCAGCTGGCGTCCCTCTTCAAGAAGAAGCCGGAGGACGAGGCCCCGGAGCCTGCTTCGGAGCCTGTCCCGGAGGAAGCCCCGGAGAAGGCCCCGGCCGAATAGTTTTGAGCCTGTCTGCATATGGTGCTAGTGAAATTGCAGACGGGAGGACAGCTATGTGAAAAAATTGACGAGACGTTTGTGGGGGGCGGCCTGTGCGCTGGTGCTCCTGCTCAGCTTCCCTGTGCCTGTCCGGGCGGAGGCGCCGGGGGTGTCGGCGGAAAGCGCGGTGCTCCTTTCAGCGCAGAGCGGGGCCATCCTCTACGAGAAAAACGCCTACGAGCGCCGGGCCATGGCCAGCACCACCAAAATCATGACGGCGCTTTTGGCGCTGGAGGAGGCGGAGCGGTCGGGCGACCCGACGGTGGATATCACCCAGGAAATGGTGGCGGTAGAGGGCTCGTCCATGGGCCTGCGAGAGGGCGACCGGCTGCGGCTGACAGAGCTGGCCGCTGGCATGATGCTGGCTTCCGGCAACGACGCGGCCAATGCCTGCGCGCTTTATCTGGCGGGTTCCCAGGAGGAGTTTGCGGCGCTTATGAACGGCCGCGCCCAGGAGATCGGCATGGGGGACACGAACTTTGTGACGCCCTCGGGACTGGACGACGAGCTGCATTTTTCCACGGCCTATGACATGGCAAAGCTGGCGCGGGTGGCCCTTCGCAACGAAAAATTTGCGGAGATTGTGGGGAGCTTCACCCGCCAGGTGGAATTTATCGAGCCGGCCGGGAATGTGCCCTACACAAACCACAACAAGCTTTTGCAGATGTACGAGGGGTGCGTCGGGGTCAAGACGGGCTTCACGAAGAAAGCCGGGCGGTGCCTGGTCTCGGCGGCGACGCGGGAGGGCATCACCCTCATCGCCGTGACCCTCAACGCTCCTGACGACTGGAACGACCACATGGCCCTGCTGGACTACGGCTTCTCCCAGACCCAGCCCGTGGCCTTTGACGGCTCGCAGGTGCAGGGCCGTGTGCCCCTGGTGGGGGGGCAGGTGGATTCCCTGGCCGTGCAGGGGGCGGGGGGCGGCATCGTGGACTTTTTGGCTGCGGACGCCGCGCAGATTGAACGTCGGGTGCTGCTGCCCCGGTTCCTGTACGCCCCGGTGCGGGCGGGGGACCAGGTGGGGCGCGTGCAGTATGTGATCGGGGAGGAAGAAGTGTATAGCGTGCCCATTGTGGCCAAGGAGGACGGTTATGCCGGAGAAGGAAAGGATACAAAAAATACTCGCTCATTCTGGGATCTGTTCAAGAAGAAAGGCTGAGGAGATGATCGCGGCGGGCCGGGTGACGGTCAATGGCCGGCCTGTGAAGCTGGGGGACGGGGCCGTGCCCTCCAAGGACGTCATCCTGGTCGACGGCCAGCGCCTGCCCCGGAAGAAGGAGGGGCATATCTACTTGGCCCTGCACAAGCCCAGGGGATTTGTGACGACCATGTCGGACGAGCGCGGACGCCGGTGCGTGGCCCAGCTGGTAGAGGACCTGGGCGTGCGCGTGTACCCGGTGGGACGGCTGGATAAGGACTCGGAGGGCCTTTTGCTGCTGACAAACGACGGGGAGTTCGCGAACCTGGCGGCGCACCCCAGCGGCCACGTGGCCAAGACGTACCGGGTGACCATCCGCCCCGGCGTTACCGAGGAACAGCTCAACCGCCTGAGCACGGGCATTGAGCTGGACGGTCAGATGACGGCTCCGGCGAAGGTCAAGGTGCTGGAGGAGCAGCGGGGGCGCGCAGTGCTGGAGATCGTGCTTTACGAGGGGCGCAATCGGGAAATCCGGCGGATGTGCGAGGCACTGGGGCTGGAGGTGGCGCGGCTCAAGCGCATTGCCATGGGGCCCGTGCGGCTGGGGATGCTCCAGCAGGGCAAGCACCGGGAGCTGACTAAGGAAGAAGTGCGCGGCATACTGGCTGAAGCAAAAAAGGGAGGGAAACGGAAATGATCGAGATATTGCCCATGGAAGACCGAGAGCAGGAGAAGGCCCTCTTGGACGGGCTGCCCGTAAGCGGCGAGCCCCGGGTTTTGGCCATGAAAGACCGGGGCGAGACCCTGGGCTATGCGGCGGTGGAGCTGGACGCGGGCACTCTGCGCATCCTCAAGCTGGAGGCGGCGGAGTATGATTTTTCCCAGAAGCCCCAGGGGGAAACCGTCTTCATACTGGACACGCTGATGCGCTCGGCGGCGTCCTACGGGGAGACCTTCGGGGCGCAGAGGATTGAGACGGCGTTCCCGGACTTTTTCGGGTTCTTCCAAGCCCGGGGGTTTGAGACGGACGAGGAGCGCGCCTTTGGGCCTATGAGCCTGGTCGTCCGCTACGAATAGGGGTGAAAACGCCAGCGGCTTCCCATATGGGGGCCGCGTTTTTTATGAAGAATCTATGAAATAAAGCAAAAGCGGTTGCATTGGGAGGGGAGAAATGGTAAAATCGTAAGGGTAGGCTTATCATGGAAGATTCTGCCCGGAAAAGAGGATGATAGCGATGCTGAAAAGTATGACGGGCTACGGGCGCAGCGAGGGGACGGTTAATGGCCGCCACATTGTGTTCGAGGTCAAGAGCGTCAACCATAAATATTTTGAGTGCAACGCGCGGATCACCCGGGGATGCCTTTTTTTGGAGGAGCGCCTGAAAGCGTACCTGCAGGGGCAGGTGTCCCGGGGGAAGTTTGACGTATTTTTACAGGTAGAGAACGTGGAGGGCAGCGGCACGGTGGTAGAGGTCAACCACGCGCTGGCCGGGGCCTATTACGAGGCCCTGTGCGAAGTGAAGGAGCGCTATGAGCTGCCCGGCCAGGTGGACGTGGCCCTGCTGTCCCGGTACTCGGACATTTTTTCGGTGCGCAAGGCTCCGGAGGACGAGGAGGCCCTTTGGCAGGCCGTGCAGCAGGTGGCGGAACCGGCCGTGCAGTCCCTTTTGCAGATGCGCGAGGCCGAAGGCCGGCGCCTGGAGCAGGATATCCGGGAAAAGGCCGGGGTGATCCTGGGCCTGGTGGACGAAATCGAAAAGCGCACGCCCGAGACTGTGCGGCTCTACCAGGAGCGCTTGCAGGCCCGTATTGAGGAGTTGCTGGGAGAAAGCCGGTTCGACGAGCAGCGGGTGCTCACGGAGGTAGCCATCTTTGCGGACAAAGTGGCCATCGACGAGGAGACCGTGCGCTTGCGCAGCCACTTTGGGCAGCTGGAAGGGCTGCTGGCGTCGGAGGGGCCCACGGGGCGCAAAATCGACTTTTTGGTGCAGGAGATGAACCGGGAGGTCAACACTATCGGCTCCAAATCCGTAAACCCGGAGATTGCCCATCTTGTGGTGGATATCAAGTCCGAGATTGAGAAAATACGCGAGCAGGTGCAGAACGTGGAGTGACCGGGAGGGAGAAGCGTGAAGCTGGTAAATATCGGGTTTGGCAACATGGTGTCGGCCGAGAGGGTCGTGGCGGTGGTCAGCCCGGAGTCGGCGCCCATCAAGCGCATGGTTCAGGAGGCCAAGGAGAAAAGCAATGCCATCGACTGCACCTTTGGGCGGCGGACGAAGGCAGTGCTGGTGCTGGATACGGGCTCGCTGGTGCTGTCGGCGCTGCTGCCGGAAACCATTGCGCCGCGCTTTAGCGAAGAGGAAGAGACGGAGAAAAAGGAAGGAGGAAGCCCATGAAAACAGCGGAAAAGGGTCTTTTGCTGGTGCTGTCGGCCCCGTCGGGAGGCGGCAAGGGGACGGTGCTCAAGGAGCTTTTTGCCCAGGATGAAAACCTGCGGCTGTCCGTGTCCGCCACCACTCGGGCCCCGCGCCCTGGCGAGGTGCATGGGGAGCAGTACTATTTTATAAGCCGCGAGGAATTTGAGAAGATGATCGAAAGCGGCGGGATGCTGGAGCACGCCCAGTACGTGGGCAACTACTACGGCACGCCCAAGGCCCCAGTGGAAAAATGGCTGGACGAGGGCCGGGACGTGGTGCTGGAAATCGAGGTGCAGGGGGGGCAGCAGATCAAAAAGCTGTGCCCGGACTGCGTTTCCGTCTTCCTGCTGCCGCCGTCCATGGAGGTGCTGGAAAAGCGCCTGCGGGGCCGGGGCACCGAGGAGGATGCTGTGGTGCAGAAGCGCCTGGGGGCGGCCCGGGAGGAAATCCCCCACGCCCAGGAGTACGATTATATTGTATATAACGACCGTCTGGAGGACGCCGTGGCCGATGTGCAGGCGATCCTGCGGGCGGAAAAGAGGAAATATAGCAGAAACCGCGACTGTATAGAAAGGGTGTTAGAAAATGCTGAAACCCAGTGAGAACATCATCACGACCCCCCACACCAGCGCTTATTCCCTGGTGATTGCCGTGGCCAAGCGTGCCCGGGAGATCGCCGAGAAGGCGGACCGCGACGGCACCATGCTGGCCGACAAGCCCGTGGACCTGGCCGTGCAGGACTTCGTACAGGACAAGTACCACATCATCGAACCCGAAAGCTTTGAAGAATGAGCATCCTCGCGCAGGTGGCGGTGGAGAAAGCCGCCTACCACTTTGACCGGCTCTATACGTACCTAGTCCCGGAGGCCCTAGAGGCCCAAACCGTGCCCGGCGTGCGGGTGCTGGTGCCCTTTGGGCAGGGGAAAGGGGAGCGGGTCGGGGTGGTGTTTGCCCTGGGCGGAGAGGAGGCGGAAGGGCTTAAGGCCTTAAGCCGGGTGCTGGACAAGGAGCCGCTGCTGTCGGCGGAACACCTGGAGCTGGCCTTGTGGCTGAAATCCCGCACCTACTGCACGCTGTTCGAGGCGGTCAAGCTCATGATTCCGGCAGGCTTGCAGATGCGCATCCAAAACAGCTACGTGCTGGCCCCGGGCTTCAAGGACTTCGACCGGGAGCAGTACACGGCCCTGTCCTGGCAGGTTTTGATGACCTTGCAGAAAGCCGGCCGCGCGGTGCCTTTTGAAAAGCTCCAAAAGGCCCTGGGCATTACGGAGGCCTGTCCGGATTTCCAGTCGCTGCTGGAAGCGGGGGCCGTGTGCAAGGTGAACATCGCCGCCAGCCGCATGAAGGATGCCACTGCCAAGATGGTCCGCCTGGTGCCCGATTACATCGGCAAGCTCACGCCCCGCCAGCGGGACGTCTATTCCACCCTGCAGGATGTGGGGGAAGCCTCGGAAAAGGAGCTGTGCTACTTCACGGGGGCTTCCCCCGCTGTCGTGCGGGCTTTGCAGGAGAAGGGGGCGGCAGAGGTCTTCGAGTACGAGGTGTACCGCCGCCCAGCTATCCGGGCCGAGCAGGAACCCGGCCTTCCCGAGGCGCTTTCTGAGAGCCAGCAGCGCGCCCTGGACGGGCTTTGGGAAGCCTACCGGCAGGGGCAGGGCTGTGCCCTGCTCTACGGCGTTACGGGCAGCGGGAAGACGTCCGTTTACCTCCACCTCATCCAGCGGGTGTTAGAGGAGGGTCGGGGGGTAATCGTCCTGGTGCCCGAAATCTCCCTGACGGCTCAAGCGCTGCGGCAGTTCCACCGGGCCTTTGGGGAACAGGTAGCCGTGCTGCACAGCGGCCTGTCCCTGGGCGAGCGCATGGACGAGTGGAAGCGCATCCGCCGGGGGGAAGCAAGAGTGGTGGTGGGAACGCGTTCGGCGGTGTTCGCGCCGGTGATGGATTTGGGCCTGATCGTCATCGACGAGGAGCAGGAGCAGGCGTACAAGTCCGAAGCGTCCCCCCGCTTTGACGCCCGGGAGGTGGCCCGGTACCGCTGTGGGCAGAACCACGGGTTTTGTTTGCTGGCGTCGGCTACGCCTTCGGTAGAGGCCTGCTTTAAGGCGAAGCAGAAACAATATAGCTTTTTCCAGCTGGAAGGCCGCTTTGGCCCTGCGCAGATTCCCGATGTGGAGCTGGTGGACATGAACGAGGAAGCCCTGCCCGGGGCCGACATGGCCATTGGCCCCACCCTGGCCCAGGCCCTGCGGGAGAACTTTGAGGCGGGGCGGCAGTCCATTGTGCTGCTGAACCGGCGGGGGTATCACACCTTCGTGTCGTGCCCCTCCTGCCATGAGGTTCTTAAGTGCCCCCATTGCAGCATCCCCATGACCTTCCACAGCGCCAACCACCGCCTGATGTGCCATTACTGCGGCCACTCCGTCCCCATGCCCAAGGCCTGCCCCGTCTGCGACAAGGACGGCCTGCGGTACCGGGGCCTGGGCACCCAGCGGGCCGAGGAACAGCTCCAGGGACTGCTGCCGGACGCGCGCATCCTGCGCCTGGATACGGACGCCGTGGCCGCCCGCTACGCCCTGGAGCGCCGCCTGGATGAGTTTGCCCAGGGCCAGTATCATGTAATGGTGGGCACGCAGATGGTCGCCAAGGGCCTGAATTTCGAGAACGTGACGCTGGTAGGTGTGCTCTCGGCGGACCAGTCCCTTTACAGCGACGACTTTCGCAGCAACGAGCGCACCTTCGACCTGCTGACCCAAGTGGTAGGCCGGGCCGGGCGGGGCAAGTACCCAGGCCGGGCCATCGTGCAGACGTATATGCCGGAAAACCCCGTGCTGCATTTGGCAAGGGAGCAGGACTATTTCGGCTTCTTAAAGCGGGAGCTCCTGTACCGAAAAGCCTTGCTCTACCCGCCTTATGTGGACTTGCTGGTCATCGGCTTTGTCGGCGACCAGGAGCCCCTAGTGAAAGCGGCCTCCCTCCGCTTTTTAGAAATGTTCACGGGCCTGGCTTCCGCCGAATACCCCGCCCTGCCCTTGCGGGTGCTGCGGCCGTCCCCGGCGGCTATTGCGAAGGTGGGGGGCAAGTACCGTTATAAAGTTATCATCAAGTGCCGGTCCACCGCGCCCCTGCGGGAGCTGGTTTCCCGGTCGCTTGTGGATTTCGCGGCCCTGCGGGACTTCCGCACCGTTACCGCCTACCCTGACCCAGACCCCAACTACATCCTGTAAAGACCCCACACAGAAAGGACATGAACCCCAATGGCAATCCGAAACATCGTGACCGAAGAAGACGAAATCCTCACAAAATCCTGCCGCAAGGTCGAGCGCTTTGATGCCCGGCTGCACCAGCTCATCGACGATATGCTGGAGACCCTGAAAGCCGCCGAAGGCGCTGGGCTGGCCGCGCCCCAGGTGGGCGTGCTGCGGCAGATCTGCATCATCGACGCGGTTGAGGGCGAAAAGCCTCTCGAGCTCATCAACCCCGAAATCATCTATGAGGAGGGCACCCAGACCGACCCGGAGGGCTGCCTGTCCTTCCCCGACCAGTGGGCCCTGGTAGAGCGCCCCATGAAAGTGACCGTCCGGGCCCAGGACCGCTTTGGCAACTGGTTCGAGCAGACCGGCGAGGAGCTGACCGCCCGGTGTTTCTGCCACGAGATTGACCATCTGCACGGAGTGGTCTTCCTGGAGAAAGCGGAGCGGATGCTGACCCAGGAGGAGCTGGAAAGCGGCTCGTATAAGGAGGGGTAAGCCATGCGCATCATCTTTATGGGCACGCCGGATTTCGCGGTGCCGTCCCTGCAGGCGGTTTTGGACGGGGGGCACGAGGTCTGCGCGGTGTTCACCCAGCCCGACAAGCCCAAGGGGCGGGGGCACAAATTAGCGCCTCCCCCGGTGAAGGAGCTGGCTCTTCGGCACGGCCTGCCTGTTTTTCAGCCGGTTACGCTGCGGGACGAGGCGGTCCAGCAGCAGATTATCGGCCTTCATGCCGATTTGGCGGTGGTGGTCGCTTACGGGAAGATTCTGCCCCAAGCGGTGCTGGACGCCCCACGCCTGGGGTGTATCAACGTGCACGGTTCCCTGCTGCCCAAGTACCGGGGGGCCGCGCCCATCCAGTGGGCCGTGCTCAACGGGGAGAAGGTCACGGGCGTGACGACCATGTATATGGCGGCGGGGGTCGACACGGGCGATATGCTCCTGCGCCGGGAGACGCCCATCGGCCCCGAGGAAACCGCCGGGGAGCTGTTCGACCGCCTGAAAGATTTGGGCGCGGAAGTGCTGGCCGAAACCCTTCTCCAGCTGGAAAAGGGAACGCTGCAGCCCATCCCCCAAAACGACGCGGAAGCTACCTTGGCCCCCATGCTGAAAAAAGAGATGTCCCAGGTGGACTGGACGCGTCCGGCAGAAGAAGTCCACGACTGGATAAGGGGCCTCAACCCCTGGCCCGGAGCGGTCTGCGAACTGAACGGGCGCAGGCTCAAGCTGCTGGCGTCCCAGGTGGAGGAGGGCGAGGGCACGCCCGGTCAGGCGTACTCGGTAAACGGCGAGCTGTTGTTCTACTGCGGCCAAGGCTCTCTGCGCATCACCCAGCTGCAAAGCCCCGAGGGCAAGCGCATGGCCGGTAAAAATTATCTCCTAGGCCACCCGCTGGGGTGACCGGAAAGGCAGGCATCCCATGGCAGACCCCGCCCGTTTGGCCGCATTGCAGGCGCTTTTGAAGGTGGAGGAAAACGCAGGCTACTCCAACCTGGTGCTGGACAAAGAGCTGAAATCCCGCGCGCTGGATTCCCGCAGCCGCGCTTTGGCCTCCACCATCTTCTATGGCGTGTTGGAGCGCCGCCTGACCCTGGACTACTACATCGCCCCCTGCCTGCGCGACCCCAAAAGGCCTCTGGACCCCGCCGCCCAGGAAGCCCTCCGCTGCGGGGCGTACCAGATTTTTTATCTCGACCGCATCCCCGACAGCGCCGCTGTCAACGAGACGGTGGAGTGCCTGAAAGCCATTGGCAAGGGAAAGCTTGCGGGGTTTGCCAACGGCGTCCTGCGAGGGCTGCTGCGCAAGAAGGGGATGCTGGCCCCTCCCCAGGGGGATTCCCCCCGGGCGTGGGCGGTGCGCTATTCGGTCCCCGAGCCCCTCATCCGCTTGTGGATGGCCGCATATGGCCGGAGCGTCACGGAAAAAATATTGGAAGCGTTTCAAGAAAGGCCGGAGCTTTACATCCGCGCCAACACCCTCAAGACGGACCCTGAAAGCCTCCAGGCCGAGCTCAAGGAGCAGGGTGTGGAGAGCACCCTGCTGCCCGAGCCTTATGGGGCCATGGTGCTGGAAAGCAGTGGGTCGCCCACCAGCCTGGCGGCGTTTCGGGAAGGGCGGTTCCATGTGCAGGATTTATCGGCCCAGCAGGTGTGCGCTTTGGTAGACCCCCAGCCCGGGGAAACCGTCTGCGACTGCTGCGCAGCTCCTGGCGGCAAGAGCTTCACCCTGGCCCAGCACATGGGAGGCACGGGGAGCGTGTACGCCCTCGACTTGTACAAGGGGCGGGTGGGCTTGATTTCCCAAGGGGCCCAGCGCTTAGGGCTGGAGAACATCACCGCCCAGGTGCACGATGCCCTTCAAGGCTTTGATGGCTTTCCCACGTTCGACCGCGTCCTCTGTGACGTGCCCTGCTCCGGGTTCGGGGTCATCCGCCGCAAACCCGAGATACGCTATAAAAGCTTGGACAGCATCAAGGAGCTTCCGGCGCTGCAGCTGGCGATTTTGGAGAAAGCAGCGGCTGCGGTGAAGCCGGGTGGGAGGCTGGTCTACTCCACGTGCACCTTAAACCCCGCCGAGAACGAAGGGGTCACCCAAAAGTTCCTCGCCGCCCACCCGGAGTTTTCCTCCGGCCCTTCCGATATGCACACCCTGCTGCCCTTCAGCGGCGGCTCTGACGGCTTCTTCGCCGCCGTATTCCAGCGCAAATAGAAAGCAGGTGGACGCCCCATGGACAAACTGGACATCAAATCGCGCACCCTGGCAGAGCTTGCCGGGGAACTGGCCGGGCTGGGCCTGCCGCGCTACCGGGCGGGGCAGGTGTTCCGATGGCTCAGCCGGGGGGTCACGTCTTTTGAGGAAATGTCCGACCTGCCCAAGGCCCTGCGGGAGCAGCTTGCGGAGCGCTACGTGATATTGGGGGCGGAGATTGAACGCAGGCAGGTTTCCCAAATGGACGGGACGATCAAGTATCTTTTCCGGCTTTTTGACGGCGAGCACGTAGAATCTGTCGTGATGCGCTATCATTATGGGATTTCTATTTGCATTTCTACCCAGGTTGGGTGTAAAATGAATTGTAGCTTTTGCGCCACGGGAAAAAGCGGGTTTTCGCGAAATTTACTTGCGTCGGAGATATTATCTCAAGTGCAGTCGGCGTCGATAGACATAGGGGAACGCATATCCCACGTGGTGCTCATGGGCATGGGGGAGCCGCTGGACAATTACGAAAACGTCCTGCGCTTCCTGGAGCTCATCACCTGCCCGGAGGGCATGAACCTGAGCATGCGCGCGGTCTCGCTGTCTACCTGCGGGATCGTGGATAAAATTTATGATTTGGCCGATAAAAAGCTGCAGCTTACCTTATCCGTATCGCTGCACGCGCCAAACGATAAGATACGCAGCCAGACGATGCCCGTCAATAAGCGGTGGCCCATCCAGGAGCTGATGAAGGCCTGCCGCTACTACGCCCGGACAACCGGGCGGCGCATCTCCTTTGAGTATGCCATGATCGCGGGGCTCAACGACAGCGACGCCTGCGCCCGGGAGCTCTGTGGGCGGCTTCGGGGGATTTTAGCCCACGTAAACCTGATCCCGGTCAACGACGTGACGGGCACCGGGTATAAGAAAAGCGACCGTACCCGCCAAAAGCGGTTTGTACAGATATTGCAGGAGCACGGCGTGACCGCCACCGTAAGGCGGACGCTGGGGGCGGATATCGAGGCCTCCTGCGGGCAGCTGCGCCGAAAACATGAAGGAGGGAGCGGACATGAGGGTAGCTTGTAACACCCACATTGGGGCCGTCCGGAAATCGAACCAGGATGCCTGTGAGACCGGCACATTCCCCTCGGGAGGGGCGTGGGCCATTGTGTGCGACGGCATGGGGGGCGCCAATGGCGGCAACGTGGCCAGCGCCATCGCCCTGGAAAATATCCGGGGATACCTTTCGAAGCACTACCAGGAGGGCTTGAGCGCGGGCAGTATGAAAAGCCTGCTCCTCAACGCCGTGCGCGCGGCCAACGACGCCGTGTACAAGAGGTCCCTGGAGGAGCCGGCCCTGCGGGGCATGGGCACTACGGCCGTGGTGATGGTCTGCACGCGGGGCACCCTGCACGTGGTGCACGTAGGGGACAGCCGCGCCTACATCTGCAACAAATGCGGCCTCACTCAGATCACGGAGGACCACTCTTACGTGCAGGACCTGGTGAACTTCGGCGAAATCACCCGGGAGCAGGCCCGGCGGCATCCCCGGCGGAACATCATCACCCGGGTGCTGGGCGTGCACGAGGCGGTGCGCCCGGACTATACCTCCTGCCCCATGGCCCCGGGCGACAAGGCCCTGGCCTGCTCGGACGGCCTGAGCAACTACACCGACGACGCCCTGCTGGAGGAATACATGGAGAAAGCCCCCGAGCCGAATGAGCTGATGGAAAAGCTCATACACTATGCATTGGAGTGCGGGGGGGCCGACAACATTTCGGTGGCGCTGATCTTCACAGAATAGAGAAAGGTTTGGTAACGAAGTTATGGATAAATTCATTGGCAAGCGCCTGGACGGGAAGTATGAAATACACGACCTGCTGGGCGTAGGGGGCATGGCCTACGTATACCGGGCCTATGACCGGGTGGAGGACCGCTGGGTGGCGATTAAGATACTCAAGGAGGAGCTTGCCACCAACAGCGATTTCCTGCGCCGCTTCCGCAACGAGGCCAAGGCCATCACCCTGCTTTCGCATCCCAACATCGTCGAGGTGTTCGACGTGAGCTTCGGTGACCGCCTGCAATATATCGTCATGGAGTACATCGACGGTATCTCTTTAAAGGAGTACATCGAGCAGGAGGGCACCATCCGCTGGCAGGAAGCCTTGCACTTTACCAGCCAGATCCTGCTGGCCCTGGAGCACGCCCATGGGAAGGGCATCATCCACCGGGACATCAAGCCCCAGAACATCATGCTTTTGCAGGACGGCACCATTAAGGTGGCCGATTTCGGCATCGCCCGCTTCTCCCAAAGCGAGACCCAGACCATGACCGACAAGGCCATCGGCTCGGTGCACTACATTGCGCCGGAGCAGGCTCGGGGCGATTACATCACCGACAAGGCCGACATCTACTCCCTGGGCGTGGTGCTGTACGAAATGCTCACCGGCCGCCTGCCCTTTGTGGCGGAGAACGCGGTGTCCGTGGCCTTGATGCAGCTGCAGGCCACCGCCGCCATGCCCCGGGACTTGAACCCCAACATCCCGAGAGGCCTGGAGCAGATCACCATGCACGCCATGGAGAAGAACCCGGTCAATCGTTTCCAAAGCGCCGGCGCCATGCTGGACGACCTGGACGCTTTCCGCCGCAACCCGGCCATGACCTTCCACTACGACTACCAGGCCCAGACCGGCTACCGGGCTCCCCAGGCCATGGATTCCTACGACAACACCCGCTTCACCCCTGCCTATGACGACAGCTACGAGTACGAGGAAGAGTTCGTGCGTTCCCGCCGGGGGGCCCGGGGGGCCATGGTGGTCAAGGGCATCCTGGTGGCGGCCATCCTGGTGGTGCTGACAGTAGGCGCGGTATGGCTTTTAAATAACTGGGAGACGCTGCTGGAGAGCGAAACCAGCGAGCAGCTGGAAATGCCCAATTTCGTGGGCCAGCTTTACGAGGAGGTCATCGGCAACGAGGAGTATAACGCGGCGTTCAGCTTTACGACCACCGAGGGGAACGATCCGGATAAGAACCCGGGCGAGATCTTGAAGCAGACGCCCAATGCGGGCATCCTGGTCAAGAAGGGGCGCCAAGTGGAGCTGATGGTCAACGGCAAGGTGGAACAGATCCCCGTGCCGGACATGAAAGGATATTCCCAGGCCGATGCCATTGCCCTGCTCAAGCAGCTGAACCTGAAATATAAGAGCGAGGACGTGGCCGACGACGAAATCGACGTGGGCAAGATCGTCTCCACGGACCCGCCGGCCGGGTCTATGGCGGACGCAGGCTCCATCGTAATCCTGCGCGTCAGCAAGGGGCCTGCCAAGAAGAAGGTGAAGGTGCCGGACAATTTGAAGGGCCAGCTGCTCTATAACGTCACGGCGACCCTGGAGGACAACGGCCTGGTGGTGGGCAACATCACCTACGACGACAACAGCACCGAGGGCAAGGACATTGTCATCAGCACCAACCCCGAATCGGGCACGGAAGTTTCGGAGGGGGCCACGGTGGACATCATTGTCAGCTCCGGCATGAGCGCGGAGAAGACTTTGGAGAAGACGATCAGCCTGCCCCAGAGCATCAACACCACTGTGTCCTTGAAGGTGTATCGCAACGGCATCCAGGAGGAAGATGTGTCCATCAATCCGGCCATGGCTGGGTCGTACCGGGTGGCGTTTACGGGCACGTCCAGCGTGGACACGGTAATCATCACCCTCAACGACCAGAACTATATGGAGCTGTCCTTTGACTTCAAGAGCGGCGGGGAACCCGTCGTGGTGAACACCTACGAGGTGAACCTGCCCAGCGACAGCGGCGGCGGGAACGACGAGTCCAGCGACGATATCAGCGAGGAAGGGGAGTAGCCGTGGAGTATAGGGAGATCGAAGGCCTGGTGCGCAAATGCGTGGGCGGGTTCTACACCATCGAAACGGCGGAGGGCCCCTACACGGTGACGGCACGGGGGCGGTTCCGCAAGGAAGGCGTGTCCCCGTATGCTGGCGACCGGGTGCGGGTGAGCGTCACGGACGAGGACCGGACAGGGGCGCTGATTGCCATCCACCCCCGTAAGAACGCGCTGGTGCGTCCGCCCTTGGCCAACCTGGACCGGCTGTTCGTGGTGTGCTCGGCCAAGGACCCAGCTCCTGTGCCCCTGCTCCTGGACAAGACGGTGGCCGCAGCCGAGCTTTCCGGCATCGAGCCCGTGGTGGTTTTTACCAAGGCCGACCTGTCCGGCGGCTCTTTGGAGAAGCTGGCGGAGGGGTACCGGCTGGCGGGGCTCACGTGCCTGCTCACTTCCGCCCAAACCGGGGAGGGCATCCCAGCTGTGCGGGAGCTGCTGGCCGGATGCGTGTCGGCGTTTACGGGCAATTCGGGGGTGGGAAAGTCCACCCTGCTCAACGCCCTGTTCCCGGAGCTCTCCCTCCGGACGGGGGAGATCAGCCAGAAGCTGGGGCGGGGGCGCCATACCACCCGGGAGGTGGAGCTCTACAAGATCGATGAAGGAAGCTATGTGGCGGACACCCCGGGGTTCTCCACTTTCGAGCTGGCGCGGTACCGCCTGACAGACAAAGGGAAGCTGATAGAGGGGTTTCGGGAAATGGCCCCCCTGGCGGGAGAATGCCAGTTCGCCTCGTGCTCGCACACCTGCGAAAAGGGCTGTGCAGTGCTGGAGGGCGTCAAAAAAGGCGCGGTGTCCAAAACGCGCCATGAAAGCTATGTACAAATGTATCAAGAGATAAAGGATGTCAAACAATGGCAGCAGAAAAAAGGGAATGCATGATCATCGGCGCGTCGCCCATACGGGGCGGCGGGGCCTTTAAGGAGTTCGACCTGGAAAACTATTACGTGATCTGCGCGGACGCAGGCTACGAGACGGCGGCAAAGCAGGGGGTCAAGCCCGACCTGGTGGTGGGCGATTTCGATTCGGCCAAGACCCCGCCCCCGGCTGACGTTAAGTGTATGACCCTGCCCGTGGAAAAAGACGTGACCGACACCATGTTCGCCGCCATGAAGGGCCTGGCCAAAGGCTACCGGGACTTTGTCCTTTTGGGATGCCTGGGCGGCCCCCGGTTTGACCACACCCTGGCAAACCTGGAAGTCCTGCGCTTTTTACGGGATCACGGGGGCCGGGGGTACCTGGCGGACGAGCGGACAAAAGTCTTTATGATTTCCGACGAAAAGCTCACCATAACCGGCATGAAAGGGGCGACCGTCTCGGTATTCCCCTACGGCTGCACCTCCTGCAATGTGAGCTACACCGGCCTGCAGTACCCCCTGAACCGGGACGACCTGACTACGGGCGGCCTGGTTATGGGGGTCAGCAACTGCATTGTGGCCGACCGGGCTGTGGTACGGGTACATAGGGGCACGGCGCTGGTGGTGGTGTATACGGGGTGAGTGTCCTGGCGAAAAGGAGGAATCGGCTATGAGCGAACGGGAACAGGCAAAACAGATTATCGACCGCCTGCCGGATTATAAGATCGGCAACCTGCTGCTTTTTTTGCAGGGGATGCAGTTCGATGACGAGATCGAGGATGACCTCTTCTGTGAGCGGATGTGGGAAAATTATTTGAACGACCCAGACCCGCACAAGGGGGATACGATCACGTTGGAAGAACTGGAGGCCGAGCTGGGGATCGAGATATGAAGTACACCGTCGTCATTGGACATCTGGCCTCGAAATTCATCCGCAAGCTGCCGCGTCCCGAGCAGGAACGGGTATTGCGTGCCATACACAAGCTGCCGGAGGAAGGGGATATCAAGCGCCTGCAAGGCCCCAAGGACCGTGGGCTTCTCCGTTTGCGTGTAGGCGATTACCGCATCATTTATTCTGTGGACAACGGCAAGCTGACCGTCTACGTGATAGACGCGGGCAGCCGCGGGGATATCTACAAGAAATACTGATTCACACAATTTTACGCCTCTGTATATACTGTAATGTCAGGCCCAGTAAGGAGGCGCAAAAAATGCAAAAGCCGAATTTCAATAACTCTTGCTTCAAAAGCCGTCCGTGCCGGTGTATGTGCGCGGTGAGCTTTGGGATTGGGATGTCGCTGTCGTGCTTCTGCCCCACGGGGCTGACGCTGTTTATCTGCGCGGTCATTCTGGTGGCACTGGGCGTGTCGGTACTGCGCAATGGATAAGGAGGCGTTTCTATGAAGGTCGTGGTATTGGAAAAGCGCAAGGGATTCCTGGGTTTCTTCCTGCGCAAGGTGTACGGGATACGGAAGGTTTCGGAAGCATAAGCAACATAGCCCCTGCCGGGTGTGCCGGCGGGGGCCTTTTCTTTGGGCATATTTGCGGACGACCTGCATAGATATGGAGTAGAAAGGCAAAGGAGAGGATAGCATATGCAGGCAAAAAGCAAGACTGTGCCCTATGATTTTTTCGATCCCGTCTACAGCGGCAGCTGTGAGGCCCCCCTGGACACCGAGTATAACCTGCCGGACTACTGCCCGGATATACAGAAGCTGTTAAAGTGCCGGGTGGTGCCGGAGGTGTCTTCCGCCATGGTCTCGGGGGACACGCTCACCATAGACGGCGTGGCGGAGGTGCGGGCGCTGTATCTGGACGGCAAGGCAAACGGCATACACTGCGCGCATTTTACCAAGGAATTTACCCAGAGCATCAAGCTGAAAACGGCTGAGGAAAGAGCCGTGGCCTGGGTGCAGGCGTCGGTGCTGCACATGACGTGCCGGGCGGTCAGCGCCAGGCGCATCGACCTGCACGCGGCGGTTTCCCTGCAGGTACTGGCCGTGGTGCAGAAAACAGAGCGCGTCACCGCCGACCTGGAGGGCGAGTCCCTGGAGAAGCGCGGGCGCACGTTCCCGGCCCACCAGGCGGTCAACGCCTTGTGCCACCAGTTTACCCTGGAGGACGACGTGATGCTGAAAAACGGCAAGCCGCCCATTGAAAGCATCCTGCGCCGGGACGTGTCCTGCCGCATTACCGAAAGCCGCCTGTCCGACGGCCGCCTGACAGTCAGCGGTGTGGCGGAGGTGGGGTTCCTGTACTCGTCAGCCATGGACAATACCGTAGTGGAGAAGATGAGCGCCTCCCTGGACTTTACCCAGGCTATTGACTGCGCCGGGGCCCAGGAGGGCTGCATCTGCGACCTGCGGGCTTCCATGGGGGTGTGCACGCTCACTCCCCGGGAGGACGACGTGGGCGAAAATACCGGCGTGAGCGTCGTCCTGCAGGTGTTCCTGATGGCGTTCGTATACCAGGCCTGTGAGGTGGACGTGGTGGACGACGCCTTCTCCCTGGAAGCCCCCCTGGAGCTCCGCACGGCCCAAAGCGCTTTTACCCTCATCCACGGGGTGCACAGCGAGGTGCTCAAAAAGAAGTGCAGCCTCCAGGTGCCGGGCGAGGACATCCAGCGGGTGCTGGACCTGTGGTGCCAGCAGGACGGCGTGCAGTCCGCCTGCGGGGAGGGGAAGCTTTCCTACCGGGTGAAGTACACCATGTGCCTGCTGTACGTGGGCGCGTCGGGACGCATTTTGTATGCGGAAAAATCTTTTGACCAGGCCTTTGAAAGCGCCGTGGACGGCTCCCCTGGCAAGAGCCGCACCAGCGCCCGTACCGACGTATGGGAATACCGGATTGTTGACAAGAACACCGTGGAGATTTCCGCCGAGACTGCCGCCACGTCCCTGCTGTACAGCGTCAACCACGTGCAGTACTTGGCTGGGGCTGCGTGTCCGGAGGGCGCTCCCGGCTACGAAAAGCGCCCCCGGTTCCTCCTGTACTACGCCGAGGCCGGGGAGAAGCTTTGGGATATTGCCAAAAGCCATCGGGCCCGGGTGCACGAGGTGAGGGAGCAGAACGGGATATTCGAGGAGGCCGTGCCCGAAGCAAGGCCGCTCCTCTTGGTAAATAAAGGGTAGGAGGGCCAATATGGAAGGCATGAGCGTATACAAGGACATACAGGACCGCACGGGCGGCGAAATTTACATCGGCGTGGTAGGGCCCGTGCGCACAGGGAAATCCACGTTTATCAAGAAATTTATGGACGCGGTCGTCCTGCCCAACATCCCCGACGGCCTCTCCCGGGAGCGCGCCGTGGATGAGCTGCCCCAGTCGGCGGCCGGGCGGACGATCATGACCACCGAGCCCAAGTTCATCCCCGAACAGGCGGTGGAGGTCAAGATTGACGAGGACGCGATGTTCCGCGTGCGCATGATCGACTGCGTGGGGTACATCGTGCCCAGCGCTATCGGCTACATAGAGGAGGACCAGCCCCGCATGGTGCGCACGCCCTGGTTTGAGGAACCCATCCCCTTTAACATGGCGGCGGAACTGGGTACGAAGAAAGTCATCACCGAGCACTCCACCATCGGTCTGGTCATCACCACGGACGGCTCTATCAGCGACATTCCCCGGGAGGAGTACGAGGAGGCCGAGGAGCGCGTCATTGACGAGCTGCGCCAGACCAGCCGGCCCTTTGTGATGCTGCTCAACTGCGTGGAGCCGGAAAGCCCGGCGGCCCGGGCGCTGGCGGCGCGGCTGTCGGAGAAGTACGGGGTGCCGGTGCTGGCGGTCAGCTGCGCGGAGATTACGGAGGCGGGCATCAAGGAGATCCTGTCGAGCTTGCTCTACCAGTTTCCCGTGCGGGAGGTGGAGCTGGAGGTGCCCGGCTGGGTAGCCCAGCTGGAGCCCACCCATTGGCTGTACCAGTCGCTGACGGAGACCCTGCAGGGGGCCTGGGGCATCCGGCGGATGTGCGAGGTGAAGGGGCTGCTGGAAGCCATACGGCTGTGCGAATACGTACAGCAGGTAGACTCCCCGCGCATCGACCTGGGGAGCGGCAGGAGCTCGGCGGCCCTGCGGCTGGACCCGGGGCTGTTCTACCGGGTCTTAAGCGAGAAAACCGGGCTGGACATCCAGGATGAAAGCCAGCTCCTTTCCACCCTGCTGGAGATGACGCAGATCAAGAAGACCTTTGCCAAGCTCCAGGAGGCCTACGAAGACGTGATGGAAACCGGCTACGGCATCGTCATGCCCGAGGTGGAGGAGCTGTCCCTGGAGGAGCCGCAGATCCTCAAGCAGAACGGCAAGTACGGCATCCGCTTGAAGGCCACCGCGCCCAGCATCCACATGATGCGCACGCAGATCAACACGGAGATCACGCCCATTGTGGGCAGCGAGCAGCAGTCGGAGGAGCTGGTGCTGTACCTGCTCAAAGAGTTCGAGGAGAACCCGGTCAAGATCTGGGAGTCGAATATCTTTGGCAAGTCCCTGCACTCGCTGGTGGGCGAAGGGATGCACAACAAGCTCTACCGTATGCCCGTGGACGCCCGGGAGAAGGTCCGGGAGACCATCGAGCGCATTATCAACGACGGGTGCTCCGGGCTCCTGTGCATCATCCTGTAGCCTATGCAGATGCGCGAGGATTGGGATGAGATCGAGGCCCTGGGCGGGGAAGAGGAGGAGTTCCCCCCGCCGCCCGGCCCGGAGCCTGCCAGCCTGAGCACCGTGCCGCTTTTGCAGGCGCTGCTGTGCGTGCTGCTGCTGGCAGGGCTTCTGTACCTGCGCCAGACCGGCCACCCGGCCTACGGGGAGATACAAGAGCGCTACCGCCAGGAAGCCGCCCAGGCTTGGGAGCTCCCGAAGCTAAGCCCCAGCCCCAGCGCGTCTCCCAGCCCGAGCCCGGTGCCCAGCCCAGCCCCGGTGGCCGGGCTGCCGCTGTGAGCTTCCGGCTGGGAGGGTGCCGGGTAAGGGTGCAGGTGTCGTTCTTTGCGGCGGCGGCGTTTGCCTGCCTGTTCCTTCCGGAGGCGCCGGGGCTTCTGCTGGCGGTGGCGCTCCACGAAGGGGCCCACATTCTGATGATGAAAAAAATGGGCGCAGCCCCCCGGGAGATGCAGGTCTCCGGGATGGGGCTGCGCCTGGTTTTACCCGAGCGTGCGCCCACCGGGTGGCGGGGGGCGCTGGTATCGCTGGCGGGGCCGCTTTCCAACCTGCTGGCCTATGGACTGGGCTTGGGGCCGGCCAACTTGGGTTTGGGTCTGCTGCACCTGCTTCCCATTGAGCCCTTGGACGGCGGCCTGGCGCTGCGCCACTTGGCGGGTGCACGGGCGAGCCGCATCGCCAGCGCGGTATGCCTGCTGCCCCTTGCGACCTTAGGGTTCTGGGTTTTGCTGCGCACGAGATATAATTTCAGCTTGCTTTTTTTATCCATGTATTTGATGGCTTATCTCCTCCTGGGGAAGGATTGGGGTTAAAGGGTATAAAGAAGCCCTCCGGCTTTGCTGCTGGAGGGCTTCCCGCTTACTTCTGCAAATTCACTACGACCTGCGCCAGCTCCTGCCGGGTCACATAGCTCTGCCCGCGGAACCCCCGCGCGTCGCCCTGCATGGCCCCCAGCTCCTGAACCCGCTCCACCGCAGGCTCTGCCCAGCCGCTTACGGCCAGCGCGGCGCGTTCCTGCTCATAGCGCTGCATATGCTCTAAAAATTCCTCGTACCGCATCCCTTCCTCCTTTTCCGGCTTTCCCCCGGTCAGCGCGGGGAAGTCCTTGTAAGCCCAGTTCCCGTCAAATTCCTTGCCGCCGACCCGCAGGCAGTTGGTAAACTGCCACATCCCATATTCCCTGCCATAAGAGCACGACCCAGCCCACTGCGCGACCCACCGGTCATAGCGCCCGAGCCGTGCATCGTCCAGCTTCGACTGCCACCAGCTCAGCATGGAGTAAATGCCCACGTACAGCCCCTGCGCCTCTATGGCCTGGCAGTACGCCTGGCAGATTGCCGGCAGGTCACATCCGGTCTGCTGGGGGTCCTCTACGTCATACCAAACGCCGTAGGGGGGCTTCCTGCCGTCCAGCAGCCGCAGCGTGTGCCGGGCCTCACTCTTTGCCATCTCTGCGTCCAGGGCGTACGAATAGAGGTACACACCCCAAGGCATCCCGGTGGCCTCAGCCTTACGCACATTCTCATAAAAACGGGTGTCGTCCTGATGGGAAAAGTCGCTGCCGTACCCGCACCGGATGATTACAAACTGAACCCCGGCTTCTTTCAGAGCAGCAAAGTCCACACTCCCGTTCATTTCGGAAATATCCACGCCCATCACAGCCATAGCCTATTCCCTCCCTTCCGGCTCATCGCCTTTTTTTCGCAAGGTTTCCAGCATATCCCGCAGAAAAGCCGGGTAGGGCACGCCCATCAAGCCTAGGTTCTCCAGCACGGACAGCCCCTCATTGGAGATAAAAAAGCAGCATACCGCCGGCCGGATAAACCCGCCGCCCGGCAGCGAATCCAGCAGCGTGCCCAAAAACACCAGCAGCAGAACCGCCCCCTTCCGCAGCAGCCCCGTAAACCCGGCGTGGCTTTCCAGGCCCCCGCCCGGCGTTTTTGTCGACTTCTTAAAGACCCCGGCCACTATCAGCCCCGTGGCGTAATCCACCGCCATACAGGCCACCAGCAGCTGCAAAGCCCCATCCCAGCCGCCCAGCGCCTTAATGAGGATGCCCCCCACCGTGCACGTAAAAGCCAATACGGCTTTAGGCAAAACTTCCACTTTCAAAATGACCCCTCCTCAAAATAAAATGATAAGCGCTCCCAAACTATCTATCTTTCCATCGACCACCCCCAGTCCCCTTCTTCCCAAGTAAGCTGTTCCCGGGCGTGGTACGCGATGGCCAGCGCCATCACGCAGTCGTCGTGGGCCCCGGACTGTGCTTCCGCCCGGCCCTGCTTGTTGCGCACAAAGCTCAGCATTTCCGACAGCGTCTCCCGGTCGCACAGCCATTCCGGGTGCTCCCGGCTGATCTCTACCAGCCCGGCCAAAATAAGGGGCCGCGTCCCCGCTGTGGTGCGGAACCCCGATGCATACCCGCCCTCCTTCGGGCGCCGGTACTGCTTTGGATAGCAGAGGCTTTCCAGTTCCCGGATGGGATAGCCGGAGAAGTTCACTTCCACGGCGATCAGGGCGTTCCGGTAAAACCGCCCCAGGCAGTAGATTTGCCGCGCGTACACGTCCTCGTCCATCTGGCCGCGCAGGGTGCAGACCTGCTGGCCTGTGTTCCCGTCCACCACCTGCGCCACGAAAAAGTCCGAACCTTCCCCAGCCGTATCGCCCCCCACCACATACTGGTGCCCCTCCTCCGGCCACGCGTAGACCTTCACCGCGTCCTCCCCCGCCCCGTCAAACCGGATGCTCCCGTCCTGCACCATCACCCTCCCCAAGTCCGGGCGGAAGCTTGTCTCAAACACGAAGCTGCCCTGCGCCATGGGTTCCGGCAGTTCCTCCATCCGTTTTGCCAGCTTCCCCGCTGCAAAGACGCTCTGGCCGGCCACGCCCCACTCGCCCAGGCAATAGACCTGGTAATAGTAGGGGTCGGTGTCCCGATAGCTCTCCAGGGTCTGGCGGTAGGCGTCGTCTAAAAAGGCGTTGTCTTTATATGTGGACTTCTTCACGATAGCCCTTGCATCTTTGCGGTCAAAGAACCGCCTTTTGAGCCAGTGCAGGGGTGAAATGGGGTTAAAAGTCAGGGTGATCTGCCGGTTGGCTCCCCGGCCGCGCAGGCGCAGGTCCAGCTGGTTGAAGTCCGCTTCCTCGATTTCCGACGCTTCCTCCACCCAAATATCCGTGAGCCCGCCCTTCTGAAAAGTGACCGACTTCAGCTTTTCCGCATTATCGAGCCCCTTAAAAATGACGCTGTTCCCGTTGGCGCAGGTGATCCGCATTTCCGATTCCCCGCACTTAAAAAGTCCCCCTAACCCCCACCGCTGGATGAGCTGCCGGAACAGGGCATAGGTGGAATCCCGGTTGGTAGCGGCCACAGCCCTCACTACTAACAGGTTGCACATGGGCTTTTCCATCAGCCGCACCAGAAAACGCTGGGCGGCAAAGACGCTTTTTCCGCTCCCCGCGCCGCCGTAGAGCACTAGGTAACGGCACCTTTCCTCCCGCAGCAGCGGAAGGTAGGCCGCATTGAACGTGCTTTTTGCAATTTCGACTTCCATCCCTCATTCCTCCGTGACCCGCACATGGATCGTCCCGGCCCCCAGCCCCTCGGCCTTTTCCGAATAGCCGAACCCATTCTGCAAAATGAACCGCGCGCTGGTGCCCGAATCCCTCTTGTAAGCCGCCTGGATATTGGCCTCTTCCACCTGCGAGAGCCCCCGGCGCAGCTCCCTGGCCACGCGGCCTTCCTTCTGGGCCAGCTCCTCCAGCTGCCTGCGGCCTTCCAGACCCAGGGCCAGGGCCAGGCCCGGCACGGTCGGCAGGCGCTTTTCCTCCTTGCACGCCGCAAAATACTGGGCACATTTCTCTTCCACTTCAGCAGCTTTCATAGCAGCCCGCCTCCTTTCTGCGATTCTGTGCGCGCAGCCGCAATTCCCTGGCGTTGCACCGCTGTTCCAGGTACATATTGTAGAGCACGCCGTTTTCCCGCCGCCAGACCAGCTCCTGGTCGCCGCCCATAGGCGGGTGGGCCTTGCGCCGTTCCAGGACCTCGTGCAGGGCGTCGCGTTCCCGCTCGGCCTCCTGGGCCATCTTCTCATAGTCGAATGCTTCCCTATAGTCCATATGTAGTTCCTCCTATCTTGTCGTTTCGACAACCTATTTTTTATTATAGGGTCGAATTGACAATTTGTCAAGTAAAAACTTTGCGTATTGACAACTTGGCGTAAGTAAAGTATAATAGCCAGGAAGGAAAGGGGCCCTGTTTATGGATTTTGCGAAGCGGTTAAAAGAGGCGCGCCTTGCTCGTGGCTTAAGCCAACGGGATATTGCCGCAGCCGCAGGGATCGACCACACATCTTATTCCAGCTATGAAACCGGCCGCCGCCAGCCCGACCTGCCCCGCCTGCGCAGCCTGGCCAAAGCCCTGGAGGTCAGCGCGGACTGGTTCTTGGAACTGGACGCCCGGATTACGCCGGAGGAGTCTGCGCACATAAAAAAATACCGGCTCCTGGACCTGCACGGCAGGGAGCTGGTAGACCTGGTTCTGGATAAGGAGTACGGCCGCATGACCGCCCCCCAGGCCGTCCGCGACGAGGCCCAGGGTGGGTGGATTACCTATATTAACTGCTATGACCTGGCCGTCTCGGCCGGTTCCGGCGAACCCTGGGCAGACGCGGGTTACAAGACCCGCCTGGAGATCCCCGAAGCCCAGGTGCCCGAAAATGCCCATTTCTGCGTCCGCGTCAACGGCGACAGCATGGAGCCTGCCTACCGCGACGGCGACATCGTTTTTGTCCAGCGGCTGGAGGGTTCGGTGCAGGAGGGGGAGATCGGCATTTTCTTCCTCAACGGCGACGGGTACATCAAGCGCTTGGCGCCTAAGGCTCTGGAATCCCTGAACCCGCGCTATGACCCCATCCCCCTGCACGATTTTGACGACCTGCGCTGCCAGGGCCGGGTGCTGGGGAAGCTTGCGAAATAAAAAGAAACCGTCCTGATCCAAAAGGGTCAGGACGGTTTTTTGCTGCTTATTTACTCGGCCCAGCAAACCTCGCTGGCGAAATAGTGGAAGGACTGCGACCACTCGAACCAGTCATGGGCGCCCGGAATGTCACCACCATCGATGACATTGTCCATAGCCTTGAGGGAATTAACGAATTTCATTAATTCATCTTTCCTCTCGCCTTCTT
>CANTDZ010000017.1 GCA_947652665.1 uncultured Clostridia bacterium
TGGTGTGTGGTAACTCAACTTTAACCGTTTTGGCTTCATCCTTCTACCTTTTTCTCCCTCCTGCTGTCCAAGATGTATTGTACTCCTACATTTTTCGGGCTTTTCTTTGTTTTGCGGCGCAGATTTTGAACCCTGTTACATACGCATGTCCTGTTCCTCATCATCGCTATACAGCTGAACGGAACGGTCAGTTTTCAATCCAAGCGCAGCTTTCTTTTCCTCAATTTTCAACCGTAGCTTGCTGTCAATCTGACTGTTTAGCCGTTCTGTTTTCCTCGAATAGCTTTGCGAAATCAACTGGCAGAGTGTGAAAGCCAGCCTTTGCACCGAGAAAGAAACGTCCGTGTTGGGTGTGCTTTCTGCCTGTGTCATGCGCATCGCCAGCGTCGCAGAACGCATGATTATGTTCTTGATACTACGAAACTCCGGGTTATTTTCCAGCGGAATATCTGGTTTTTTCTTATCGTAATAAAGTGATAATTTTTCCCGATTGACGCTATTCCACTCAGAATATAACTTCGCAATGTCCCATCCTTTGCAATCTCAGCCACCATTTTGTTGACAGTCTCCTTCATGTTACGCGGCAAATATCCATACTGTTTGCGGCCTTTGTGTGTTTTCAGTTGCGAAACCAGCCGTAGGAACAGGCTTTCCACCTCCGAACTGGGGGTATAAGATTCTCGAATTTTTGTGAGAAGCTCACCCATTTCCGGCCGACTTTTCTTCTTCAGCCGGTCGCGGAGCCCTGTCTCCATTGTAAAAAGTTTGTACTGTTCATTGCGAAAAATATCATTGCCGAGGGCGCTTCGCAGGCTTTCGATGCCCTTGTTAGTGAGCCAGCCCTGCTTCGCGTCCTTTGAGTACACCAGCAGATGCATATGCGGGTGGTGGGTTGTATTGTGAAAGGCACCGTACCACCAGAGATTTCCGACGTCGATTTTCTGCGCTTCAGCCAGTTCTGTGACGTTGCGCCGCACCAAATCCCGCCACGCACTGGCGCGGTTATAGCCCAATCTCTCGGCATCTTCCCGCCGCAAACTGATGACATGCGTCCAAATAATCCCTTTGTGATTACCCACTTCCTCCGCAACGGAATCGAGATTTATCTTATCATCGGTCGGACTGAACAGCCCAACTATGCTGTTGCTCATGCCAATCTCCACGGCCAGCTTGAACAGCATTTCACACACATTCTCACCGAGGGAACGTATCTCGCCCTTAATGGCCCCAGCCAGCATCGGGGCTAAATAATTGATGTTCCTTTGTTGCCGAAGATAGCCTAGTATAGAACTCAACTGCTTTGCAGACAAAATCACCTTTTGATGTGGCATTAGCCGAATCCAGCATTCTCTCGATTTCCGCCACCATCGAAGGCCGCATCCAATAGGCGTATTTCTGTTTTTTCTCTCCCAAATCGGCTCCTTCCTGACCGACCCCGGTCTATATTTCCCGAAATCCCTTGCGGTCGGCTCTGCCGCCTGCTGTGAACCGTGCGGGCCGGTCTCGCCTGCCGGCTCGGTCGGCGCTTGACGGTCGCCACTGGCGACCAGCGCCCCCGCACTTTAACCTGCTTTCCCTTTTGACCGTCCAATCCATCTCAAAAACCTCCCTAAAATGTTCACCAAGGCCGTTCCCTGTCTCCGGCCTTGGTGTTTCTCGTTCTCGGCTCTAAAAGCCCAACACGGCCCTCACAGGGGCCTACTTGCGGCGTTTCCGCTCGCCATCTTTCCCTCGACCCATGCGAGAAAATTTTCTTTAGGAATCACCAGACGGGAGCCGATTTTCAGCACAGGGAATCCGGCACTGTGCATCAATTCATACACCCCCGCTGTGGATATCCCCAGCACCTGCGCCACTGTTTTCGCGTTCAGAAACAGCGGCATTTCGTCATAATTTTTGTAAATGGATTCTTTCAATCGGCACCTCCTAAAATTCCTCTTGACAATTCTCAGTCCATGGTTTAGACTAATGGTAACAGATAGAATATGTTTTGCCCGGTCTGATCTGAAAAATATTTTACAGTTGGTCTATCGAGAGGAGAATGCCTCATGTCTAACTACAATTTCCAATATTATATCAAGGATGGAGAAGAACATTTTGTCTTTGACAGAGAAGAAAAAAGCTTTCCGTTTCCAGAAAATCTTTTGCGCATACTCTATTTAGACATGTGGAAACTGGAACCAATGTTTAAGGAAATGGACAAGTCTCTGCTGGATTTCATGCGGGAAAAGGAGTGGCAGTATGCCCAGGACATCATCAGCCGCCTGAACGAATTGGCGCAGGAGCACGTCTATTTTGAGTTCTTGTGCTTCGACTGGCAATGGCGTTTGGAAGAAACCATGCGCAAAGAATTCAAAGGTATGCACGAGCTTCTCCCTCGCAAGCAGCTGCGCCACATCCCCAGCGACATTGACACCATGCAAAAACAAATCATGAAGTTGTTTGAGACGGTGCTCGACATCAACAAAAAGAAGCAGCCCATGGGTGAAAAGTTGGAGCTCTACTTTGAATCTGCTAAACTACACTCGCTGTCTGTTTTCGATTTTCAGTCCTTGCAGACCTGTTTCGAGCGGGTTGGCTCTGGTGATTATGCGGAGGTCCTGCACCCAACATCCATCAAGGATTTTATCGATTTCTCTCTCCGAGAGTGCATCAAACGTGAAATAAGTATGCGCATCTGTAAAAGCTGCGGCCGATATTTCGCCGTAACAGGCCGCATCAACTCCGAGTATTGCAGTGTCACCCGTGACAAAAAGGGCCGCACTTGCAAAGAAATTGGCGCGATAAAGCTCTGGAACAGCACCAAGGGCACCGATGAGATTTTCAAAATCTATCGCCGGGAATACAAGAAACGCTTTGCATGGATTAAGGCAGGGCGTATCGCTCCCAGCGACTTCTTACGCCTGGAGCGCCCAGGCGTAACAGAAAAAAATAGAGTGTGAGAACGGAATGCTGTCTCTGAAAGATTTCAAAGTGTGGCTGCTAAATTCGTGAGGCTTTCTTTGCGATTTCGTTCCCCTCTTTACAAATCTCAGCAAGAGTTTGTATAATAAAAAAGCAAACCATCTGCACACCGCAAAGGAGGAACCGCCATGCGCGAAGAAGACAAAATCAAGGCCGGTATACTGTTCTGCCCCGGCGACCCGGAGTTGAAGGCCATCAAGCTGAAGACCCACAACCTGACCGTCCAGGATGACGCGGAGGTCACTATCGGCAACGACTGCAACTTCGGGCCCAACGTGACCATCGTCACCCCGGTGCATCCGCTGCTGCCGGACGAGCGCCGGGCCATGCTCAACGAGGCCGGAGAAGTGAAGCACCTGTGCTATGCAAAGCCCGTGCACATTGGCAGCGACTGCTGGTTCGGGGCCAATGTGACCGTGTGCCCCGGCGTGACCGTAGGGGACAACTGCGTCATCGGCGCGGGCAGTGTGGTGACCCGTGACATACCCCCGAACAGCTTTGCCGCCGGGGTGCCTTGCCGGGTGATACGGGAAATCACCGAGGCGGACAGCATGGTACATATGCCCCAGGTACTGGCAGACAATCAGGTGATAAAGGGCTGAAAGGAGCGCATATGTACGCGGACTACCATTTGCACACCTATTACAGCGACGATTCCGACTATCCCATGGAGCGGCTGGTGCAGGACGCCATAGCCATGGGCCTGGAAGAAATCTGTTTTACCGATCATGTGGACTACGGCATAAAGGGGGATTGGCCAGACGCATCCACCGGCTACCGCCCGGAGGAAAAGGCCGGGCGCCCCGCCATGAATGTAAAATACCCAGCTTATCATGGGGAGATACAAAGGCTCCGGGAAAAATACGCGGGGAAACTCTCCATCCGGGAGGGCATGGAGTTTGGGATGCAGGGCCACACCGTCGGGCAATATGAAAAGCTGTTCGCCGCGTATCCTTTCGATTTCATCATCCTGTCCTGCCACCAGGTGGGCGACAAGGAGTTCTGGAACCAAGCGTTTCAAAAGGGAAAAAGCCAGGAGGAATATAACCGGGAGTATTACGAAGAGATACTTCGGGTGATGGGGCGGTATAAGGACTACAGCGTCTTAGGGCACCTGGACATGATCGTCCGGTATGACCAAGAGGGGCCCTGCCCCTTTGAGAAGGTCCGGGATATCGTTGCGGAAATCCTACGGCAGGCCATACGGGACGGGAAGGGCATTGAGGTCAACACTTCCAGCCATCGTTATGGGCTGCCGGATTTGACACCTTCCCGGAACATCCTGAAGCTGTACAGGGACTTGGGCGGGAAAATCGTCACTATTGGCAGTGACACCCATGCGCCGGAGCATCTGGGGGCTTATGTACGGGAGAGTCAGGAAGAGTTGAAGGCTTTGGGGTTTGATTCGGTCTGCACCTTCCATAAAATGGAGCCGGTGTTCCATAGGCTGTGAAAAAAGAGAGCCGGGGCGTTTTACCGCACCCCGGCTTTCTCCCCTCAAATCCCCAACCCCTGCAAGTACCGCAGGCTGGCTCCTACACACTCAAACGGGTCACGGGTCCAGCGCTCCTGCTCAGTGAAAATGTACTTGGTGCCCGCCTTCCTGCACGCGGCGGCAATGGGCCCCCAATCCGTCTCACCTTCGCCTAAGGGGGTCAGGTACTCACGGCTTCCGGACATACGGCGGCGGTCTTTAAAGTGCACCAGGTCCATTTTCCCGGCGAAGTCTTTCGCCAGCTTTTCGGCGGGCACACCGGCGTTGATGGAATAATACACGCACCAGGTAAGCTGGGTCTCCTTGGGAAGCATGGCCAGCAGGCGTTCGTAGCGCGGGATGCCGTCTAATGGCTTGTAATCCCAGGAAAGGGGGTGGAAGCTGGCGATGAGCCCCTTTTCCTGGGCCAGATTGCAAAGCTTTTCCAGGTCACGGGCGATGTGCTCCAAATGATAGATGTCCTGAACTTGGGAGGGGTACAGCACAAACGTGACGTATTTGCACCCGCAGGCCAGGGCCCGGTCGAGGATGCGCTGGGGTGTTTCATTGAAGGGGTAGTCCTCCTGCAAGCCTATAGCCTCCAGGCCCGCTTCCTCCAGGGCCGAGGCAAGTGTCTCATCCGGGATGGTGTAGGGCAGGCCCTGCAACTGTACGGTTTCATAGCCTTGGGCGGTCAGCTTCTTCAGGGACTCCCGCAATCCCTCTTCGGTTTGGATGTATGGCGCGATGCTGGAAAGCTGGATACCAAATTTCATGATTCATTCCTCCTGATGGGGCTTGACACAGTCCCCTTTGATTTTATATCATTATAGTGCGGATTCTTGAGGATATCTATAAGAGAATCGCAAGGTAAGATAACAATATTTCAATTTCAGGAGTGAGCAGCCGTGCAGCTAAAAGTCCGCAGCGACCAGTCAGAGCGCTTTGAATACACCAGCGCCGCCGACTTTCCCATATATGTGAACACCCACGGCAACCTGTCCGATTTCCCAAACTCCACCACTCTGGCCCACTGGCACGACGACCTGGAGTTTACCCTGGTGCTCTCGGGCAGCAAGGTCTGCTGCGTCAACGGTGTGCCCGTGCGGCTGGGGGAAGGGCAGGGGATTTTTGTGAACACCCGGCAGTTGCATTATGATTTCTCCCCGGACAAAGGCGAGTGCCATTATTTGTGCCTGCTGTTTCATCCCATGCTGATGTGTGCCTCGCCGTACATCGAGCGGACTTTTATCGAACCAGTGTTAAACGGCGCGCCGCCCTATCTTCTGCTGGAGGGGGATTTGTTCCAACTGGTGCGGGACACCATTTACAGCCTGGAAGGGAGCTTGGGCCCCCTGCGCATACAGGGCAAGCTTTGGCAGGTGTGGGAGGCTTTGTATGCCTGCACTCCTTTGCCCACAGACCCTCCACGGCCCCGAAACCAGGGCTTGCACGCTTTGCAGAGCATGGTGTCGTTCGTGCAGAAAAACTATAAAGAGAAGGTGACGTTAGCCGACATCGCCCGGGCGGGCAGCGTGAGCAAGACCACCTGCTGCTCGATTTTTAAGAAGTACAGCAACCAAAGCCCGCTGAATTACCTTATCGAATACCGCCTGCGCCGGGGCCGGGAACTGCTGCGTTCTACAGACATGACTGTGACGGAGATTTGCTTTGAGGTGGGTTTTTCGGGGGCCAGCTACTTTAGCGAGAGTTTCCGAAAGGCTTTTGGGTGTACGCCGCTGGAGTTTCGGAAACAGCGGGATCATTAGACCATAGAAAATGTGCTTAGGTGATGGAAGTCTGTCCCATGGGAAAACCATACGGAGCTATGCTCATAAATAAAAGTAAGCCTAGCAAAAAATATTTTTTATAAACTGCTCGAATCGCTTGTGCTTCCGTTTTTGTTATGGTATACTGGCATCATAAAGAAGAAAGGAAGCAGGAACATGAATATTTGGCATGACATCTCTCCCAAGCGCATCCAGCAGGAGGATTTTTGCGCAGTAATCGAAATCACAAAAGGCGGCAAGGCAAAATACGAGCTGGACAAGGAAACCGGTCTTTTGAAGCTGGACCGTGTCCTGTACACCTCCACCCACTATCCGGCCAACTACGGCTTCATCCCTCGCACCTACGCCCAGGACGGCGACCCCTTGGACGTATTGGTTCTATGCTCGGAGAACATCCTGCCCATGTCTCTGGTGAGGTGCTATCCCATTGGGGTGATCATCATGGACGACGGCGGCGCAAAGGACGAAAAGATTATAGCCATCCCCTTTGAGGACCCTACCTATAACACCTATCAAGACATCGTCCAATTACCCGGCCATATCTTTGAAGAAATGCGTCATTTCTTCTCTGTCTACAAGGAGCTGGAGCACAGTAAGGAAACCGAAATCAGCGAAGTAAAAGGGGCCGCAGCAGCACGGGAAATCATTTCTGACTGCTTAGAGCGCTACCTTAACGACTTCTGCCGATAGGGGGAGCTATGGAACCAATACAGTTTTGCACAGGGGGCGGGTGTACCGCCAAGCTGGGGGCCGGGGTACTGGAGCGGGTACTGAACCGTCTGCCCAAAGGGCCCGCAGATGAAAACTTGTTGGTGGGCTACGACAGCAAGGACGACGCGGCAGTCTACCGCCTTCGCGATGACTTGGCCTTTGTGCAGACTCTGGACTTTTTCCCGCCCATGGTAGAAGATCCCTACCTTTTTGGGCAAATCGCCGCTGCCAACGCCTTAAGCGACATCTATGCCATGGGCGGCGTTGTCAAGACAGCCCTCAATATCGTATGCTCCCCGGAATCCATGGACTTGAATATCCTGGGCCAAATCATGCAGGGCGGCGCGGAGAAGGTCATAGAAGCCGGGGGCGTTTTGGCGGGAGGGCACTCCATTGCGGACAGCGGCGTAAAGTACGGCCTGTCCGTCACCGGGGTGGTGGACCCCCGGAAAATCTACCCCAATAACGGCGGCAGGGCTGGCGATAAGCTCATTCTTACCAAAGCTTTGGGCGTGGGTATTATCTGCACGGCGGGTCGAGTGGGGGAGGCGTCCCCTCAGGCCATGGAGGCGGCTGTCAAATCGATGACAACCCTGAATAAATACGCCGCCGAAGCCTGCCAGGGGCATACCATCCACGCCTGCACGGACGTGACCGGCTTTAGTTTCCTGGGGCATCTCCACGAAATGCTGGACGGTCGGCTTTCTGCACGGGTAAAGCTTGCAGAAGTGCCCTATTTCCCGGAGGCTGTGGACTATGCCAACGAGTTCCTGCTTACCGCTGCAGGCCAGCGCAACCGGAATCATGTGGGTCCCTTCGTTCGCTTTGAAAACGTCCCCTTTGCCATGGAGGAGGTCTTGTTTGACCCCCAGACTTCCGGCGGATTGCTTATCGCCTTGCCGCCCGAAGAAGCCCCGGCCCTGCTGGATAAGCTGCAGGGTCTGGGACTGCCTGCGCGTATAGTGGGTGAACTGCTTGAGAAACAAGAGGACGAAATAACCGTGGAGGGCCAAGCATGAAGGAGTGCAGACGCATAGCCTTTGTGGGGGGCGGCGGCAAGACGACCCTGCTCTATGCCCTGGCCTGCCGGGCGGTGGACGAGGGCGCGAAGGTGCTCATTACTACCACGACCCACATGTGGCCCCACCCGGGCATCCCTTTGTCCGAGGGGAAGCCGCAGTTTGAAAACGGCGTTTCCATGGTAGGCAGAATGGGGGATAACGGCAAGGTGTGCGGGGTGGACGTTACTGGGTATCTGGGTTTAGCCGACCTGGTTTTGGTAGAGGCAGACGGCTCCCGGGGCCTGCCGCTGAAGGCCCCCGCAGAGCACGAGCCCGTCATTCCTGTGTGGGTGGATACGGTCATAGCCGTGGCGGGGCTGGATTGTGTGGGGGAGCCCATAGAAACTGTCTGCCACCGGCCGGAGCAGGTCTGCGCCTTGTTAGGCAAAGGGCCGAGTCACCGGCTGGCTCCGGAGGACGTGGCGGAAGTCCTGATGAGTCCCGCAGGCGGACGCAAGGACGTAGGCAGGCGCGATTTTTTCTGCTGCCTGAACAAGGCTGACGACCTCGGGCGGCAAGCGGCTGGGAAGCGCGTTTTAGAAGAGCTGGCCCGGCGTGGCGTTGCCGGGATGCAGACATGTTTCACGGAAAAGGAGCGTGGCGGGCTTTGTTGGTGTTGATAAAGGGAGCCGGGGATTTGGCTTCGGGAGTGGCCCTGCGGCTGCATCGGGCGGGGTTCCCGGTGGTCATGACAGAGATTGCATGGCCTACTGCTGTGCGGCGCACCGTGGCTTTCTGCCAGTGTGTATATGACGGTGTAGCCCAGGTAGAGGAAGTTACGGCGCGTCTGGCAAAAGGGGCAGAGGAAGCTACTGAAATGCTGGAGAGAGGGGAGATACCCGTCCTCATTGACCCGGCCTGCAAGGCGCGCACCGAACTGCGCCCCGCTTTTTTTGTGGATGCCGTCCTTGCCAAAATCAACACAGGCACAAAGATAACGGATGCCCCGGTAGTGCTGGCCCTGGGGCCTGGTTTTACGGCTGGGGTGGACTGCCATGGCGTCATCGAGACGAAACGCGGCCATGACTTGGGCAGGCTCATCACGGAAGGCTCTGCCATCCCAAACACGGGCGTGCCTGGGGACATAGGCGGGTACACGACCCAGCGCATCATCCGCGCACCGGCAGACGGGATATTCGAGCCCCTGGTGGAGATAGGCCAGAGGGTGGAGGAAGGCCAGCCAGTGGCAAGAGTCGGCGGGGGGGTTGTGACGGCTCAGCTTACCGGCATCGTTCGGGGGATGCTGCAAGAAGGTCTGCACGTAGTCCGGGGCATGAAGGCCGGGGATATCGACCCCCGGTGCGAGGTGCGGCACTGCTTTACCGTGTCCGACAAGGCCCGGGCCATCGGCGGGGGCGTGCTGGAAGGGATGTTGTATTTTGGAAGGAGGAAGGGCCTGTGGAACGGCTGATTATTTGCGGAGGGGGCCATGTGGGGCTGGAAGTGGCCTATATAGGCGCACGGCTGGAATTTGACGTGATTGTCATCGACGACCGGGAGGAGTTCGCAAACCAGGGACGCTTCCCCATGGCGCAGGTGCTGTGCAGGCCCTTTTTGCAGGCGTTGGAAGAATTGGGCAGCCGGGAGGACGATTACTATGTCTTGGTGACCCGGGGCCATGCTTATGACCGGGAATGCCTTGAAAAAGTCCTGGGGGGACGGTACGCCTATGTGGGCATGATTGGCAGTAAAGGGAAGGTGAAGGCAGTCAAGGAGCAGCTTTTGCAAAGCGGCATCGCTCCCGAGGTTTTGGAACAGGTGCACGCCCCCATCGGCCTGCCCATAGGCGGCGAGACCCCGGCAGAAATCGCCGTCTCCATCTGCGCCCAGTTGGTGCAGGAGCGGGCCCGGTTGGGCACGGCTGTGCCTGCGCCTCTGTACGCGCCGGGAGTGCTGTGCACTATTGTCAAAAAGACGGGCTCGGCCCCCAGAGGGGTGGGGGCGTGGCTTCATGTGGCGCCGGACGGCACGGTGACCGGAACCATTGGCGGCGGCGCGGCAGAGGAGAAAGCTATCGCCGATGCCAAAGACCTGTGGAAGTCCGGGGGAGAGGGGAGGGTCGTCCTCTATGATATGTCCCCCGAGGCCAAAGATTTGGGCATGGTGTGCGGCGGCAAAATCGAAGTAGAAATAAAGGCCCTGCGCGGGTAAGCAAAAGGAGCAGCCAACATAGGCCGCTCCTTTTCTGCACTATTCGGCTGCCAGCTCCGCCACGGCATGGGCGGCGGCATCGGCTTCCTCCTCGGTATTGAAATAGGAAAAGCTGAACCGCACCACGCCCTGCCCTTCTGCCCCCAGTGCCCGGTGCATCCGGGGGGCGCAGTGAGCCCCAGGCCGGGTGCAAATGCCATACCGCTGGCTGAGCTCGTCTGACAGGCTGGCGGAATCATAGTCCCCGATATTCAGGGAAACGATGGGCGCTCGCAGGGGGGGTGAGAAGTCGCCATAGATTTTTACGCCCTCGATCCCCTTGATCCTTTCATAAAAGCGGCGGGCTAAGCCGTCCTCTTTGGCGTGTATGGCCTCTATGCCTGTTTGTTGGATAAAATCTACCGCCGCCGACAGTCCCGCGATGCCGTGACCGTTCAGGGTTCCGGCTTCTAAGCGGGTGGGCATGGGGCTGGGCTGGAAGGGGTTGAAGGAGTCCGTCCCACTGCCGCCCACCTTCCAAGGGGCGATTTCCACCCCAGATCGCACGCAGACCCCTCCCGTGCCCTGGGGCCCCATAAGCCCTTTGTGCCCGGTAAAGCACAGCACATCGATGCCCATTTTCTCCATATCGATGGGGATGCTGCCAGCGGTTTGGGCGGCGTCTACGATAAAGAGGGCTCCGGCATCGTGGGCTATTTTCCCCATTTCTTCCAAATCCCGCACGTCACCCGTCACGTTTGACGCGTGGGTGCACACCACCACATCCGCGTGGGCGGGAAAGCCGTCTTGGGGCAGGAAGCGCAGCTTTACTCCGCGCTTTGCTTCCAGACGATAGAGGGGGCGCAGTACGGAGTTGTGCTCCCAATCCGTTGTGACAGCACAGCCCCCCGGCGGCACTAGGCCGTTTATGGCGATGTTGAGGGCCTCTGTAGCGTTGCAGGTAAAAACCACGTGATCGGCCCGGGGGCAGCCGAAGAAATCCGCCAGCTTTGCCCTGGCCCGGTACACAGCCCGGGAAGCCTCCAGCGCCCCCTCGTGGGCGCCCCGGGAAGCGTTGCCCATGGAGCCCATGGCCTCGGTGACAGCACTTATCACCTGAGCAGGCTTTTGCAGGGTGGTGGCGGCGTTGTCCAAATAAATCATATGCCCTCCTTAAACCGGGATGACCCGTGCCTGAGACCACTGTATCCCAGCTTCCGTCAGGCGGGCCGGGAGGCGGGTTTCCTCTTGGGGAGGGGCTTTCCAGGCCAGTCCGCAGCCCGCCGTGATTTCCCTGGGCACGGGGATGAGCCGCCCGGGCAGGCCCTCCCTTTGGCAGAAATCCTCTGCCGCCAGGGCCTGGGTGGTGGCGGCAAAGGTGATGATGAGTGCAGGCAGCTTCTCCCTCATGGCTTGATGATGTGCCCGGCTCCGGCCAGCTTCTCGGCGATGGTGTACATGTTGGTGACTTCCCCCACCCGCAGCTTGTCGGTAAGGCCGTAGAAATTCAGGCAGGTGCCGCAGGTGAGCACCTCCACACCCTGGGCTTCCAGGGACTTGATGTCCTCCAGCGCGGGGGAGCCCTCACAGGTCATAGCGGCACCGCCGTTATAGAAAAGCAGGGTCTGGGGAAGCTCGTCCAGCTGGGTGAGGGCGTAGAGAAAGCCCTTGAGCAGCGTGCGGCCCAGTTCCTCACTGCCCTCGCCCATTTGGGAGGAGGAGACAGCTACCAGAGTGCCCCGCCCGGGGGCAGGCGCAAAGCAGGCGGTTTTTTCCTCAGGGGAATCTGCGGGGGTTCCGCCGTCCACGGTCATGACGACCTTGAAGCGCCCCTCTCCCAGCTTTTCAGATTTAACATCGTACCCCTTCTGATCTGCCATTTTTGTCAGGTTCTGTACGGCAATCTCGTTATCCACCAGGGTTTCCACCACGCCGGAGCCGCCCAGCTCCTTGATGGCGTTTTTCGTTTTGACTACCGGGATGGGGCAGGCATCACCCAGGGCATTGACTTGAATCATGAAGAGTCCTCCTTTTGTATAGCATGGGTCGGTTTCTTCTATTTTAGCACAAGGTGAGGGAAAAGGGTAGTAGTTTTCAAAAAAATTTTTTGCACTGCTATATTTTTGACAGCCAACAGAGTGCGATGTATAAATTGCACAAATTGGAGACGGAAAGTTCTACATATGATAAAAACGGAACCTCTTGCAATTTTGAGGGCAAAGGAGTATATTGGACTTAACAAAAAATCTGTTAGCCTAAAAAATTTTTTGAGGAGGAATTACAATGGAAGAAAAAGTAAAACAGGGGAAGGGCTCTGTCTTTTCCCTGGACGGAATCCCCCCTGCCGCGCAGCTGATCCCCCTGGGATTGCAGCACGTGGTGGCGGCTATCGTGGGCATTATCACGCCTGCCATCATGGTGGCCAACACCTGCGGCCTGGAGGGCTCGGACCGCACCATGCTCATCCAGGTGTCCCTGATCGTTACGGCGATTGCGACACTCATCCAGCTGTACACCATCGTACATAAGATTGGCTCGGGGCTTCCGGTCATTATGGGTATCAGCTTTGCCTATGTGCCCACCCTGCTGGCGATCGGCGGGCAGTTTGATTTGCCCACTATTTTGGGCGCGGAAATCGTAGGCGGCTGCGTGGCGGTAGTCTTTGGCATCTTCGTCAAGCAGATTCGCAAGCTGTTCCCGCCCCTTATCACCGGCACGGTGATCTTCACTATCGGCCTTTCCCTGTACCCCACGGCGGTGAAGTACATGGCGGGCGGCGCCGGGTCGGAGGACTTCGGCAGCGTAAAGAACTGGGCAGTTGCTATTGTCACACTGTTGGTGGTCATTGTCCTGCAGAACTTCGGCAAAGGCGTGCTGAAGCTGGGGGCCATCCTCTGGGGCATGATCGTAGGATATCTGATGGCCCTGTGCCTGGGCATGGTGGATTTCTCCGCCGTAGGCTCTGCCGGCTGGTTCCAGCTGGCGGCCCCCCTGCACTTTGGCGTAAAGTTTGAGCTGAGCGCCGCTATCTCCCTGTCCGTCGTGTACATTATAAACGCCGTGCAGACCATCGGCGACCTTTCCTCCACGACCATGGGCGGTATGGACCGCATGCCCACCGATAAAGAGCTTTCCGGCGGCATCATCGCCCAGGGCGCGGTAAGCATCGTGGGCGCGCTGTTCGGGGGCCTGCCCGCTGCCACCTACAGCCAGAATGTGGGCATCGTCACCGTGAACAAGGTCATCAACAAGGCCGTATTTGCTTTTGCCTCGCTGGTGCTGTTGGCGGCTGGCCTGGTGCCGAAGCTGTCTGCTGTACTGACGACCATTCCCCAGGCCGTCATCGGCGGTGCGACCATATCCGTGTTCGCCACCATTACCATGACTGGCATCCGCATGATTACTTCCGACAATTTCACCATGCGTTCCAGTGCCATCGTAGGGCTTTCCGTAGCGTTAGGTGTAGGCATCACCCAGGTGGCGGGGTCCTTGCAGGGGCCTGGGTTCCCGGTTTGGGTGAACACCGTGTTCGGTTCCTCGCCTATTGTGGTGACCGCCATTGTGGCTATTATCCTGAACCTGGTTCTGCCCAAAGATTTAGGAAGCAAAAAAGAGAAAACCTAAAAAGGATGGAAAAGGGGAACCCTGTCAAAAGGGCTCCCCTGTCCGTCTCGAATCATTTCTCTTTGCTTTCCTCCAGGTAGCTATAGAGTGTATACTTAGAGATGCCAAAGAATTTGCACACCTTGTCGCCGGACTTGGTGATGAGGAACGCCCCGCTGTCATTCAAAAACTGGATGGCCCGCACCTTGTCCTCCTTGGACATAAGGGCCGTGGGCTTGCCCACCAGCTTTATGCTCTGGTCGATCAGCTCGTCCAGCAGGTCCGAAACATTCTGGGAGATGGGCTGGGGGGATTTCTCCCCGGCCGGCTCCCCGGTGGCGGTGAACTGGGCAATAGCGTCGCTCATGGCCAGCATCAGCGTGATATCGTAATTGATGGAAAAGATGCCGATGGCCTCCTGGTCCTCGTCCCGGATGTAGATGGTGGTGGATTTCAGCGTTTTCCCGTCCCGGGTCTTGGTCAGGTAGCAAAGCTGGTCCTGCTCCTTGAGGTTGCCGCTTTGCAGAGCCTCCAGCACCACCCGCGAGGGCCCTCCGCCGATTTTACGGCCCGAGACATGGCCGTTTTCAATGGCGACGATGGAACTGTTGATATCATTGGAAGCCAGGTCGTGGATAACGACCTCGCAGTTGGGCCCAAACTGGGCAGCGATGCCTTTGGCAAGCCGGAATAAAAAGCGGAGCGTGGATTCACTTAACACAAGGCGTTTCCCCTTTCTGTTGACACAATCAAGTCTTACTTTTAATTCTATCAGAAAAATAATATTTTGCAAGGAGGAAAATGAAAATGCTGCTTATCGGGAACGGAAAAGTCATCACCCGCAGCGCGGCCTGCCCCTACCTGCCGGACGGCGGGGTTCTCATCGAGGGGGAAAAAATATTGAAAGTCGGCCCCCTGGAAGAACTGCGCGGGGCCTACCCCCAGGTAGAGTTCGTAGACGCAAAGGGCGGGGTCATCATGCCGGGCCTTATAAACGTGCACACCCATATTTACAGCGGCCTGGCCCGGGGGCTATCCATCGAGGGCTATTCTGCCAGCAATTTCCTGGAGGTGCTGGAAGGCCAGTGGTGGAACATCGACCGCCACCTGACTCTGGACGGCACCAAAGCCTGCGCCTACGCCACGGTGCTGGACAGCATCCGGGACGGCGTGACCACCATCTTTGACCACCACGCCTCCTTCGGTGAGATACCGGGCTCCCTGTTCGCCATTAAAGATGTGTGCCAGGAGCTGGGTATGCGCGCCTGCCTGTGCTATGAGGTTTCCGAGCGGGACGGCGAGGAAAAGTGCAGGGAGTCCATACAGGAGAACGCGGACTTTGCCCGCTGGGCAAAAGAACAGGACAGCGACATGATAAAAGCCATGTTTGGCGGGCACGCGCTGTTCACCATCTCGGACAAAACCTTTGAAGAAATGGTAAAGGCCAACGACGGCATGACCGGCTACCACATCCACGTGGCCGAGGGCTTGAACGATGTATACGACAGCCAGAAAAATTACGGCTGCCGCCCTATTAACCGCCTGCTCTATAACGGCATCCTGGGGGAAAAGACCATGCTGGGCCACTGCATCCATATTTCCCCGGCGGAGCTGGACATCCTCCAGGAGACAAACACCATGGTCTGCCACAACCCGGAGTCCAACATGGGCAACGCGGTAGGGTGCTCGCCGGTTTTGCAGATGTATGGGCGGGGCATCCTCATCGGCCTGGGCACGGACGCGTATACGCACGATATGCTGGAAAGCTTAAAGGTTCTGCTGCCCATGCAGCGGCATAACGCCTGCCACCCCAACGTGGGCTGGTCGGAAGCCACCGGGATGCTCTTCAAGAACAATCCGGCCATCTGCGCCCGGTACTTCCAGAAGCCCGTGGGCGTACTGGAACCCGGCGCCGCGGCGGACGTGATTGTCATGGACTATAAGCCCTTCACGCCCTTCTCGGACGAAAACATAGATGGGCACATGCTTTTTGGCATGATGGGCAAGAACTGCCGCACCACCATCATTAACGGCAAGGTGCTGTATAAGGATCGGGAGTTTGTGGGCATCGACGAGGACAGGATAAATGCCTGGACCATGGAGCAGAGCAAAAAGCTGTGGGGCGAGCTGAGCCACCGCACCTATTAAAACGATTGGGAGGAAATAACAATGAGCGATATTATGCGGCCTATCCCATTTGGGAAGCTGATGGACTGGATTTTGACGGAGTATAAGGAAAGCGGCAGCGTATTTGGGGTTTCCAAGCTGGTGCGCCATGAAAATGGCAAAGCCCTGCCTATGTTCAAGGAGAAAATCGAGTCTCCCTTTGGCCCGGCGGCGGGCCCCCATACCCAGCTGGCCCAGAACATCGTGGCGGCTTATGGGGCTGGGTCCCGGTTTTTTGAGCTGAAGACCGTGCAGATTATGGACGGCGAGGAGCTTTCCAAGTGCGTAAACAAGCCCTGCATCACCGCTGACGATGAGTGTTATAACTGCGAATGGTCCACGGAGCTCACCGTGCCCCAGGCCTTTGCGGAGTATGTAAAGGCCTGGTTTGCCTGCAAGCTGCTGGCGAAAGAATTGGGCCTGGGCGACCCGGAGGGCTTTGTGTTCAATATGTCCGTGGGCTATGATTTGAAGGGCATCCAAAGCGAGAAGGTTGACAAGTACATTGAAGGCATGAAGGACGCTTCCGGCACAGAAATATGGCAGGAATGTATGGACTGGGCCCTGTCGAACCTGGGAAAATTCCAGAAAGTGGACGAAGCCTATGTGAAGTCCATCAGCCCCAGGGTGTCCGAGTCCATCACCGAATCCACCCTGCACGGCTGTCCGCCCGATGAAATTGAGCGCATCGCCACTTACCTTATTACGGAAAAGAACCTGAATACCTATGTCAAGTGCAATCCCACCCTGCTGGGCTACGAGTTTGCCCGCAAAACCCTGGACGGCCTGGGCTTTGACTATATTGTGTTTGACGACCACCACTTTGTAGAGGACCTGCAAATGGCAGACGCCCTGCCCATGTTCCGCCGCTTGATGGCCCTTACCAAAGAGCGCGGCTTGGAGTTCGGCGTAAAGCTGACCAACACCTTCCCCGTAGACGTGGCGGCTGGCGAGCTGCCCTCGGAGGAGATGTATATGTCCGGGCGTTCGCTGTACCCCCTGTCCTTGTCCCTGGCGGAAAAGCTCACCCGGGAATTTGAGGGCAAGCTTCGCATCTCCTATTCCGGCGGCGCGGACGCGGTGTCCATCCGCCCTCTGTTTGAAGCGGGGATTTGGCCCATCACGGTGGCTACCACCGTTTTGAAGCCCGGCGGCTACCAGCGCATGAGCCAGATGGGCTGGGAGCTGATGGACATCGACTACAGTGCCTGGGCAGGCGTAGACGGGGAAAAGGTCAGCGCTTTGGTGGGCTCCATCTCGAAGGACGGCTACTGGACGAAGCCCGTAAAGCCCATCCCCAGCCGCAAGAACGGAAAGAAAGTCCCGCTTCTGGACTGCTTTAACGCTCCCTGCCGCAGCGGGTGCCCCATCGAGCAGGATATCCCCGCCTATCTTATGGCGGTGCAGGCTGGCAGGTTTGAAGAAGCTTTAGAAATCATCACCCAGCGCAACCCGCTGCCCTTTATTACGGGGACTATCTGTTCCCACCGCTGCCAGGACAAATGTATGCGAAACGCCTATGACGAGAGCGTCTACATCCGCGCCCAGAAGCTGAAAGCGGCAGAGGGCGGCTTCGAGGCCCTCCTGCCCAAAGTACAGCCCGGCAAGCCCGTAGAGGGCAAGAAGGTCGCCGTCATTGGCGGCGGGCCCGGCGGTATGGCGGCGGCGTTTTTCCTGGGCCGTGCCGGGGTGGACGTGAGCGTGTTCGAGCGCAAGGATTCCCTGGGCGGCATCGTGCGCCATGTGATTCCGGAGTTCCGCATTCCCCATGAGTCCATCGACAAGGACGCGAAGCTGCTGGAGGCCGTAGGGGCCAAGGTCAAGCTGAACACGGAAGTGACGGACGCAAAGGCTCTCTTTGATGAAGGCTACACCCATGTGATTCTGGCGGTCGGCGCTTGGGCCAAGCCCGGTGCTGTGCTGGAATATGGCGATGAAATGAACGTCATCGACTTCCTGGAGAAGGCTAAGAAGCAGCCGGAGTCTTTGAACTTGGGCAAAAATCTGGTGGTCATCGGTGGCGGCAACACCGCCATGGATGCGGCTCGGGCGGCTAAGCGCCTGCCAGGTGTGGAAATGGTCTCCCTGGTTTACCGCCGCACCAAGCGTTATATGCCCGCCGACCAGGAAGAGTTGGAGCTGGCTGTTTCCGACGGCGTGGAGTTCCGGGAACTGCTGGCTCCGGAGGGTGTGAAGGACGGCAGTCTCACCTGCAAGGTCATGGAGCTGGGCGCACCGGATGCTTCCGGACGGCGCTCCCCTGTGGACACGGGGCGCACCACCCAGGTGGATGCGGATACCGTGATCGTGGCGGTAGGCGAAAAGGTCAACACGGCGCTGTATGAGGCTAACGGCCTGGAAGTTGACAAGCGCGGCCGGGCCGTTGTGGATGCCGGGACGATGGAGTCCAGCGTGAAAAATGTATATGTTATTGGCGATGGGCAGACGGGCCCCGCTACCGTAGTGGAAGCTATTGCCGGGGCGACCAAGGCCGCAAAGGCCATTGAGAGCTTCTGCACCGAGTGCTTTGTAGAGAAAAACATAAACGCCGATTATAGCGCCCCCCTCCAAAAGCGCGGCGACCTGTGCGCTGACTGCAAGGGTTGCGACGACAGTCGCTGTCTGGGCTGTGCCACGGTCTGCGAGACGTGCACCGAGGTGTGCCCCAACCGTGCCAATGTGGCAATCGCCGTACCTGGTATGCGCCAGCGGCAAATCATCCACGTGGACGGCATGTGCAACGAGTGCGGCAACTGCGGCACCTTCTGCCCCTATGAAAGCCGGCCTTATAAGGATAAGTTCACCCTGTTCTGGAGCCGGGAGGACTTCGACAACAGCGAAAACAACGGCTTCCTGCGCTTGGACGGCACCAAGACCCTGGTGCGGTTAGAGGGCAAGGTGGGCGAATACGATGTGGCAGATTCGAATTGCGGCCTGGGAGAGGGCTTGTGCAAACTGGTGGAGACCGTGTATAATGAGTACAGTTATCTTCTTGTTTGAGAAGGAGAGTTAAAATGGCAGAGAACTATGTTTTTACAGTCAACGGCGTACAGCGCGAGACAGCAGAAGATAAATCCCTGCTGCGCTACCTGCGGGACGACCTGCACCTGCACTCAGTAAAAGACGGCTGCAGCGAGGGCGCTTGCGGCACCTGCACCATCGTGGTGGACGGCAAAGCTATGCGGGCGTGCATCCTGACAACAAAAAAGGCAGTGGGGAAAAGCATCCTTACCGTAGAAGGCCTTACGCCCCGGGAACAGGAAGCCTTTGTCTATGCCTTTGGCAAGGTGGGGGCTGTGCAGTGCGGATTCTGCATCCCCGGCATGGTCATGGCGGGCAAGGCCCTGCTGGATGTGAATCCCGACCCGGACGAGGCCGCCATCAAAAAAGCCATACGGGGCAATGTGTGCCGGTGCACGGGGTATAAGAAGATTATCGAGGGCATCTCCCTTGCCGCCGCCATTTTGCGGGGAGACGAGTCCATCGATAGCCTGGAGCAGGGCGACGAGTACGGCGTAGGCAAGCGTGCCTTCCGCGTCGACGTGCGGGGTAAGGTGCTGGGCACCGGCGAGTATGTGGACGACGTGGAGATGGAAGGCATGGCCCACGCCTCCGCCGTGCGGTCTGAGTATCCCCGGGCCAAGGTGCTGGACATCCACACCGAAGCGGCCCTGGCCCTGCCCGGCGTGCTGGCGGTACTGACAGCTGAAGATGTACCCCACAACAAAGTGGGCCACATCCAGCAGGACTGGGATGTGATGATTGCCAAGGGGGACACCACCCGCTGTGTAGGGGATGCCATCTGCCTGGTCATCGCAGAAACGCCGGTTATTCTGGAAGCGGCCAAGAAGCTCATCAAAATCGACTATGAGCCCCTGGAACCTGTGCGCACGATACAGGAGGCCATGGCCGAGGGCGCGCCGCTCATCCACTCGAAGGGCAACCTGTGCCAAAGCCGCCACGTCACCCGGGGCGATGCCAAGACAGCGTTGGCAAACTCCAAATACACCGTGACCCAAAGCTACCGCACCCCCTTCACCGAGCACGCCTTCTTAGAGCCCGAGTGCGCCGTGGCCTTCCCTTACAAGGACGGGGTCAAGGTGCTGACCACCGACCAGGGCGTGTTCGATACCCGCAAGGAAATCAGTATCATGCTGGGCTGGGACCCGGAGAAAATCGTGGTGGAGAACAAGCTGGTGGGCGGCGGCTTCGGCGGCAAGGAGGATGTGTCTGTACAGCACCTGGCGGTGCTGGCGGCCTTGAAGGTGCAGCGCCCGGTAAAGGTGAAGTTTACCCGCCAGGAGTCCATCCGCTTCCACCCCAAGCGCCATTATATGGAGGGCACCTTCACTCTGGGCTGTGACGAGAACGGCATCTTCACCGGCCTTGACTGCGAGATATACTTTGACACCGGCGCGTACGCTTCCCTGTGCGGCCCGGTGCTGGAACGCGCCTGTACCCATTCAGTGGGCCCCTACTGCTACCAGAACACCGATATCCGGGGCTACGGATATTACACCAACAACCCGCCTGCCGGGGCGTTCCGAGGCTTTGGCGTGTGCCAGAGTGAATTTGCGCTGGAATCGAACATAAACCTTTTGGCAGAGAAAGTGGGCATTTCCCCCTGGGAGATCCGTTACCGCAACGCCATCGAGCCCGGCAATGTGCTGCCCAACGGGCAGATTGCCGACTGCTCCACCGCTCTGAAGGAAACCTTGCTGGCGGTAAAGGACGCTTACGAACAGAATCCGGGCCGTGCGGGCATCGCCTGTGCCATGAAAAATGCCGGCGTAGGCGTGGGCCTGCCGGACAAAGGCCGCTGCAAGCTGGTGGTGAAGGACGGCATGGTGGAGCTCTACTCGGCCGCATCGGATATCGGCCAGGGGTGTGCCACCGTGTTCCTTCAGGTGCTGGCGGAGACAACGGGCCTGCCCTTGTCCAAAATCAAGAACATGGGCAGCAACTCCGAGGTGGCCCCGGATTCCGGCACCACTTCCGGTTCCCGCCAGACGCTGATAACCGGCGAGGCCGTTCGCATGGCGGCAGCTGACCTGAATCGAGATATGCAAGCGGCAGGGGGTGCTCTGGACGCTTTGGAGGGTAAAGAGTATTTTGCCGAGTTCTTCGACCCCACCGACAAGCTGGGTGCGGACAAACCCAATCCCAAAAGTCACGTGGCCTACGGCTTCGCCACTCATGTGGTGGTGCTGGACGATGACGGCAAAGTGAAAGAGGTCTATGCTGCCCACGACTCCGGCAAGGTAGTTAACCCCACCTCCATTCAGGGGCAGATTGAAGGCGGCGTGCTCATGGGCCTGGGCTATGCGCTCACGGAGGATTTCCCTTTGAAGGACTGCGTACCCACGGCGAAATTTGGCACCTTAGGGCTCATGCGCGCTGACCAGATTCCGGATATTCACGCCATCTACGTGGAGAAGGAGGAACTGCTGCCCTTCGCCTACGGTGCCAAGGGTATCGGCGAAATCGCCACCATCCCCACCGCCCCGGCGGTACAGGGGGCCTATTACGCCAAAGATCATGTGCTGCGTACCAGTCTGCCTATGCAGGATACTTTCTATAAGAAAACAAAGAAATAAGGAGAGGTGTCGGCATGAAGAACCGTTTCATTCCCATCTTGCTTGTGATGCTGTTCCTGTTCCAGCTGACCGCCTGCGCAGGGGAGAGCGAGGCCGCTTCGGGGGCCGTCACTGTCACCGACCAGGCGGGGCGGGAAGTCACCCTAGAAGCACCGGCTGAAAAAATTGTTTCCTGCTACTATCTCGTGACCTCGTCCCTGCTGGCCCTGGGCCGGGAGGAGAACATTGTGGGCATTGAGATGAGCGCGGACAAGCGGGAGCTCTACAAGCTGGCGGCCCCCCGTATGCTGGAACTGCCGGGAGTGGGCTCGGGCAAGGAGACGAACATCGAAGCCATTGCCGCACTGGAGCCGGACCTGGTTATCCTCTCCACCAAGCAGGGGGAGGCCGCTGACACACTGGCAGGGTTAGGCATCCCCGCCGTGCTGGTGGAGCCGGAAACCTACGAAGCCTTTAACGGCATGGTCGAGATGCTGGGCACCCTGTGCGGCTGTGAGGAAGAGGCCGATGAACTGGTAGCTTATTACGATTCCATAGCCCATAAGGTCACAGCTCTGACGGAAGATGTGGAGGAGCGGCCTGCTGTCTACCTGTGCGGGGCGGGGTCCTACCTTCGCTCCTGTGCCGGAGGCATGTACCAGCGGCAGATGATCGACATGGCCGGGGGACAGTGCGTCTCGGATGAATTGGACGGAGCCAAATGGGTGGATATCTCCGCTGAACAGCTGGTGGACTGGAACCCAGAAGTAATCTTTGCGGTCAGCTACGCGGAGTACACCCTGGAGGACATAGCCGCCGACACAGCCCTTTCCGGGCTGAAGGCCATAGAAGGGGGTCGGCTCTATACCGTGCCCTCGGAAATCGAAGCCTGGGACTACCCCCAGCCCTCGTCCATACTGGGCCTTTTGTGGATGGCCCATGTGCTCCACCCGGAACTTGTGAGCCAGGAGGACTATGTACAGGAAGCGGAGAATTTCTATAGCAAATACTTTGGCTTGACCGTCACTCCAGAACAGCTCGGGGTAGACCGCTAGGCCAAAACAGGAGGTGATGAACATGCGTAAGGCGGCCTGGTTCTGGCTGGCGCTTTTGCTCATCGTCTCCTTTTTTGTTTCCTGCCTGTGCGGCCGGTACAGCCTGGGCCTGGCTGATTTCTGGGAAATCCTCACAGGTCAGGCGGCGGGCACCATGAAAGCCAACGTGTTCTGGAACATCCGGGTGGCCCGCGCCTGCGTGGTGGGGGTGTGCGGAGCGGCTCTATCCCTGGCAGGGTTTGTGTACCAGGGGCTGTTTTCCAACCCTCTGGTTTCGCCTGATGTGCTGGGAGTCAGCGGCGGGGCGTCGGTGGGGGCGATCGCGTGCATCCTTTTTTGGGGCGGCTCCATGGGGCTTTTGGAGGTTTCCGCCTTTGCAGGAGGCATCCTCACGGTAGGGCTGGCGTTGCTGCTTTCTAAAGCCATTGGCGGCAGCCGGGTTTTCGACCTGATTCTTTCAGGCATCATCCTCAGCGCCGTGGCGAACGCTCTCATCATGGCTATGAAATACATGGCCGACCCCACTCAGCAGCTGGCGGTCATCGACTACTGGCTTATGGGCAGCTTCAGCCTTTGCGGGTGGGAGGAGTTTTTCGCCGTGGCCCCTTTGTGCCTGTGTGCGGCCTTGGTGCTGGCCCTGCTTCGCTACCGTTTGAAGGTGCTGACCCTGGGCGACGAGGAAGCCGCCAGCTTAGGGATAGCCGTCCTGCCGGTGCGGGTGATCAGCATCGTCTGCGCAACCGTGTTGGTAGCGGCTTCGGTTTCGGTGAGCGGCATTGTGTCTTGGGTGGGGCTCATCGTCCCCCACCTGGTACGGGCGCTGCTGGGGGAGGACTTCGAGGCAAACTTTTTCCAGACTGCCCTGTGCGGCGCATCCCTGTTGATGCTGGCCGATACCCTGGCCCGCAGCCTCCTGCCCTCGGAAATCCCCATCAGCATCCTGACCTCCCTCATGGGGGCGCTGTTCCTGTGCGGGTTCCTGCTGTGGCGCAGGGTGAAAAAGGAGGGATAGTCATGCTGGAAATAAAAGGCGTTACCGTGCGCAGAGGAAAAAAGCTTGTTCTGCGTGATATAAGCCTGTCCCTTATCCGCGGGCAGCTTACTGGAGTGCTGGGGCTAAACGGCGCAGGCAAGACCACCCTGATACACGCTATACTGGGCTTCTGCCCCATAGCCGGGATGATTGAATTGGACGGGCACTCCCTGGCCCAGATGGGCGCAAAGGAAAGAGCAAAGCAGATGGCCTACGTGCCCCAAAGCAATCAAACGGGCATCCGCTTTTCCGTGGAAGATTTCGTGTCCATGGGCGTAACGGCGTACCTGGGGGCCTTTTCCCGGCCTGGGCAGGTGGAGATGGAAAGGGCCAAGGCCATTCTGAGCGATTTGGGTTGTGGGCACCTGATCGGGCGGGGCATGGATAAAATAAGCGGCGGCGAGGGCCGCATGGCGTACTTGGCCCGGGCCGTGATGCAGGGGGCTCTCTGGCTGCTGCTGGACGAGCCCGTGGCTTCTTTGGACTTTTCCCGCCAGCACACGTTCCTTACCCATCTGCGGGAATACGTCCGCCAAAAGAATGCAGGATGCCTGATGACCATACACGACCCGGAGCTAGCCTATACTTATTGCGACAGGCTCGTATTCCTGCACCGGGGGCAGGTGGTGGCTGACCTGGAAGCCGGGCAGCAGACAGAGCTCGGGAAAGCCCTGCAGACGGTTTACGGGGAACAGGTCACGATGGATTTCCAAAATGGCAAACTAATAATGGGGTGGGCTGAAAAAAAATTTGAAAAAAGCCCATAAGGCCCTTGACATTCTGTGCACAAGTGGTATTATATAGATAACAAACAAAAAGTAAGAAAGCCAAAAAAATATTTAGGAGGCAGGGCGATGAACGAACCAATCAAATGGGCATTAAACAAAATGCCGCGCACCCAGGATAAACAGCTTCCGGTGATGTCCCTGGAAAATGTAGCCAGGGCCCGGGCTTTCCACCAGTCCTTCCCGCAGTATTCCGTTACGCCGCTGGCAGAGCTTTCCGGCATGGCGGCTGAGCTGGGGCTTAAAAGCTTGTGCATCAAGGATGAATCATACCGCTTTGGGCTCAATGCTTTCAAGGTGCTGGGCGGCTCCTTTGCCATGGGCCGGTACATAGCCGACGAGATGGGCCGGGACATATCCACCCTCAGCTACGAGTACCTGACCAGCCCCGCTTTCCGGGAGGAATTCGGGCAGGCCACCTTCTTTACCGCTACCGACGGCAACCATGGCCGGGGCGTGGCCTGGGCCGCCAACAAGCTGGGGCAGAAGTCCGTGGTGCATATGCCTAAGGGCAGCAGCCAGTCCCGCTTTGACAACATTGCCAAGGAGGGCGCGAAAGTCACCATAGAAGAGGTAAACTACGACGACTGCGTGCGCATGGCAGCCGCCGAAGCCCAAAACACCGAGCACGGCGTAGTGGTGCAGGACACCGCCTGGGAAGGGTATGAGGAAATCCCCTCCTGGATTATGCAGGGCTACGGCACTATGGCAAGTGAAGCCGCCAGCCAGCTTCGGCAGCTGGAGATCGGCCGTCCCACCCACGTGTTTGTGCAGGCAGGCGTAGGCTCCCTGGCTGGGGCCGTGGTAGGGTATTTTGCCAACCTCTTTAAGACCGACCCGCCCAAGTTCATCGTCATGGAGGCAAAGGCCGCCGACTGTCTCTACCAGGGCGCGGCTGCCGGAGATGGCGAACCTCGCGCCGTCACAGGCGATTTGCAGACCATCATGGCGGGCCTGGCCTGCGGCGAACCCAACATTATTTCCTGGGACATCCTAAAGAACCATGTGGATGCCTTCGTCTCCTGCCCGGACTGGGTGAGCGCCAAGGGCATGCGTATGCTGGCTTCCCCTGTAAAGGGCGACCCGGCTGTGTGTTCCGGCGAATCCGGCGCGGTGGGCATGGGCGTGATTTCCAGCATCATGCAGGACGATGCCTACAAGGAACTGCGCGAAGCTTTGGAGCTTAACAAGGACAGCCAGGTGCTCCTGTTCTCCACCGAGGGCGACACGGACCCGGACAAGTATAAGAAGATCGTTTGGGGCGGGGAATACCCCACCGTTTGAACCGTATAAAAAACCTAAAAATGGAGGTCTTACAAATGGACAAGGAAAAAATCTTAGCGGCTGCCGAGGGCTACCGTGCCGACATGAGCGCTTTCCTGCGCGCCATGATTTCCTACCCCAGCGAGAGCTGTGAGGAGAAAGAAGTCGTGGCCTGCATCAAGGCCGAAATGGAGAAGCTGGGCTATGACAAGGTTGAGGTGGACGGCCTGGGCAATGTTATCGGCTGGATGGGCGAGGGCGACAAAATTATCGCGATTGATTCCCATATCGACACCGTAGGCATCGGCAACCGCAACAACTGGACCGCCGACCCCTATGAGGGCTGGGAGGATGACGCCATTATTTATGGACGCGGCGGCTCTGACCAGGAGGGCGGCATGGCCTCCGCCGTATACGGCGCCAAAATCATGAAGGAGCAGGGGCTCATCCCTCAGGGCTACAAGATCATGGTGGTAGGCTCTGTACAGGAAGAGGACTGCGACGGTATGTGCTGGCAGTACATCGTCAACAAATATTTCCCTGCAAACGGAATCGAGAAAGAACAGGTGGAGTTCGTCATTTCCACCGAGCCCACCGACGGCGGCATCTATCGGGGCCACCGGGGCCGCATGGAAATCCGTGTGGATGTAAAGGGCGTGTCCTGCCACGGCTCTGCCCCCGAGCGCGGCGACAATGCCATCTATAAAATGGCCGACATTCTCCAGGACGTGCGGGCCCTCAACGAGAACCCCGCCGATGACACCGTAGAGGTAAAGGGCCTTGTGAAGATGCTGGACGCAAAATACAATCCCGAGCACTATGAAGATGCCCAGTTCCTGGGTCGGGGCACCTGCACCACCAGCCAGATCTTCTACACCTCTCCCAGCCGCTGCGCCGTGGCCGATTCCTGCTCTATCTCCATCGACCGCCGCATGACCGCCGGGGAGACCTGGGACAGCTGCCTGGAAGAAATCCGTAATCTGCCCAGCGTGAAGAAGTATGAAAAGGACGTGGAGGTCTCCATGTACATGTATGACCGTCCCTCCTGGACCGGCGAGGTCTATGAGACAGAGGCTTACTTCCCCACCTGGATCAACAAGGAGAGCGCCGCCCATGTGCAGGCTCTGGTAGATGCCCATCACGAGCTCTTCGGCAGCGAGCGCCTGGGCCATGAGGACAGCGACCCCGCCCGTGACGCCATGCACCTGCGCCACCGCCCCCTGACCGACAAGTGGACCTTCTCCACCAACGGCGTTTCCATCCAGGGCCGCTACGGCATCCCCTGTGTAGGCTTTGGCCCCGGTGCCGAGAGCCAGGCCCATGCCCCCAACGAAATCACCTGGAAAGACGACCTGGTACGCTGTGCCGCCCTGTACGCCGCTGTGCCCGGCCTGTACAAAGAAGAGAACAAGACCGCTGACGTGGCCCAGTTCCGCGCGGGCAAGACCAACAACGATATTAAATAAAAGGAGTCATTATCATGAGCGATTTGCAGAAATATATTGACAAACTGAACAGCCTGGACTTCTCCAAAATGTACGAGGGCGACTTTTTCCTGACCTGGGAGAAGTCTGACGACGAGCTGGCTGCCACCTTCGCCGTGGCCGATGCCCTGCGCAATCTCCGCGAGCGCAACATCTCCACCAAGATTTTCGACTCCGGCCTGGGCATCTCCCTGTTCCGCGACAACTCCACCCGCACCCGCTTCTCCTTTGCCTCCGCCTGCAATCTGCTGGGCCTGGAAGTACAGGATTTGGATGAGGGTAAGAGCCAGGTGGCCCACGGCGAAACCGTCCGCGAGACAGCCAACATGATTTCCTTCATGGCGGACGTTATCGGCATCCGCGACGATATGTACATCGGCAAGGGCAACGCTTATATGCACGAGGTGGTAGACGCCGTGACCCAGGGCAACAAGGACGGCGTCCTGGAGCAGAAGCCCACCCTGGTGAACCTCCAGTGCGACATCGACCACCCCACCCAGTGCATGGCTGATATGCTGCACATCATCCATGAGTTTGGCGGCGTGGAGAACCTGAAGGGCAAGAAGGTCGCCATGACCTGGGCCTATTCCCCCAGCTACGGCAAGCCCCTGTCCGTGCCCCAGGGCGTCATTGGCTTGATGACCCGCTTTGGCATGGACGTGGTTCTGGCACACCCCGAAGGGTATGAGGTCATGCCCGAGGTGGAGGAAGTCGCCAAGAAGAACGCCGCAGCTAATGGCGGCAGCTACCGCCGCTCCAACTGCATGGCGGACGCTTTCAAAGATGCCGACATCGTGTACCCCAAGAGCTGGGCTCCCTTTGCCGCCATGGAGAAGCGTACCGACCTGTACGGCAAGGGCGACACCGATGGCATCAAGGCTCTGGAAAAAGAGCTGCTGGCCCAGAACGCCCAGCACAAGGACTGGTGCTGCACCGAAGAGCTGATGAAGACCACCAAGGACGGCAAGGCCCTGTACCTGCACTGCCTGCCCGCCGATATCAACGGCGTTTCGTGTGTAGACGGCGAAGTGGAGGCCAGTGTCTTTGACCGCTACCGCGACCCGCTGTATAAGGAAGCCAGCTTCAAGCCCTACATCATCGCCGCCATGATTTTCCTGGCAAAGTGCAAGAATCCCCAGGCCGTTTTGAAGGCTTTGGAGGAGAAGGGCACCCAGCGCTGGTTCCAGGCGTAAATTACAAAAATAAACAGGGAAGGCCCGTCCGGCTGGGCGGGCTTTTCTTGATTTTTGATTTTTCAGAATGATTTGGAGGAGTAACTTATGGGAAAACGTATCGTCATCGCCCTGGGCGGCAACGCCTTGGGCAATAACCTGCCGGAGCAGATGATTGCCGTAAAGCAGACCGCAAAAGCCATCGCCGACCTCATTGAAGACGGCCACCAGGTGATCCTGTCCCACGGCAACGGCCCCCAGGTGGGCATGATTCAGAACGCTATGACCGAGCTGACCCGTTCCGACCCGGAAAAATACATCCCCTGCCCGCTGTCCGTGTGCGTGGCTATGAGCCAGGGCTACATCGGCTATGACCTGCAAAACGCCCTCCGGGAAGAGCTCCTGGACCGGGGCATCAATAAGGGCGTGGCAACCGTGCTCACCCAGGTAGAGGTAGACCCCAAGGACCCGGCTTTTGCAAACCCCACCAAGCCCATCGGCGCTTTCATGAGCAAGGAGGAGGCCGAGACGCTTGTGAAAGAGCGCGACTACCAGGTGGTGGAGGATGCCGGACGAGGCTACCGCCGTGTAGTGGCTTCGCCCAAGCCCCAGTCCATTGTGGAGATCCAGTCCATCCGGGACATGGTAGACGCAGGGCTGGTAGTGGTAGCCTGCGGCGGCGGGGGGATACCCGTCTATACCACAGAGGGCCACCATTTGAAGGGCGCGGCTGCTGTCATTGATAAGGACTTCGCTTCTGCCGTCATGGCCCAGCAGTTGGAAGCCGACACCCTCATCATCCTCACGGCGGTGGAAAAAGTCGCTGTAAACTTTGGCAAGCCCAACCAGCAGTGGCTGGATTCCCTGACCCCCGATGAGGCCGATGCTTATGCCGCCGAGGGCCAGTTTGCGCCGGGTTCCATGCTGCCCAAGGTGCAGGCTGCGGTGGAGTTCGCCCGGTCGGCACCGGGGCGTTCGTCCCTCATCACCCTGCTGGAAAAGGCCAAAGACGGCGTTGCCGGAAAGACCGGCACGGTCATAAAGGGGTGAGTTTATGTCCATCTTGATTAAAAACGGCACGCTGCTCTGCCCCCAAGGCCCTGTGCAGGCCGATTTGCGGGTGGAGGGGGAGAAGATTGCCGCGATAGGCCCCGCCTTGCCCGAAGCCGACTGCCAGGTCACAGACGCGGCGGGCAAACTGGTTTTCCCGGGGTTCATCGACACCCACACCCATTTTGAGATGAACAAGGGCAAGCCCAATGAGACCGCCGACAACTGGGCTACGGGCACCTTGGCGGCCCTGGCAGGCGGCACCACTACCGTGTTAGATTTCGCCGAGCCGGAGCGGGGCTGCTCCTTGGAGTCCGCCTTGGAGACCTGGCACAGCCGGGCGGACGGAAACGCCAGTTGCCACTATGGATTCCACATGACCATTAAGGATTGGAATCCGCAGATAAAAGCAGAACTGAAGGAAATGACTGCCGCTGGCGTCACCTCTTATAAAGTCTACCTGGCTTATGATAACCTGAAAGTCTCCGACGGCGTGGCTTATGAGGTCATCCAGGCCGTGGGGGAGGAGGGCGGCATCGTCGGCTGCCACTGTGAAAACGGCGACTTGGTTACCGCCGGGATAGCGGCCCGGAAAGCGGCGGGGGACTTCTCCCCGGCGGCGCACCCCCTGTCCCGCCCGGATGGGGTAGAGGCCGAAGCCATTCACCGCTGGCTCTGCATTGCGGAGCAGGCCGGGTTTCCGGTAAACGTGGTGCACATCTCCACCCGGCGGGGCATGGAGGCAGTGGAATCTGCCCGGAGAAGGGGCCAGAAGGTCTACGCCGAAAGCTGCCCGCAATACTTCCTGCTGGACGACAGCCTGTACAGCCTGCCGGATTTTGAGGGGGCCAAGTTCGTGCTGTCGCCGCCCTTGCGGAAAAAGGGCGACCAGGATTTTTTGTGGGAAGCTTTGTCCAAGGGGGAAGTGGACACCATCGGCACCGACCACTGCTCCTTTAACTTTAAAGGGGTTAAGGAGCTGGGTCGGGAGGATTTCTCCCAAATCCCCAACGGCATACCCGGCACGGAACACCGTCCTGTTTTGATGTACACTGCCGGGGTGGCGGCTGGGAAAATCACGGCTCACCAGATGATGAAGGCTTTAGCAGAAAATCCCGCCAGGCTGTTTGGAATGTACCCGCAAAAGGGCGCTTTGGTTGTGGGGAGCGATGCGGACATCACCATAATCGACCCGCATGATGGGGGCGTCCTGACAGCGGCGGCTCAGCACCAAAATGTAGATTACACGCCCTATGAGGGTATGGAGATGAAGTGCCGGGTCGACACCGTTCTGCTTAGCGGAGAACCGGCTGTATCACGCGGCCAGGTCGTGAAAACAAAGCAGGGCCGTTATGTGCACCGGGGCCCGTCGAGGTTCTGGCGATGAAGCTGGGCGCGGTGCTGATGGCTTCCGGGTCGGGCAGGCGGTTTGGCTCTAACAAGCTCTTTTTCCCCGTAGACGGCGTATCGCTGATCGACCGGGCCATGGAGGCCGTCCCGGCGGAGTTTTTCAGCCGAGCGGTGGTGGTCAGCGCCTACCCGTCCGTGTTGGAGGCCGCAAGGAAACAGGGATTTACTCCCGTGTTCAATCGTGCGCCGGAACAGGGGCAGTCAGCTTCCGTTGTTTTGGGCACCAAAAAGCTGTTGGATATGGACGGGATTCTTTTTGCCGTATGCGACCAGCCCTGGCTGCAAAGAGACAGCGTGGCGCGCCTGCTGGCAGATTTTTCAGCTGACCCCGGCTGCATCTGGGCCTTAAACTGGCAGGGTCAGCGCGGGAACCCCGTGGTGTTCCCCAAGCGCTTCTTTCCGGACTTGCTGGCCCTGACCGGCGACAAAGGCGGCGGGGTTGTGATACGGAAAAACCCGGGCCTGCTCCGCCTGACCGAAGCCGGTTCGCCCCGGGAATTACAGGATATCGACACCCAGGCCGACCTGGCAGAACATGAGAAAAGGCAGTGATAAAATTGTATACTATAGTCAGAAAACAATCCCTTAACCCCACCGTAACCCTGATGGAAATTGATGCACCCCTGGTAGCGAAAAAAGCTCAGCCCGGCCAGTTCATCATCCTGCGGGTGGACGCCGACGGGGAACGAATCCCCCTCACCGTAGCCGATTTCGACCGTGAAAAGGGCACGGTCACGATCATCTTCCAGATCGTAGGTGCGACCACAGAGAAGCTCAATCACTTAAATGAAGGCGACAGCCTACAGGACTTCGTAGGCCCCCTAGGCACCCCTACCCACACCGACGGCCTAAAAAAAGTCGCCGTGGTAGGCGGCGGCGTGGGCTGTGCTATCGCGTACCTGGTGGCGAAGAAGCTGCACGAACAGGGCGCAGAAGTCCATTCCATCGTGGGCTTCCGCAACGAAGATTTGGTGATCTTGGAGGAAGAGTTCAAGGCCGTCAGTGACTGCTATGTGCTCATGACGGACGACGGCTCCAAAGGCGAAAAGGGCCTTGTGACAGAAGCCTTGCGCAAGCTCATCGAAGGCGGCGAGAAGTACGACAAGGTCATCACCATTGGCCCGCTGATTATGATGAAATTCGTGACTCAGGTTACCAAAGAATTTAACATTCCCACGATCGTCAGCATGAACCCCATCATGATAGACGGCACGGGTATGTGCGGCGGCTGCCGTCTGACCGTGGGCGGCCAGACCAAATTCGCCTGCGTGGACGGCCCGGATTTTGACGGTTTCGAGGTGGATTTCGACGAAGCCATGGCCCGGGGCGCCATGTACCGGGACTTCGAGCGGCAGGCCCACGAAGAAGCCTGCAATCTTTTCAAGGGGGTAGAATGAAATGCCGAACATGTCCTTAAAGAAAAACGAAATGCCCTCCCAGGAGCCAAACGTGCGCAACAAGAATTTTGACGAAGTGGCCCTGGGCTACACCGAGGAACAGGCTTTAGACGAAGCCCAGCGGTGTTTGAACTGCAAAAACAAGCCCTGCATCTCCGGGTGCCCGGTGCAGGTGCACATCCCGGAATTCATCGAGAAAACAGCGGCTGGCGATTTTGAGGCCGCTTATCAAATCATCGCCCAGTCCAGTTCCCTGCCTGCCGTGTGCGGACGCGTCTGCCCCCAGGAAAACCAGTGCGAGCAGAAATGCGTGCGGGGCATCAAGGGCGAACCGGTTGCCATTGGCCGTTTGGAGCGCTTTGTGGCAGACTGGCACAATCAAAACATGCAGGAAGCGCCCACAAAGCCTGCATCCAACGGGCACAAGGTAGCCATCGTGGGGTCGGGCCCGGCGGGGCTCACCTGCGCAGGTGACTTGGCCCGGCTGGGATATGAAGTCACGGTGTTTGAGGCTTTGCATACGGCTGGGGGCGTGCTGGTCTATGGCATCCCCGAGTTCCGCCTGCCCAAAGCCATTGTGCAAAAGGAAATTGACGGCC
>CANTDZ010000018.1 GCA_947652665.1 uncultured Clostridia bacterium
AGCTCCTTTCTGCAACGCGGTAGAGGGTGTCCCCTTCCGTAAACAGGCGCTGCTTGCAGCCCAGGCCTCACTCCGTCAGGTGCTCCTCCGTCCACTGGAAGGTAGCGGTGCACACGTCCTTCACGCACCCGGCGTCCAGGGGGCTGCGCAGCTCGACCGCATGGGCCAGGTCGATAAAGGTCTTCGTACCGCCCAGGCGTACCAGATCCATATATTTCTGCCAGGCCGCCGCCCTGTCCTCCAGCGAAAGGGCGAAGAACTGCAGTGACATGACCTGCGCCATGCAGTAATCAATATAATAGAAGGGATAGAGATAGATGTGCAGCTGCCTCTGCCAGCCAGCACCCCGGGCATAGAAGGGCAGGCCATCAAAGTCAATATAGGGGCGGTAGCGTTTTTCCAGCCGCAGCCAGGCCTGGTTGCGCTCCTCGGGAGTGTACTCCGGGTGGCGGTATATTTCCTCTTGGAAGTGGTCAACCAAACAGCCGTAGGGGATGAACAGCAGGGCGTCCTCTGCATGGGAAAGCTCATATTTGTCCGTCAAATCCCCAAAGAACAGATGGTGCCAAGGGGCCGTGAGGAACTCCATGCTCATGGAGTGGGTCTCCGCCCCTTCCATGGTGGGGCAGCGCAGGGCCCGAATGGACACGGTCTCATTGGCGATATAATCGGCAAAGGCATGGCCCGCCTCATGGGTCAGCACGTCCACATCACCAGAGGTGCCGTTAAAATTGGAGAAAATAAAGGGCGTACCATAGTCCTCCAAGCTGGTGCAGTAGCCACCAGGGGCCTTGCCCTCTTTGGCCAGCACGTCAAAGAGGTCGTTGTCGAACATCATGTGGATAAAGGCGGCGGTCTCTGGGGAAAGCTCCTCATACATCTTCTGGCCCGCAGCCATAATCTCCTCCGGGGTGCCCTGGGGCGTGGCAGAGCCGTCCTTGAACTTCAGGGCGTTATCATGGAACTTGAAATCTCCCACGCCGATGCGCTTTGCCTGGCGCTGTTTCAGCTTTACCGTCAGGGGGACAAGATCGGCCACCACCGCGTCCCGGAAAGCAGCAGACTCCTGTGGGGTATAGCAGTTGCGGCCCCGGCGGCGGGCCCCCAGCTCCACGAAGCTCTCAAAACCCAGGGCCTTTGCCTGCTGGGTGCGGTTTTTCACCAGCTTATCAAATATCCTGTCGAACTCTTCCCGGTGCTGGTCAAAGAAGCCGCCCTCAGCCTCCAAAGCTGCCCGGCGGGTGGCCCGGTCAGTGCTCTCCTTATAGGGGCCCAACTGGGCGATGGTGACCGTCTTGCCCATAAAGGGCACCCGGGCGCTGGCATATAGCTTTTGGTACTCGGTGGTCAGCTTATTTTCCTCCTGCATCAGGGGGATGATCTCAGGGGAGAAGGATTCCAGCTCCAATTCCAGATTTTTAAAAAGCAGAGAGCCCAGCTCCTGTTCCAGCCCGGCCCGGTAGGGAGAGGCTACCAGCGCCTTGTGGAAGGCCTGCAGCTTATCCTCCAGCAAGGGGGCCTGTTCGTCGTGATAAGCCTGCTCCTTCTCGTAAAACTCGTCCCGGGTGTCAACAGAATTGCGGATAGAGCACAGGGTGGCCTGGGTGCTCACATGGCCCAATAGCGTTTCCACCTCTTTATAGATAGCGGCCTGCTCCCCCGCCGAGGAGGCTTTTTCCAGGCGGGCGGTCAGGGCGTCCAGCTGAGAAAAGACCTGGGCATAGTCTGGGCGCTCATAAGGGATATCGGAAAAAATCATTGCATTCGCTCCTTTCAAAATGGTAAGACCAGTATACAGCCATGGCGCGTGGAAAGTCAAGGGGGAGGGGGCGCAGGTTGCAAAGCATCCCCGCCACCGCGTCGAGGGTGTGTGGAAGCCAGGTCCCAGGGGCGCTTCTTCCCCCTGGAGGTAGGCAAACACCCCGCGGTCCCGCAAACCGGCTGGGGCGCAGAACCTGGCGGGCGCAAGGTGTTGCGTAGCAATCAAAAATTATAACAGGTGAGCGTTTGCCCTGCCATTACAAAGACGAAGCCGCCGGGCGGGTGACCCAGCGGCTTCTTAAGAGGAAGTAAGGAGTTAAAATGAGGATATGATGAAAAAGAGTTTGTGGCTTCCTTAACCACGTGCTTATGATACCCCTAAAATGTGAAGGTTCTCTGAACGGGGCGTGTCAATTTGCTAAACAATTTGTAAACAGACCGTTTTGTGAAAAAATCTTGACTTGCGCCCACCTGCGGCAGTATACTCTTGAATAAGAGATTTTGGAAAGGAGCCACACCATGAAATTCCCTGATATGCCCTACAACCGACCGGATTACCCCCAGGTGTACAAAGACCTGGAAGCCCTTACGACCCGCCTGCAGGCGGCCAGCACCATGCAGGAGCAGGCCGCCATTTACAAAGAGCAGGAGGAGCTTTTGGGCCACGTGAGCACCCAGGCCACCATCTGCTCCATCCGCAACACCGTAGACACCCGCGACAGCTTCTACGAGCAGGAGCAGGCCTACCACGACGAGCAGGCCCCCCTGCTGGAGGAAAAGCTGCAGGCCTTCCACAAGGCGCTGGTGGAGTCGCCCCTGCGCGGGGAGCTGGAAAAAGAGCTGGGCTCGCTGCTGTTTTTGAATTTGGAGATGGAGCTCAAGTCCTTCTCCCCGGAGATCATCCCCCTGATGCAGGAGGAAAACAAGCTCACCACCGAATATCAAAAGCTGTACGCCAGCGCCCGGGTGCCCTTTATGGGCAAAACGGTGACCATCGCCCAGCTGGGCCCCTACAAGGAGAGCACCGACCGCGCCACCCGCCGTGCCGCCCTGGAGGCCGAAGGCGGCTTCTTCGACGAGCACCGTGCCCAGTTTGACGAGCTGTACGACAAGCTGGTGAAAAACCGTACTCAGCAGGCCAAGGCCCTGGGCTTTGAGAGCTTTGTAGAGCTGGGCGCCCTGCGCCGCCAGCGCAACTGCTACACCCCGGCCCAGGCCGCAGGCTTCCGGGAGCAGGTAGTGCGCGACTTAGTGCCCCTGACCCTCAAGCTCAAGGAGCGCCAGGCCAAGCGCATCGGCGTGGAAGACTTCAAGTTCCACGACAACGCCCTGAAGTTCAAGGACGGCTCGGCCACGCCCCAGGGCACGCCGGAGGAGATCATGGCGGCCGGCAAGAAGATGTACGAGGAGCTGTCCCCCGAGACCGCCGAGTTCATCCACATGATGTTCGACAACGACCTCTTTGACGTGCTGGCCAAGGACGGCAAGGCTCCCGGCGGCTACTGCACGGGCCTCACGGATTACGGCTATCCGTTTATCTTCTCCAACTTCAACGGCACCTCCGGCGACGTAGACGTGCTCACCCACGAGGCGGGCCACGCTTTCGCCGATTACATCGCCAACAAAACCGTGGACATCCATGCCCTGCGCTGCCCCACTATGGAGGGCGCGGAGACCCATTCCATGAGCATGGAGTTCCTGACGGCTCCCTGGCACCATCTGTTCTTCGGGCCCCTGACCGACAAGTATGAGCTCTCCCACGCCGAGGACGCCCTGCTGTTCATCCCCTACGGGTGCTTGGTGGACCACTTCCAGGAGGAAATGTACCGCCATCCCGAGTACACCCCCGAGGAGCGCAACCAGACCTGGCTGCGGCTGGAGAAGCTCTACCGCCCCTACATCGATTTTGATAACCTGCCCTTCTATGCCCGTGGCGCAGGCTGGCAGCGGCAGCTGCACATCTACCTGTACCCGTTCTACTACATCGACTACTGCATGGCCCAGGTCATGTCGCTGCAGGTCTTCGCCATGGCCCTGGAGGACAGCAAGGCGGCCTGGGAGAAGTATATGTCCTTTGTGCGCCTGGGCGGCACCAAGACCTTTGTAGACCTGGCTCACGCGGTGGGGCTGCGCAGCCCCTTGGACGAGGGCTGTGTCAAGGCCGTGTGCGAGGCAACCTTCCAGTGGACGGAAGCGCACTTGACGGAGTGAGCCCTTTATGTACATATATCTGTGGTGTTTTTTCCTGTTCGCGTTTTTGGGGTGGTGCAGCGAGGTCGTGTACGCCGCCGCCCTGGAAAAGCGGTTTGTAAACCGGGGCTTCTTAAACGGCCCCCTGTGCCCCATTTATGGCCTGGGGGTCATCACCATCGACTTTATTATGAAGCCCTTCGGGGACAATCTGGCGGTGCTGATTGTGGGGTCGATGTTCCTGGGCACGGGCCTGGAATGGCTGGCCGGGTTTTTATTGGAGAAGGTGTTCCACCAGAAGTGGTGGGATTACTCCGATAAGCCCCACAACATCGGCGGCTATGTGTGCCTGAGCTTCGCCATTGTGTGGGGCCTGGCCGGGGCGGCTGTGGTAAGGTTTATTATGCCCTTTGCCGGGCGCATGGCCTCCCGGATACCGGAATCCATCGGCTGGGTGCTGCTCATCGTGCTGCTGTCGCTGTTTGCGGCGGATTTCACGGTGACGGTGGTGTCGATTATCGGCCTCAACCGGAAGCTCAAGAACCTGGAGATGGTTTCCAGCAAGCTGCGCGCCGGTTCCGACCGGCTGGGCCAGAAGCTGTATGCCGGGGCCATGGAGGCCCAGGAGCGCGAAAAAGAGTGGCAGAAGGAAGCCGCCCGGCTCAAGGAGAAGTACGAGCAGGGCCTGCAGGCCAACTACCTGCACAAGCGCCTGCTGAAAGCCTTCCCGGACCTGCACTCCCTGCGCCATAACGAAGAGCTGGAAGCCCTTCGGCAGGAAGTCAACGTGTTCCGCCGCAAGTCCTCCGAGGCCATCCGCCGCCGCAACGAGCGCGCCATCGCCGTGTACGAGGGCAAGCTGGCCGAAGGCGAGCCCCGCCCCTTTGCCTATGGGCTTTGCTACTCGAAGCTGTTTTGGATTTTCATGATCGGCAACGTTGTGGGCTTTGCCCTGGAAACCGTCTACGCCTTGGTCGTGCCGCCCCACCAGTTCCAGCTGCGGGTCAGCGTGGTGTTTGGGCCGTTTATCCTGGTGTACGGGTTCGGGGCGGTGGCCATTACGCTGTTCCTGTACCATATGTACAACCAGCGGGACGTCCTCATCTTTATCGCCAGTATGTTTATCGGCGGCGCGTTTGAGTACCTGTGCAGCTTCCTGCAGCAGTCCCTGTTCGGCACGGTGTCCTGGGAGTACAGCGACTCCGTCCTGAACGTCAGCGGCCGCACCAACCTGATGTACTCGTTTTTCTGGGGCATCCTGGGGCTCATCTGGCTGAAAGACCTGTACCCCGTCCTGTCCCGGTTCATCGAGCGCATCCCGAAAAAAGTGGGCCGCTCCCTGACCATCGCGGTATCTGTCTTTATGGCCATCGATATTTTGCTGTCGGCGGGGGCGGTTTACCGGCAGTCGGAGCGCTTTAACGGCATTCCGGCGGAAAACGGCATCCAAATGTTCTTTGACCACTACTTCCCTGACGAATTTTTAGATTTCATTTACCCCAACATGGAGTACGTGGGCAAGCCCGAAATATTTGAAAAAGCAAAAGAAATGCGGTAATAAAAAAGCGGCCTGGCGAAAACCAAGCCGCTTTCCTTATGTTCTTTTATACCCGGAACATCAAGTCTGCATAAGTGGGGTAGGGCCAGCACTCGGCGGACACGTGCACCTCCATGGCGTCCACGCAGGCGCGCAGATCCTCCATGGCGGGGATGAGCACGTCCCGGTAATAGGCCGCTGCGGTGAGGATGTTTACGCTGTGGACCTCCGGGGCCTGCTGCTTCTCGTCCAGGGCTTCTACCAGGTCGTAGGCGTCGTCCATGAGCCCGGAGAGCTTCTCAATGAGCGCGGTCTCGGCCTTGCAGCCAAGCCCCGGCACCGCCGACCGTTTGGCGTTTACCGCGTCGGCCAGGCCCTGTATGTAGCGGCTTACCGCTGGCAGGACTTCCTGGCGCACCATGCCGCTCATGGTCAGGGATTCGATGTGCAGGGTCTTCACGTACTCCTCCATGATGGTCTCGTAGCGGGCCTCCATCTCGGCCTCGGTGTAGATTTTGTGCCGGGCAAAGAGCTCGATGTTTTTCTGGTCCAGATACCGGGGCAGGGCGTCCACAGTGGTGGGCAGGTTCAGGAGCCCCCGGCGGTGGGCTTCTTCCAGCCACTCGGCGGAGTAGCCGTCGCCGTTGAAGATAATGCGCTTGTGGGCCTGCATAACCTTGCGCACCAGTTCCATGACCCGGGGGGCCAGGTCGCCGGGGCCCTCCAGGAACTCGGCAAACTGCCGCAGCTCTTCGGCCACAATGGTGTTGAGCATGATATTGGGGCAGGCAATGGAGATGGCCGAGCCCAGGGAGCGGAACTCGAACTTGTTGCCTGTAAAGGCAAAGGGGGAGGTGCGGTTGCGGTCGGTGGTGTCCATGTTCAAATCGGGCAGCACGTGGACGCCGGTCTCCAGCTTTTTCGACTGGGTGCCCTCATAAGGCCTGCCCTGCTCCACGGCCTCCAAAATAGCGGTGAGCTCGTCGCCCAGGAACATGGAGATAATGGCCGGCGGGGCCTCGTTTGCCCCCAGGCGGTGGTCGTTGCCAGCGGAGGCCACGGAGATGCGCAGCAAATCTTGGTACTCGTCCACGCCCTTGATGACCGCCGCCAGAATCAGCAGGAACAGGAGGTTTTCTTCCGGCTTTTTGCCCGGCTCCAGGAGGTTCTTGCCGGAATCCGTAGAAATCGACCAGTTGTTGTGCTTGCCGCTGCCGTTTACCCCGGCGAAGGGCTTTTCGTGCAGGAGGCACGCCAGGCCGTGGCGGGCGGCTACGTTCTTCATGACTTCCATGGTCAGCTGGTTGTGGTCGGTGGCGATGTTGGTGGTGGTGAAGATGGGGGCCAGCTCGTGCTGGGCCGGGGCGACCTCATTGTGCTTGGTCTTGGCTAAAATGCCCAGCTTCCACAGCTCCTCGTCCAGCTCCTTCATGAACGCCTGTACCCGGGGCTTGATGGAGCCGTAATAATGGTCCTCCAGCTCCTGGCCCTTGGGAGCCTGGGCCCCGAACAGCGTGCGGCCGCAGAAGCGCAGGTCGGCGCGTTTGTCGTACAGGGCGCGGTCTACCAGGAAGTATTCCTGTTCCGGGCCCACGGTGGTAATCACCTGCTTGGTCTTCTCGTCCCCGAAAAGCCGCAGGATGCGCACGGCCTGGCGGCTTAAGTCTTCCATGGAGCGCAGAAGGGGGGTCTTTTTGTCCAGCACCTCGCCGCTGTAAGAGCAGAATGCTGTGGGAATGTACAGGGAATCCCCCTTGACGAAGGCGTAAGAGGTGGGGTCCCAGGCGGTGTAGCCACGGGCCTCGAAGGTAGCGCGCAGGCCGCCGGAGGGGAAGGAGGAAGCGTCGGGCTCGCCCTTGATGAGCTCCTTGCCGGAGAACTGCATGATAACCCGGCCGTCGCTGGTGGGGGAGATAAAGCTGTCGTGCTTTTCCGCTGTGATGCCGTTTAAGGGCTGGAACCAGTGGGTGTAGTGGGTGGCGCCCTGCTCCACGGCCCAATCCTTCATGGCGGTGGCCACGGCGTTTGCCACGGTGATGTCCAGGTCCTTCCCTTCGTCTATGGTTTTACGCAGGGATTTGTACACATCCCGGGGCAGGCGCTCCTGCATGACGTCGTCGTTAAAGACCGCGCTGCCGAAAAGTGCCGGGACGCTTTTTCTGTTTTCCGCACTGGTTCCCATGTGAAAGACCCCTTTTCGTTTTTTGTTGCTTATTTTAGCCCAATGAAGGGGATTTGTCAAGGCGTGGGTTGACAGGGGCAGGGAAATCCGGTATAATAAAACTAAAGAAAAAAGAGCCTGCCGATAGACGGCTGGCCAAGATTAAAAGATAATATTACTCAAAGAAGTAACCGTTCTCTTAGCTTGGGGCGGTTACTTTTTTGTGCTGGTGATCCATGCAATCAAGAGCGTAACGATGATACCATCCATCATCAACGCTAGTGAGAGGATTTCATAGGCACTCAAAGTATCCCCTCCTTTCCATGGATTCCCTTATTATTCAGGGTTTCTATGTAATCAGAAGGTTCAGGCCGTTCTGTTGAAGGCCAACCGGTGAGCACGTGCCAGTGGCACGTTGAAGCGAACCGACCGAGACGGCAGTCGAGACCTACCGTTTGGCAGGCTCCTGTGCATTTCTGCACAAAACTATCATAGCAGGAAAAAGGACAAGATGCAAGGCCGTTTTTCTTATTTTGCCCGATTGTGGACCATGGAAAAAATCTTGGGCCCAGTGGGGCAATTTTTGTAGGAAGGGGAGAAACGCAAATTTTTGTTGCGCTGGGCGGGATTTTCTAGTATGATAGTATACTGAATGAAAGTACGTGAGACATCGCCGAGACGCAGAAAGGAAGAGATGTATGGGGAAAACAGGCTATTTGGTACTGGAAAACGGAAAAGTGTTCCGCGGGCAGCGGTTTGGCGCTGCGGGAGAGGTCATGGCAGAGGTCGTGTTTACCACGGGCATGACGGGGTATTTGGAAACGCTCACCGACCGAAGCTTTTATGGGCAGGCGGTCGTGCAGACGTTCCCTCTTATTGGCAATTACGGCGTTATCCCCGCTGATTTTGAAAGTGATTCTATTGGTCCAAAAGGTTATATTGTGAAGCATTGGTGCCAAGCTCCTTCGAATTTCCGTTCAGAAGGCAGCCTTGACACCTTTTTTCAAGAGAGGGGCGTCACGGCGCTTTCGGGCATCGACACGCGGGCGCTGACCAAGCTCATCCGGGAGAAGGGCGTCATGAACGGCATGATTACCGACGATCCCCAGAGCGTGGACATGGAGGCCCTGAAAGCCTACCGGGTCGAGGGGGCGGTGAAGGCCACCTCTACGAAAGAGTTCTACACTGTAAAGCCCGAGGGCGAAGTAAAAAAGAAGCTGGCCCTGATTGACTACGGCATGAAGCGGAATATTTTGCGGGAGCTTGTAAAGCGCGGGGCCCAGGTCACCGTGTGCCCCTGTAGCGTGACGGCCCCGGAGATCGCGGAGATGGGCGTGGACGGCATCATGCTGACAAACGGCCCCGGCGACCCAGCGGAGAACACAGAGGCCATCGCCAACCTGAAGGAGATTTGTGAGCTGAAAAAGCCCATGTTCGGCATCTGCCTGGGGCACCAGCTGCTGGCCCTGGCCCACGGGGCTGGCCGCATGAAGCTGAAATACGGCCATCGGGGCGAGAACCAGCCCGTAAAGAACCTGGAAACCGGGCGGGTCTACGTGACCAGTCAGAACCACGGCTACGCCATCGTAGCGGACAGCCTGGATGCTAAGATCGGCCAGGAGCTGTACCGCAATGTCAACGACGGTACCTGCGAGGGGATGCGGTATTTTGAGCACCCGGCGTTTTCCGTGCAGTTCCACCCGGAAGCCTGCGGCGGGCCGCTGGACACGGAGGAACTGTTTGACGAGTTTTTCAACATGATGCGCTAAGAAAAGGAGGATGCAGCTATGCCACTGAATAAGGATATTAAAAAAGTATTGGTGATCGGCTCCGGCCCCATCGTCATCGGCCAGGCGGCGGAGTTCGACTATGCGGGCACCCAGGCCTGCCGGGCCCTGCGGGAGGACGGCATCGAGATCGTGCTGGTAAACTCCAACCCGGCTACCATCATGACCGACAAGGCCATGGCCGACAAGATCTACATCGAGCCCCTGACCCTGACTACCGTCAAGCGCATCATCGAGAAGGAAAAGCCCGACAGCATCCTGTCCGGCTTTGGCGGGCAGACGGGCCTGACCCTCTCCATGCAGCTGGCCAAGGAGGGCTTTTTGGACGAGCACAACGTGCGCCTCTTAGGAGCCGGGCCTGAGACCATCGACAAGGCCGAGGACCGCCAGCTCTTTAAGGACGCCATGGAGCGTATCGGCCAGCCCTGCGTGCCCTCTAAAGTGGTGACTACGGTGGAAGATGCCGAGGACTTTGCCCGGGAAATTGGCTACCCGGTGATTATCCGTCCCGCCTTTACCCTGGGCGGCACAGGCGGCGGCATTGTGGAGAACCAGGAGGAGCTGCGGGAGGTCGCGGCCAATGGTCTGGCCCTGTCGCCCATTACGCAGATTCTGGTGGAAAAGAGCATCGCCGGGTGGAAGGAAATCGAGTTTGAGGTCATGCGCGACAGCATGGGCAACACCATCACCATCTGCTCCATGGAGAACATCGACCCCGTGGGCGTGCACACGGGTGACTCCATTGTCATTGCCCCCACCGTCACCCTTTCCGATAAAGAATACCAGATGCTGCGCACCGCTGCCCTGGCCATCATCAATGAGCTGGGCGTAGAGGGCGGCTGCAACTGCCAGTTTGCCCTGCACCCCACCAGTTTTGAGTATGCTGTTATTGAAGTCAACCCCCGCGTGTCGCGGTCGTCCGCGCTGGCTTCCAAGGCCACTGGCTACCCCATTGCGAAAGTCGCTACCAAGATAGCCATTGGCTATACGCTGGACGAGATCAAGAACGCCGTTACGGGCGTGACCTACGCGGCCTTCGAGCCCACTATCGACTATGTAGCCGTGAAGTTCCCCAAGTGGCCTTTCGATAAGTTCGTTTACGCCAAGCGCGAACTGGGCACCCAGATGAAGGCTACCGGCGAAGTCATGAGCATCGCCGACACCTTCGAGATGGCCCTGATGAAAGCCGTGCGCGGCGCGGAAATCGGCCTGGACACGCTGAACCTGCCGAAGTTTGCGGACGAGTCCTTGGAGAACCTGTGGCACATTGCCGTGCACGCAACGGACGAGCGTCTGTTTGCGGTGTACGAGCTCCTGAAGCGCGGCGTTTCGGTAGACGAAATTTACGAGAAAACCTTGATGGACAAGTGGTTCCTCTCGAAGTTCCTGAACCTGCTGGCTTACGAGCGCGAACTGGCAAAAGGCCAGCTCACCGAGGAGCTCTACATCCAGGGCAAGCAGCTGGGCTATCCGGACGCTACCATCGCGCGGCTTTCCGGCTGCGAGGTCGCTTGGGAGCGCAAGCCCACCTTTAAGATGGTGGACACCTGCGCCGGCGAATTCGCCGCCCACACCCCCTACTTCTACGCCACCTACGACACCGAGGAAAGCGGCGGGGAGGACGAAGCTTTAGAGTTTATCGCCCGGAATAAGGACAAGCAGAAGGTCATCGTGCTGGGCTCGGGCCCCATCCGCATTGGGCAGGGCATCGAGTTCGACTATGCCAGCGTCCACTGCGTGCTGTCTTTGCAGAAGCTGGGCTATGAGGTCGTCATCATCAACAACAACCCCGAGACCGTCTCCACCGACTTCGACACCGGCGACCGCCTGTACTTCGAGCCCCTGTCCCCGGAAGACGTTATGGATATCATCAAAATCGAGAAGCCCATTGGCGTGGTGGTGGCCTTTGGCGGACAGACGGCCATTAAGCTCACCAAGACCCTGGCCGCCAACAACATCCCGATTCTGGGCTCCTCCGCCGACACCATCGATATGGCCGAGGACCGCGAACGCTTTGACGCCCTCCTGGAGCGCGCCAACATCCGGCGCCCCAAGGGCTATACCATCATGACCGCCGAAGAAGCTCTGGACGCGGCCCAGCAGCTGGGCTATCCCGTGCTCATGCGCCCCTCTTACGTGCTGGGCGGGCAGAATATGATTATCGCCTACTGCGATGAGGATATTGGGGAATACATGGCGATCATCCTCTCCCACAAGCAGGACAACCCCGTGCTCATCGACAAATATCTTTCCGGCATGGAGATTGAGGTGGACGCCATCTGCGACGGCGAGAACATCCTCATCCCCGGCATTATGGAGCACGTGGAGCGCACGGGCATCCACTCCGGCGACAGCATAGCCGTGTACCCGGCCTCCGACATCAACGACGATATGAGCGCCAAGATCGTGGCTACCACCGAAACCCTCTGCCGGGAGCTCCACGGCATTGGCCTTATCAACCTGCAATACATCATCATGGACGGCGAGATCTATGTGATTGAAGTCAACCCCCGGGCTTCCCGGACGGTGCCGTACATCAGCAAGGTCACCGGCGTGCCCATGTGCGACCTGGCCACAAAGGTCAGCCTGGGCTACAAGCTGAAGGATTTGGGCTTCGGCACGGGGCTCTTTAAGCCCTCCCCCTACGTGGCGGTGAAAGTGCCCGTGTTCTCCTTCGAGAAGCTTACCGATGTAGACACCCACCTGGGGCCGGAGATGAAGTCTACCGGCGAAGTGCTGGGCATCGGCAACAGCTTGGAGGAGGCCCTTTATAAGGGGCTGATCGCTTCCGGCCACCAGATGCGCCGGGGCGGCGGTGTGTTCATTACTGTGCGCGACCAGGATAAGCCGGAGATCGCCGAGATTGCCAAGAAGCTGGCTAAGATGGATTTCACCCTGTACGCCACCACGGGAACGGCTATGGTGCTCTTTAAGGCCGGTCTGCCGGTGAAGATCGTGGACAAAATCCACGAGAATTCCTCTGACAACACCATTACCCTGCTGGAAAGCGGCAAGATTAACTATGTCATTTCCACGTCTGCCAAGGGCCGCAACCCCGCCCGGGACAGCGTGAAAATCCGGCGCAAGGCAAGCCTGCTGGGCATCCCCTGCCTGACCGCCCTGGATACCGCCAACGCCCTGGCCGATTCCCTCATGAGCCGCTTCACCCCTGAGAACACGGAGATCGTGGACATCAACAACCTGAAAGAGGAGAAGCAGAAAATCCGCTTCACCAAAATGTCCGCCTGCTCCAACGACTATATCTATATCAACTGCTTCGACCCCGAAAACCAGGTGGCCTCGCCGGAGTTCCTCTCCATTTACCTGTCCGACCGCCACAACGGCGTGGGCGGCGACGGCATCGTGCTCATGGGCCCCTCGGACAAGGCCGACGCGGAAATGCGCCTCTTTAACCTGGACGGCAGCGAAGGCATGATGGGCGGCAACGCCATCCGCTGTGTGGCCAAGTACCTGTTTGACAACAAGCTGGCAGAAGGCCAGTGCGTGGGCCAGGGCCGCTATAAGCTCACAATCGAGACCAAGAGCGGCGTAAAAGAGTGCACCGTCATTACCAAAAACGGCCTGGCCGCCCGGGTAGCCGTAGACATGGGCCAGGCCGAGCTCCACCCGGAAAAGGTGCCCGTGCGCCTGGAAGGCGACCAGATCGTCAATAAGCCCGTGTCCATTGACGGCAGCGTGTACAACATCACCTGCTGCTCTATGGGCAACCCCCACTGTACGGTGTTCGTGTCCTCGGTGGACAAGCTGAACCTGGAAAAGCTGGGGCCCAAGTTTGAATTTGACCCCCTGTTCCCCCAGCGGGTGAACGTGGGCTTTGTGGAGGTCATCGACTCTACCACCCTCAAGGCGCGCATATGGGAGCGCGGCAATGGCGAGACCATGGCCTGCGGCACCGGCACCTGCGCGGCCGTGGTCGCGGCGACGCTTAACGGCTACTGCGAGAGGGGCAAGGACATCCGGGTGATCCTCAAGGGCGGCGAGCTCCACGTCAACTATACCGACGACCGCGTCCTGATGACCGGCGACACCATCAAGGTCTATGACGGGGTGGTCGAAGTCTAAAGGAGACTTCCATGGAATATTACAAAAGTGAAGATTTAATTATATCGCCCCTTGTCCTATCGGACTGCAAGGCCCTGTCCGACGGCTTTGCCGCCCAGGGCTGGGACAAGCCGGAAAGCCAGTACCAGCGCTATCTGGAGGAGCAGGAGCAGGGCGCGCGGAAGGTCTTTGTGGCCCGCTATAAGGGCGAGGTGGCGGGTTATGTGACCCTCCGAAGCCCCCATACCGGCCCCTTTGCGAGGAAGGGCTGGCCCGAAATTTCGGATTTTAACGTGCTGGAGAAATTCCAGCGGCGGGGCATTGGCTCCCGCCTGATGGCCTGTGCCGAGGAAGAAGCCGCCAAAACCAGCCGCACCGTATGCTTGGGAGTGGGGCTGCACAACGGCTATGGTTCTGCCCAGCGGATGTACGTAAAGCGCGGCTACGTCTTTGACGGCTCGGGTGTGTGGTATCAGGACAAGCCTTTGGCCCAATATGCCCCCTGCGAAAATGACGACGACCTGGTGCTCTACCTGACCAAATACCTGCCCGAAAAAATCGTCCGCCCCCTTACGGAAGACGAGCTAACCCCCGAGCTGTTCCACGATTTCTGCCGGTTCCAGCCGGTAGAAAAGGCGTGGCGCAAAATCGAGGGGGAGTGGCAGATAAAGGACGTCTGCTACACCGACCGCTGGTCAAACGATAAACCCAAGAGGACCGCGGAACTTCTGCGGGACTTGCTGGCCCAAGGCGGGGGAGCCTGGGGCGCGTTCCTGGACGGGAAGCTGAAAGGCTTCTGCTCGGTGAAGGGGGCGCTTATGGGCTCCCGGGGGCAGTGTGCGGATTTGGACAAAATATACGTGTCGGCCGACTGCCAAGGCCAAGGCCTGGGCCGCCAGCTTTTTCAGGAAGCGGCAGGGTTTGGCCGGGCTCTGGGCGCGGAAAAGCTTTATATCTCCGCCCATTCGGCGGTGTCCTCCATGGCCTTTTACCGTGCCATGGGCTGCGTAGAAGCCGAGGAATATGACCCTCTGCACGTGGAAGACGAGCCAAGCGATGCACAGCTGGAGTTTGCGCTATGAAGATTCTCCTATGCGGCCTGAACGGCGCGGGAAAAAGCACCTTGGGCCGGGCCCTGGAAAGGGCCTCCGGCTGGAAGTTTGTGGACACGGAAGAATATTACTTCCCCCGTCCCGGCGACTATACGCTTTCCCGCACAAAGGAGGAAGTGGCAGAGCTGCTGCTCCGCGACCTGCGGAGGTATGACGATTTTATTTTCGCTTCCGTGCAGGGCGATTTTGGAGAGGAAGCCGACGCTTTCTTCACCCATGCGGTACTGGTTTACACACCCCGGCCGCTGCGCCTGGAGCGGGTACGGAAACGGTCTGGGGAAGAATTTGCGGGTTTTGCCGCCGACCGTCCCGAAGACCTGGTGACAAAGCGACTGGCCGCCCTGTCCTTGCCCGTTCTGCGGGTAGACGGCACCAAGCCGCCTGAGGAAAATGCGGCGTACATCCTGAAAAACCTATAAAAAGAACGCACCCGGTGAAAGCCAGGTGCGTTTTTGTTTGCTAGTCTTTGCCCAGCAGCTCCCGCAGGATTTCATCCGTGTCGTAGGGATTGCGTTCGGGCGGAGCCGCGTGGGCCGGGGGCTTGCGGGGCGGCGCCGGCCGGGGAGCCGGTTGGGGCGGCAGGTCGAACTCCTCGGTATAAAGGCTCTCCTGCTGGGGCGGCGCGTAGCTTTGGCGGGGCGGTTCGGGCAGGTCGAATTCTTCCGTGTAAAGGCTGTCCTGGGCCGGAACCTGGTAGGCATCGTAAGCCGCAGGCTCTGGGGGGACGTCGAATTCCTCGGTATAGAGGCTGTCCTGAGCCGGGGCCGGATCGTAATAAGGCGGCTGCTGAGGCGGGGACTGGGGGGCTTGCCGGCGGCGGGAAAGCTCGGGCTGTATGGGGGCCGGGGGCACATAGGGCTGCCGGGGGGCGTAGGGGTCGGCACCCCGGTGCTCGGCTTGGGCGATCTCCTCAAAGATGCCGTCCCGGTCGTCTACATAGCGGTTGCGCCGGTTGCGCACGAACAGCACCAGCAGGAACATCAGGCCCAGGACGCCGAATAGCACGCATCCCGCGCCGCCATAGAAAAGGGTTATGGACATGGAGTTGGCCTTTTGATCCAGGCGCGCAAAGGTGATATAGTTGGGCTCCAGGCTGCCGGTGCTGGGGGAGGGCGCAGGGGAAGCGCTGCTCGTGCCCAAAGCAAAGCTGGGCCGGCTGGAGGAGCTGCTGGGCCGGGAGATGGTAGTGCCCCCAGAGCGATTGGGCGTGGGGTTGGGGTTGACCGCCACGTTGGGCGACGAGCTGCTGGATTCGGGCGTCTCGCTGGAGGGCTCGTAATCCGGATTATAATCGGGCTCGTCGGAGGAGGTGTCCGGGTCCGTCTCGGAGGAAGACGAGGGGGGCTCCGGGTCATCCGAAGAGGAGGACGGCGGCTCCGGGTCGTCTGAGGAAGGGGGCTCCGGCTCCGAGGCAGGCGGGTCGGGGGGAGTGGGGTCCTCCTGGGACGGCGGGTCCGGAACGATAGGGCCGCCGGGATCGGGCTCGTCGGTGGCGGGCGCGGCGGGGAAGTCCCCCTCGTCGGCAAAAGCGGTCACGGGAAGGGCTGGCAGCAGCAAGGCACATGCCAGCAGCAAAACCGCGATCCGCCGTCCCCATCTTATCCTACGTTTCATACACAACCCTGGCCTTTCTCGTAATTTTTCCAATATGGTTTTATTATACCACGTGGAGCGGTGGGAATCAACCACAAGACCTAGTCCCTCAGGACCCCCACGTTGTCTTTTATGTAGATGAACCCCGAAAGCAGCGTGACCGCCGCCACGGCCCAGCACAGGGCCTGGGTGCCCACAGCCACCACGCCGATAGCGTCGGCGGGGGCGAAGAAGCTGGCGAAATAGTAGAGGATGATGGTGGCCATTTGCAGCACGGTCTTGACCTTGCCCCACATATTGGCGGCAATGACCTTGTCCTTGGACGCGGCGATCATGCGCACTCCGGCCACCGCGAACTCCCGGAACAGCACTACGGCCAGCACCACGGGGCTGCACACGCCGTCCACCACCATGTAGATCAGGGCGGCGGTGGTGAGCATCTTGTCCGCCAGGGGGTCGGCGAATTTGCCGAAGTTCGTCACCAGATTGCGTTTTCTCGCCAGATTGCCGTCCAGGTAATCCGTAAAGCTGGCCACGGCAAAGACGATGCCGGCCAGCAGGCTGCCTAAGGGCCAGTGGCCCGGCTGCCCGTACTGGGACAGCGCTGCGAACACCATGAATACCGGCACCAGCACCACACGGGCCAAGGTCAGTTTATTGGGCAGGTTCATTTTCATATTACCACTCCTGTCAGTTCGCCGTCTACGCAGTCCTCGATCTCCACCTCTACAAAGTCGCCGGGCACGGGCTCGGCCTCGCAGGTGAAGTATACCCGGCCGTCCACGTCCGGGGCGTCCATGTATGACCGCCCGTACCATTGGCCCGTCTCCTCCTCGAAGCCTTCCACCAGCACCGAAAGCGTCCGGCCGATGAGCTCCCGGCTTTTGCGCTCCATGATGTCCAGCTGGCTTTCGGTGATGAGCTCGGCCCGCCGCTCCTTTACGTCTTCGTCCAGCTGGCCGGGCATTTCGGCGGCGGGGGTGCCTTCCTCCTGGGAGTAGGCAAAGCATCCCAGGCGCTCAAAGCCCACGTCCTTGACAAACCCTGCCAGCTCCTCGAAGTCCTCCTCCGTTTCGCCGGGGAACCCCGTAATGAGCGTGGTGCGCAGCACGACCCCCGGCACCTTTTCCCGTATCTTCTCCATGAGGGCGGTCAGGCTCTGGCGGCTGCCCCGGCGGTTCATGGCGCGCAGGATTTTTTCCGACGCGTGTTGCAGGGGGATGTCCATGTACGGCACGATTTTGTCCTCGCTGGCCATCACGTCCAAAAGCTCGTCGGTGATGGAATCGGGGTAGCAGTACAGCACCCGCAGCCACCGGAGGCCTTCGATGGCGCACAGCCTTTTCAACAGCTTTGCAAGGGAGTATGCCCCATATAGGTCCAGCCCATACCGGGTGGTGTCCTGGGCGATGAGCACCAGTTCCTTTGCGCCCCCGGCCACCAGGCCCCGGGCTTCTTCCTCGATGCTCTCCATGGGGCGGCTGCGGTAACCCCCGCGTATCAGCGGAATAGCGCAGTAAGTGCAGCGGTTGTCGCAGCCCTCGGCGATTTTTATGTACGCGCTGAACCCCGGCGTAGACAGCCTGCGCGCCCCGCACAGGGGCATAGCGCCCTTCTCTGGGAATTTCTCCGAGAAGCCGTTTTCCAGCATTTCCCGCACGCAGGCGCAGATGTCGCCGTTGGCCCCGATGCCGAACACGCCGTCCACCTCGGGGAGCTCCCGGTGGATTTCCTCCCGGTAGCGCTCGGCCAGGCAGCCGGTGACCACCAGCTTCTGGATGGCCCCTTCCTCCTTCAGGCGCGCCAGCTCCAGGATCGTCTCAATGGACTCCTTTTTGGCGCTGTCGATAAAGCCGCAGGTGTTGATAAGGACGATGTCGGCTTCTTCGGGCTCAACAGGCTGAAAGCCCCCGGCTTCTAGCGCCGCCAGAAGCATTTCGCCGTCCACTTGGTTTTTGGCACAGCCCAGGCTGATGATGCCTACGGTTTGCATATAGTGTCCTCCTTTACCATAGCCGTCCCTCTCCCAAGGGAAGCACGACCTGTGTGTCCGAAAAATCCCCCGCGTGGGCCAGGGCCTTGGGGGAGAGCAGGGCCATCATGACCGTCAGGCCCAGGCTGCTGCTGGGGAACGGCTTTTCCGCCGTACCGCCTACCAGGCACAGGTTGGGGCAGGCGGCCCAGCCCGCTTTTTCGTAGAGCGGGACGAGCTCTGGCTTGCAGGTGAAGATGCACACGTCGGCCCCCGCCTGCCGGGTGTAGGCGTTGGCCTGGCGCAGCAGCCGCAGCGCACAGCCCTGGCCCCTGTGGTCGGGGTGGGTCACAACTTCGGCGATGCCGCAGGCCTGGTAGCGCTGGCCCTTAAGCTCCAATTCGGTTCCCTGCACCGCCACATGGGCGATAGGCTGGGCCCCTTTCATCTGGAAAAAGGAAATAAGGTGCTCTTTTTCCGGCCACGGCTCCCCGGCAAACTCCGGCCACGCCAAGGCCTGCAGGGCTTTTATTCCCTCCCGGAGGCCCGTGTCCCCCTTGTCTGCCTGCCAGCAAACGGGCGGCTTGCCGGTGGCAAACTCCCGCAGGACTTCGAAAAACTCCCCCTTAGCCGGAGTCAGGATTTCCCCGGCCCGGGCCAGCCGTTCCCACTCGTCCAGGGTGAGCCACCGGGCCCCGTCGGTCTCGCCGGGCTGGAAGCGGAGGGAGTCCAGGTCGACGTCCACCCGCCCCGCGTATGTATCCATGAAGAAATCCGCGCGCTTGTCCCGGTAAAGCAGGGTCAGCTGCCCGCGTTCCAGCGTAAGCCCGATTTCCTCCCCCAGCTCCCGTATGGAGGCGGTAAGGCTGTCCTCGCCGGCCTGCACGCCGCCCCCGGGGCTTTCCCACATATTGGGGGCCAGCTTCTTTTCCGGCGACCGGTGGGTGCACAGCAGCTCGCCCTTTTCGTTGAACAGGATCACCGTGCACACCAAATGGTACTCGCCTGGCTTCTGAAGCGCGCCTCGTGGATGGGTGCGCCCGGTGGGTCTGCCGTTTTCGTCGTAGATATCCCAAAGCTCCATAGGGGCCTCCTTTTGTTTTTACTATTAAAGCACAAATCGGGCAAAACCGCAAGGCTCAGCGCAAAAGCAGCTCCTGGGCCTTTTGGGCGGCGGCTTTTACGTAGTCGCCCAAGGAGAGCTCCTGGACGCCCACCACCGTCACCGAGCACCGGTTTACCGGGATGAGCAGCTTCTGCGCCCGGCTTTCCGACACCGCTGCGGCCATACGGGGGGTGATCTCCCCCAACAGGGCATTGGCCGTGATGATGCCCATGGGCCCCAGAATCAGGTCGGCGCGCTCACAGCAGACGGCCACGGGATTCTCGCCGGTAGCGCCTGCGTCGGCCCCGGCCTTGAGCATAGCCGCCGTCGCCGCCGAGTTGGCCCCCACGGCGATGATGTGGGCCGGCAAATCCAAGGCCTTCAGCTGAGCCACCAGGGCCGCGCCCATGCGCCCCCCCTGGCCGTCAATGACAACAATTTTTTTCATAAGTCCTCCTTTATTCGTGGTAGGGCGTGGTGACCGTCCGCGCCGGAGTGATAGCGCTCCCCAGCCAATTTTCGGGCACAAGCTCTTGGCCGTCGCTTAAGACGTGGAGCTCCTCCAAATCGGGGTAGGTGGCCGCAAACGTAGCCAGCATAGCGCTTAACATTTGCTCATCTGCCTGGGCCGCTTCTTTCGAGAGCTCTATCGTCAGCTGCCCGTAGCTGTCCAGCAGGGTTGTGCCCTCCGGCGCGCCGCCCAGGGCGACCATTTGCCGCACCAGGGTTTCCGGGTCTAAGGGGCAGTTGGTCACATTATATTGGATAAACTCGCCGTTGTCTATCCCAAATACCGTGGCCGTCGCCGTAGCGTAGTCAACAGCCGACGAAACTTCTCCCGGCAGGCTGGGCGCATAGGACTGTCCGCTGAACCACCCGTGTTCCACCCCCTGGTACGCCAGCACGCAGAACAGCACGACCCCCAGCGCTATGTAGGGGATGGCGTGGTCCATTCCCCGCTTGAACCGGCGCAGGCGCTGCTGGCCTTCAAAGCCCTTGTCCTCCCGGTCGATGAGGAAAAGGTTCCATTGTTCCTCGGGGCCGTCGGGCAGGGGGGCCACAGCGGCCATGGCTTGCTTGGCGCGCTCCGGGGTGAGCTTCGCCTTTTTCAGGCCGCGCTTTACCAGGTATTCTACCCGACCGGCCGGGCCGCCGATGGCCGCAGCTGTTTCGGCGGCGCTCCAGCCCAGGCACACCCGCAGGTAGAGCGGCGTTTTATATTTGGGCGGCAGGGCCAATAGGGCCCGCAGGGAATCCGTCATCACAAAGGGCAGGGGGGCCCGGGGCGGCTCCGGTTCGCCTTTTTTGCGCTTCTTTTGGCGCTTGGGGCGGGTATAATAGCGGTCGAGGCAGATGCTGTGCATACAGCGGAACAGTCCTTCCCTGCCCCTGCTTGCCAGCGCCCAGCGGCGGGGGCTATAGACTAAGTCGCACAGGAGCGTGTTCAGCAGGGCGCCCGTGCCCTTGGGGCCTCCGGCGTGCAGATAGCATAGGGCAAAGAGCTCGGGACCATAGGCCAGGTAGGCCTCCCGCGCCTTGTCAAGATCCGGGGTGAAAGCCATGGCTCGCCCCTCCTTTCAGGATTTTTTCTTGCGCTTCTGGCGCGCATCGGCCAGGTCTTGGCCAATGCCGCTGCATTCCAGCCACATGCTGACCTCGGCTCCCAAAAACAGGATGTACATACAGAAGAACAGCCAGAACATCAAAATGACCAGCGTGGCCAGGCCTCCATAGATGGAAAAGTTGGAGAAGTTTTCCACAAACAGCGAGAAGAAGAAGGAAAACAGCACCCACCCCGCCGCGCTGAACGCCGCCCCTGCCAGGTTGTGCAGAAGCCGCACCCGCCGCCGGGGCAGGAAGGTGTACATCAGCGTGAAGAACGCCAGCAGCAGGATAAAGCCAAGAAGCGACTTGAAGTTCATCAAAAGCGTGGCAATAAACTGCGGCGACTTTTCTAACAGGAAGTTGTAAATGGTCGACCCAAACACCAGCAGCACCGCCACCAGCAGCAGCACCACGGCGAACAGGATCACATACACGGCCGCCACAATGCGCATATGCACGATGTTGCGGGTCTTCTCCACTTCATAGATTTTGTCCAGGCCCTTGATGATGGCCACCATGCCCGCCGAGGACGACCATATGGCCGTAATGACCGCCACCGGCAGAATCCCCCCTGCCGTGATGGGCGAGGGGAGAAGGCCCGTTACGTATTCGGCTACGGCGCTGGGGAGCAGGTCCAGGGCGGTTTCGATCATGGTAAGGCCCGAGCCAAAGTGGATGCGCTGCATCAGCGTCAGCAAAAACGCCACAAAGGGCAGAAACGAGATGATGAGGAAATACGCCGCGTGGGCCGAGGAGGAATCCAGCCTGTCCCGCCCAATGCGGTCGATGAACCAAAGGATATGCTTTTTTAGGGTTTTCACGGCTTTCCCGTCCTTTCTACATGGTGCTATTATAGCATGGCTGTCCCGTTTTTACCACTTATTTTAGAAAGGCTTTTTTGAATTGCAGGAATCCCCTCCCAAAGTTGCAAAAAGCCCCGCCCCCTGGGGGCTGCCGGGGGCCCGGCAAGCCTTGAAAATGGGCATTTTGGCTGGTTACAAAAATGATACAAATATCGCAGCCGTGCAACTTTTGGGGCCAAAATAGGCAAATGACACAAAAAGCTCGGGCCGGACAAGTCTATTTTTTCAGGTTTGACAGTTGTCAAAAATCCGATCATCGTGTAAAATGTCGGTATTGTGAATTGTGCGTGAACAGCGTGAGTTTGCAAAATAACACCTTATTCCTAGGGGGAATTTAGAATGAAACGCAGCAAGATCTTGGCGCTCATCCTGGCCGTCCTTCTGGTAGTGGGCACTTTCGCCGCCTGCGGCGACAGCTCCTCTTCCAGCACGGGCAGCACCGCCAGCAAGGCGGAGACTACCAGCAGCGCCGCTGGCGAAGAGACCAGCAGCGAGGCCGATGAGCCCGCAACTGACGACACCAACACCTCCACCGGCGACAACGTCCTGAACCTGAACGCCGGCATGGAGCCCACCAGCCTGAACACCATCACCGCTACCTACTCCATCGAGTTCTCTATGTTCAAGCACATCTATGAGAACCTGTATATGCTGGATGACGATGATGTGCCCCAGCTGGCAGCCGCTGAGTCTGTTGACATCAACGACGACCAGACCGTGTACACCTTCCATCTGCGCGAGGATGGCAAGTGGACCAACGGCGACCCCGTTGTGGCCGGCGACTTCGCCTTTGCTTGGCAGGAAGTCCTGAACCCCGACAACGCCGCTGACTATGCCTACTTCCTGTATGACACCCTGGGCATCCTCAATGCCAGCGAGTACTTCGACGGCAGCTGCTCTTGGGAAGACGTAGGCGTCAAGGTCATCGACGACCTGACCCTGGAAGTCACCCTGAAGCAGGCTGTGCCCTACGCTCCCTTCCTGTTCTCCTTCGGCACCCTGTGCCCCATCAACCAGAAGTTCTATGAGGAAGTCGGCGCCGATATGTACAGCACCGAGGCCGAGTACTTCTGCACCAACGGCGCTTTCAAGCTGACCGAGTGGACCCATGACAGCGAGATCGTGCTGGAAAAGAACCAGGACTATCATGACGCTGCCAGCGTTCAGGCTGACGTGCTGGATTGGAAGATCATTTCCGATGCCCAGGCTGGCCTGACCGAGTTCCTGTCCGGCGGCCTTGACGTGGTAGGCCTGTCCACCGGCACCCTGATCCAGCAGGCTGAGGCCCAGGGCATCGACGTCCTGAGCTACGCCGACGGTTCCGCCTTCTATATCTACATGAACCACAGCCACGAGTACCTGCAGAACGCAAACCTGCGCAAGGCCCTGGCTCTGGGCTTCGATAAGGAAGCTATGATCGGCGCTGTTTACCAGAACAACAACCGGCCCATGACCAGCTTCACCTGCCCCTCTGTTAACGGCTACGACGGCAAGCCCTTCCAGGAGGCCCTGCTGGCTTGGAACGGCGGCGAAGAGCTGACTCCCAAGAACGGCGACATCGAGGCAGCCAAGGGCTACCTGGAGACCGCCCTGCAGGAGCTGGGCTGCACCGTTGAGGATCTGTCTGCTTCCCTGTCCATGGACTGCGGCGACAGCCAGACCGCTATCGACGAGGCTTCCTTCTACCAGGAGCAGTGGAGACAGAACCTGGGCATCGAGATCACCGTGAACTCCATGCAGACCAAGCAGGGTTCTGAGAACCGCAAGAACGGCAACTACGTCATGTCCCTGACCGGCTGGGGCCCCGACTACAACGATCCCATGACCTTCCTGGATCTGTGGGTATCCACCGGCGGCAACAACCAGACCTTCTATAACAGCGCTGACTACGACGGCTACATCCAGAGCGCCCTGACCGAGCTGGATGGCGAGAAGCGCCAGGAGTACTTCTACGAGGCTGAAAAGCTGGTTGTGGAAGACCTGCCCGTCGCCCCCTCCTACTGGAGATTCCCCAGCTACGCTGTCAACTCCGACAAGGTTGTGCCGGAGTCTGTACACCGCTCCACCTTCCAGGACATCACTCTGCGGTGGGTTGAGTTTAAGTAAGCCGAGGCTTGCTTTCTAAATACCGAATGCATTGCGAGAGCATCTACTGTTGGGTGCTCTCGCCCTGCGGTATTTATAGGTTTTAGCTTGGGAAAGTTGTAAAGCACAAAAATTCCCTATTGAAAAAACCTCTAAAATCCGCTATAATAGATGTGGGAAAATTGAAGATGCGCAGGGTGCCCCTGGCCCTGTACTGATTATATGGAACATTCAAATGTGCCAAAGGCGGCAGGTGGAAGTCCCCTTTGGCCATTTCTATATAAATTCTCATCGAACCAAAAAACTAAAAAAGAGGAAAGGGGGAAATTGCCTTATGGCTAAGTATATACTTAAGAGAGTGGGGTATGCGATCGTTACGCTGTTCGTGCTGGTCACGCTGACATTCTTCATGATGCGCCTGCTGCCCGGCGACCCGTTCACCGGCGAAAAGCAGCTGCCCGAGAAGACCATGGCCGCCTTGAATGCCAAGTATGGTCTGGACAAGCCCGTCACTACGCAGTATATCATGTACCTAGGTAATTGCCTGCACGGAGACCTGGGCCTGTCGCTGAACACGAACCGGCCCGTAACCACCATCATCGGAGAAGCCTTTACGTATTCCTTTGACCTGGGCATCCGGGCCGTCCTGATGGCGTTTGTCGTGGGCGTGCTGCTGGGCACGCTGGCGGCCATCAAGCGCGGCCGCCCTGCCGACACCATCTGTATGCTGATAGCGCTTATCGGCGTGTCGGTGCCCAGCTTCATCGTGGCGTCCGTCCTGCAGTACTTTTTGGGCCTGCAGCTGTACTTTGCAATGGGCAAAACCGTCCATCTCTTCGCCGTTACCGGCTGGGACGGCTTCAATTCCAAGATCCTGCCTGTGTTCGCGCTGGCCTTCGGCTCCCTGGCGCAGATCTCCCGCCTGATGCGTACCAGCATGCTGGACGTTTTGGGTCAGGACTACATCAAGACCGCCAAGGCAAAGGGCCTTTCTCAAAAAGCCATCATCTGGAAGCACGCCATCCGCAACGCCATTATGCCCGTGGTTACGGTGCTGGGCCCCATCACGGCCAGCGTCTTGACCGGCGGCTTCGTGGTGGAGAGCGTCTTTGCCGTGCCAGGCCTGGGGCGCTACTTCGTCCAGAGCATCCAGAACCGTGACTTTACGATGATCTCCGGCACCACGATTTTCTACGGCGCGTTCTTGATCATCGCCAACCTGGTGGTCGACCTGGCTTACGGCCTCATCGACCCGAGAGTGAAACTGGAGGAGGGCTAAGGATATGGATAAAATCGATAAGAGCCGTTTTGGCTGGGTGGGCTCGGACCCGGAACACCGCGAAGGCCTTTCCCGCCCCAGTATCACCTATTGGCGGGACGCCATGAACCGTCTGGTGAAAAACCGCGTGGCCCTGGTGTGCCTCGTCTTCATCATACTGCTGATTTTAAGCTGCGCCATCCTGCCCTTTATATCCCCCTTTAACAGCCGCGAGCAGCACCTGTCCGAGACAAACCAGAGCTTCTTCACCCCTTGTGAGGACTCCCGCTTTGAGGGCCAGAACCATATGCACATCTTCGGCACCGACAAGCTGGGCCGTGACACCTGGACCCGCACCTTTGAGGGCGGCCGCGTGTCCCTGATGATTGCCTTTGCGGCGGTGTTCGTCAACCTGATCATCGGCATTATCTACGGCGGCATTTCCGGCTATTATGGCGGCGCGGTGGATAACGTGATGATGCGTATCGTGGAGATTGTCAACGGCATCCCCTATTTGATTATCGTGGTGCTGCTGATGATGATATTGAAGCAGGGAACGTTTACCATGGTTATCGCCTATGCGACCGTTGGCTGGACCGGCATGGCCCGTTTGGTACGCGGCCAGGCCCTCTCCCTTAAGAACCAGGAGTTCGTCACCGCCGCCGAGGCCATGGGCGCCAAGCCTTCCCGCATCATTGCCAAGCACCTGCTGCCCAATGCCCTTTCGGTCATCATCATCAACGTGACCCTGGCCGTGCCCAGCGCCATCTTTACCGAGGCGTTCCTGTCTTACATCGGCCTGGGCGTGCCCGTGCCCATGCCGTCTTGGGGTATTCTGGCTCAGGAAGGCTCCCAGGTGTTCCAGGTATACCCGGAGAAACTGTGGATACCCGCCATCGCCATCAGCTTGACCATGCTTTCCTTCAACCTGCTGGGCGACGGCCTGCGTGACGCCTTCGACCCGCGCCTGAGACGCTGAGAAAGGATGAGACGAATATGGCAAAAGATATGAACAAGAAGGTCCTCAGCGTGAACAACCTGCACGTTTCCTTTGACACCTATGCCGGGGAAGTCCAGGCTGTGCGCGGGGTCACCTTTGACCTGCATGAGGGCGAGGTGCTCGCCATTGTGGGCGAGTCCGGCTGCGGCAAGAGCGTTACCGCCCAGACCATCATGAAATTGAACCCCATGCCGCCTGCGCGCATCCCCGAGGGGGATGTCACCCTGGGCGACGTGGATATCGTAAACGCCAGCGAGAAAGAGATGCAGAAGCTTAGGGGCAAGGAAGTCTCCATGATTTTCCAGGACCCCATGACCTGCTTGAACCCCACTAAAAAGGTGGGCAAGCAGATTGTCGAAGCCATCGTGCACCACACCCATATGTCCCGGGAAGAGGCCAAGGCCGAGGCCATCAAGTGCCTGACCCAGGTGAACATCCCTAACCCCGAGGAGCGCGCCCAGCAGTACCCCCACGAGTTCTCCGGCGGTATGCGGCAGAGGGCTATGATTGCCATGGCGCTGTCCTGCAACCCTAAGGTGCTCATTGCCGACGAGCCCACCACGGCTTTGGACGTGACCATCCAGGCGCAGATTATGGATTTGCTGGCCAAGATCAAGACGCAGATCAACACGGCAATCATCCTCATCACCCACGACCTGGGCGTGGTGGCCAGCATGGCCGACCGCGTGGCGGTCATGTATGCCGGCAAGATCGTGGAGACCGGTACCTGCGAGGACATTTTCTACCGCAATTCCCACCCCTACACCCAGGCCCTGCTCAAGAGCCTGCCGTCGGTGGACGCGGACAAGAAGGACCGCCTGGTGTCCATTGCGGGCTCTCCCCCCGACCTGCTCGACCCGCCCAAGGGCTGCGGCTTTGCGGCCCGGTGCACGCGGTGCATGCACATCTGCCGGGAGGAGCAGCCTCCGGAGTTCACCATAGGCGACGGGCACACGGCCTCCTGCTGGCTGCTGCACCCCGATTGCCCCAGCGCAGAAGAAAGAGGTGAAAAGGATGTCTGATGTGAAAAAGGAAGTCCTTCTTTCTCTGGACGATATCTGTAAGTATTTTAAGGTGTCCGGCGGCACCCTGAAGGCCGTCGACCACGTGACCTTTGACATCCACAAGGGCGAGACCATGGGCCTGGTGGGCGAGTCCGGCTGCGGCAAGTCCACCTTGGGCCGCGTAGCTATGGGCATTTACAGCCCTACGGCCGGCAAGCTCAGCTATAAAGGCGAGCAAATGGATCTGTCCAAGCCGTCGGCGCGGTTCAGCTACGCGAAGAAGGCCCAGATCATTTTCCAGGACCCTTATGCGTCCCTGGACCCCCGCATGACTGTTTCCTCCATTATCCAGGAGGGCATGGAAATCCACAAGATGTACGACGAGAAGCGCCGCAAGGAGCGCGTATTTGAACTGCTGGAGATGGTGGGCCTCAACCGCGAGCACGCCAACCGTTTCCCCCACGAGTTCTCCGGCGGCCAGCGCCAGCGTATCGGCATTGCCCGTGCCTTGGCGATCGAGCCCGAGTTCATTGTGTGCGACGAGCCTATCTCTGCTCTGGACGTTTCCATCCAGTCCCAGGTCATCAACCTGCTGCACGACCTGCAGGAAAAGCTGGGCCTGACCTACCTGTTCATTGCCCACGACCTGAACATCGTCAAGTACATCAGCGACCGTATCGCCGTGATGTACCTGGGCAATGTGGTAGAGCTGGCCTCTTCGGATGAGCTGTACGCCAACACGCTGCATCCGTACTCCCAGGCCCTGCTGTCGGCGGTGCCCATCCCCGACCCCAGCGCCGAGGCCCAGAAGCAGCGCATCATCATTTCCGGCGACGTGCCCAGCCCCATCAACACTCCCAAGGGCTGCAACTTTGCCGGGCGCTGCCCCAAAGTCTGCGACAAGTGTAAGGAATCGAAGCCGACCCTCAAGGAGATCGTGCCCGGCCATTATGTGGCCTGCCATCTCGTCGAGCCGCAGAAATAAACCGAAAGCCTTTGTCCCGCCGGAGCTTTTCTGGCGGGACAAATTTTTTTGAAAAAATCGGAATAACCCCTTGACTTTTCCGGAATCTTTGGTATAATAAGAATGTTCCTGTGAAGAAGCGAAATAGGGATATAGCGGTATTGTGTAATGGTAGCACAGCAGACTCTGACTCTGTTTGTCTGGGTTCAAATCCTGGTACCGCTGCCAAGCCCCGGTTTTATGAAAATGAATCCGGGGCTTCTTTTTTCGAGGTGTGGCTCAGTTTGGTAGAGCGCTACGTTCGGGACGTAGAAGTCGCAGGTTCAAATCCTGTCACCTCGACCATCAAGAGAAAACCAAAAAGATATTTGGGCAAAAAACCGCGCGGTTGCGCGGTTTTTTGCATCTCGGAAGCCGGGATTTGAAAATCCCAGAAAATGGATGCCAAAACGGCGTTTTGGCTTTGCGGCAGGTATTGAACTCTCACAAAGCAGAATATAAGGCAGCACAGAGGGCCAGCGGAGAAATCTGCTGGCCTATTTAATTGCAAAGAGCATGAGCTCTTTGCTGCATAAGGGCGCAGCCCGTTGTCGCATAAGAGCGTAGCTCGTTGCGTGTACATAGCCGGTCGCGGGAAACTTCCTCCCAAACAAGCGACCGGCTTTTTCATTTTTGAAGGGAGCTGATAAAATTGATAACCCTAACGATCTGGCACAGTCCCATGCGGACCGCGCTGACCCTCCCCATGTCAGATGAAAAGCTCCAGCAGGAGATGATCAACGCATTTGGTGATACGCCCCAAAGAGCCACCGTTGCCGATATCTCTCCGCAGGCGCTGGCTATGCTAGATGGAAAAGAAGTTGACATGGACGAATTGAACTTCCTGGCCAAAAGCATGGCGCGATTCAATAAAGATGAGATGAGCCAGTTCAAGGCAGCCGTGCAGGTGGAACAGCCCACCGACCTCAAAGCGCTCATCAACCTGTCGTTCAATCTGGAACGATACACGCTGGTGCAGAATACCGCCGACCTTGCTGCTATCGGCAAACGGCACCTGCTCAACAAGCAGGGCGGACTCACAGAGTCCGAAGTGGAAAGCATCGACTTCGAGCAGATCGGGCGCTATCTGCTGTCCTCCGGCCAGGGCGTTCCCACTGCCAACGGCCTGGTTTTTAGGAACAGCGAAGTGCCGTACCATGAAGTCTACGATGGTACAACTTTTCCCTATTACGACTACCGTGGGGACGCCATTGCCGTGGCCCAACTGGAGTACGACGGCAAAACGGAGTATCTGTACCTGCCGGAAGATGAGGTTGCTATCGAAAAAGCTGTCCAGCGGCTGGGAGCGCCTTCATCGGAGGATGTGCAAAAGTTCATGCAGTTGCATGAACTTTCAGCTGCTCTCACAGATTTCACGATAGACAACCCGTGGTGGATGAAACACTTTGAAACGGTACTGCGAGAGGACGGCATCTGGGCGGCAAATGAAATGGCTGTGCTGTTCCCAAAATCTGACCAGGACATGGAGAAACTTTCCGCTGTAATCGAGTATGCCGACGTGTCCGGCATTGAGGACATCACGCAGTTGGCAAAGCACCTCGATGATTTTGTATTCGCAAAAGGCGCGACGAGCGATGAGGATGTAGGCCGTCACTTCGTGGATCATGACAGCGAGTACAGCGCCTCGGCAGAGGTAATGAACTATATCGACTTCGATGCCCTGGGCAGTCAGATCATCGAGGACTACTGCGGAGAGTTTGTGGAGGGTGGTTTTGTTTGCATGGACCACGGCTGCTCTCTGGAACAGATTTTAGAGCAGGACGAAAGTATGACGATGGGAGGAATTTGATATGATTAGAGCAAAAATCACTGGCAGCAACGGTGCTACGTTAGAGCAAGATCTGCCCCTGGCGATTCCCCAGCTTCACCAGGAAATGTACAAGGCGGGCATAGCGAAATCGCCGCGCAACATCTTGCTCAAGGGGGACAAAGACGTAAATGTCCAGCTGTCTGCTGACAGCGAGATTGGAAATCGCCTGTTGAGGGTGTTCAGTAAGGAAGATACCTTGGCCGATGCCCACATTGTGGCCTTTGCTGTCAGCAGCGCCAGAGAGGAAATCTTGCCGGAGCTGGAGCAGAACATCATCCACAACCAGTACCTCACCAAAGAAACTCTGCTGGACGATATCCGTGACATGACCCAGGCCGCCGGGCCGGTCAAGCTGACGTTCTATTGTCCCCTGGTCGGTCAGCTGGACGATGGCGAGTGCGATGAATATATCGATGTCGGCAGCGGGTTCCTCGCCGCCTACCAGGACCAAATCGAGCAGGCCATCGCAGATGAGCAGGCCCCGGAGATGGGCGATATGGCGCAATATATGGGCAGCAATCCTGGCGTGGCCTCGAAACTCATGTCCGCTGTGTGGACGGTGGAGGAAGTGGACGGTAAGCTGCTGGGCCGAATCGATTGCCACCTCAAAGAGCCGCTTACCCCAGAGGAAATGGCGGATTTGCGGGATGAAATCAGAGGTCAATGTTCGGACGGTCTGGGTGAGGGTTTCGAGCAGCGTCCCATCAGCACAGACGAGGGTGACCTCTACGTCTCCTACTGGAACAGCGATGACTATTTTCTCTGCACGGCAGACGAGTTGGAAGAACACATGGAGCCGCACCAGAGTTTGTGAAACAAACTCTTGGGCATCGGGCGGCATTTGAAAGGAGCGTTGCGACATGAACGAATGGGATAAGTTGCACCGACAGGCCAAGCGTTACAAAGCGGAGTACCCGCCGGGGACGAGAATCATGCTGCTGAGCATGGGTGAGGACATCCAGCGGGTAGAGGACGACACGCGCGGGACCGTGCTTGCTGTGGATGACATCGGCACCCTGCACTGTCAGTTCGACAATGGCCGATCCCTGGGCCTGATTCCCGGCGAAGATTCTTTCCGCAAGCTGACGGAGGAAGAACTGGCAGAAGAACAGGATCAGGATATGGACGAAGATGAGGATGAAAACTTCGGCATGAAGATGTAGGAGGTGAATAATTTTGGGTAGGTCGGATGGCAGATGGCTATCCGATTTTTTGATATGTTCGCGGGGATTGGCGGGTTCCGCTCTGGCTTAGAGGCCGTGGGTGGATTCGAGTGCGTCGGCCACTGCGAGATAGACAAATATGCGAATCAGGCATACAACGCCATATATGATACGGAAGGAGAATGTTTCTTTGCAGACGCCAGAACCATCGACCCGGAGGACTTGCCGGATATCGACCTTATTTGCGGCGGCTTCCCTTGCCAGTCTTTTTCAATCGCTGGAAAACGGCGGGGATTTGCAGATGACGCAAGAGGAACTTTGTTCTTTGAAATCGCACGTCTTGCCACCGCTAAAAGACCTGCATTTCTGCTGCTTGAAAATGTTCCCGGCCTCCTATCTCATGACCAAGGCCGGACATTTGCGGCCATCCTCTCCACGTTGGATGACTTGGGGTACGATGTCGCGTGGCAAATCCTTAACAGCAAGAATTTTGGAGTCCCCCAATCAAGAAAGAGAGTGTATATTGTCGGATATCTTAGAGACCGATGTTCCGGAGAGATACTTTCTTTCACAGACACAAATGGAGCGGCTCTTGAGCAAGTCTTACCAGGGCCAGAGGGGCGGCGGATCTATTCCCCAGCAGGGGTGTCCATTACCCTGACCAGCAGTGCAGGGGGCTTTGGCGGTAAGACCGGGCTCTACGATGTGACCCTGCCTATTAAGGTCAAAACCAAGGCGGGCTACCAATTAGCCAGACCGGGCGACAGCATCGACCTGGCCTACGCCACCATGAACACCCGGCGCGGCAGGGTCGGGGACAAAATTGCTCATACCGTCACCCCTGGAAATAACCAGGGGTATTTCTTTATCGATCTTAACGAAGATCCCGCGCTGACCGAAAATGCCCGGTGTCTGCTGGCTAACCAGGACACTGGCATTGGCAAGTTCAAGGGTGGGCGTTCCGGGGTGTTCGTGAAAGATTCCAAAGCGCCGTTTGCTGTGCCTGTGCAAGATGCAGATGGCAACATCCGCTATGGGAAAGTGAGAAAGCTCATGCCCATAGAGTGCTGGCGCTTGCAGGGATTCAGTGACGAACAATTCAACA
>CANTDZ010000019.1 GCA_947652665.1 uncultured Clostridia bacterium
ACAACCACCCCACCGAGATCGAGCCCTTTGGCGGCGCGGCCACCTGCCTGGGCGGGGCTATCCGCGACCCGCTGTCGGGCCGAGCCTACGTGTACCAGGCCATGCGCGTCACAGGCTCCGGCGACCCCACCCTGCCTTTTGACCAGACCCTGCCGGGCAAGCTCCCCAGCCGGAAGATTACCACGGGCGCGGCCCAGGGGTACTCCTCTTACGGCAACCAGATCGGCCTGGCCACCGGGCAGGTCACCGAGCTCTATGACCCCGGCTACGTGGCCAAGCGCCTGGAGATTGGCGCAGTAGTGGGCGCGTCCCCCAAGGAAAACGTCCGCCGGGAAGAGCCGGCCCCGGGGGACATCATCGTCCTCCTGGGCGGCGCTACGGGCCGCGACGGCATCGGCGGGGCCACGGGCTCCAGCAAGGCCCACACGGAGAAGTCCGTGGAGGTGTGCGGTGCCGAGGTGCAAAAGGGCAACCCGCCTACCGAGCGCAAGCTCCAGCGCCTGTTCCGCAACGCGGACTGCGCCCGGCTCATCAAGCGCTGCAACGACTTCGGCGCGGGGGGCGTGTGCGTGGCCATTGGCGAGCTGGCCCCGGGGCTGGAAATCGACCTGGACAAAGTGACCAAGAAGTATGACGGCCTGGACGGCACCGAGCTTGCCATCTCCGAGAGCCAGGAGCGCATGGCCGTGGTGCTGGCCCCTGAGGACGTGGAGGCGTTCCAGGCGCTGGCGGCAGAGGAGAACCTGGAGGCCGCTCCGGTGGCGGTGGTGACCCAGTCGCCCCGGTTGAAGATGGCCTGGCAGGGGGACGGAATCGTCGATTTGTCCCGGGCGTTCCTGGACACCAACGGCGTCACCCAGCGGGCAAAGGCGGAAATCTGCGCGCCTGCGGGAGAGAATTACCGGGGCTGCGTCCCGGCCGCCCTGGAAGGTAAGGAGGGCCTGGAGGCCCTGAAAGCCAACATGGCCCGGCTGGAGGTCTGCGGACAGAAGGGGCTTTCCGAGCGCTTCGACGCGTCCATTGGTGCGGGCACGGTGCTGATGCCCTTTGCCGGGGAGAACCAGCTGACGCCGGAGGAAGCCATGGTCGCCAAGGTGCCGCTGTTGGAGGGCGAGACCGACGACTGTACCGCCATGGCCTTCGGGTATATGCCGGGGCTCAGCAAATGGTCGCCTTACCTGGGTGCGGCTTACGCGGTGGTGGAGAGCCTGTCGAAGCTGGCGGCTGTGGGCGCGGACCCGCTGAAAGCGCGGCTGACCTTCCAGGAGTACTTCCCCCGCCTGCACGAGGACCCCAAGCGCTGGGGCCTGCCGGCCGGGGCCCTGCTGGGGGCTTTGACCGCCCAGCTGGGGATGGGCCTGCCAGCTATCGGCGGCAAGGACAGTATGTCCGGCTCCTTTGAGCAGCTGGATGTGCCCCCCACCCTGGTGAGCTTTGCCCTGACGATGACAAAAGCAAAATCCACCCGTTCGGCGTGCGTAGACCGCCCCGGAGCCAAGCTGGTCCTGCTACCCCTGCCGGAGGACAGCCACGGGATGCCCCATTGGGAGAAGCTGAAAAAATATTACACCTGCATCCTGCAGCACATGGACTGCGGAGACATCACGGCTGCGGGCGTGGTTCGCGAGGGCGGCGCCGCTGCCTGCGCCATGCGGATGTGCTTTGGCAGCGGGGTCGGGTTTAAGTTCGCCCCGGGCCTGAGCCGCGAGACTTTGTACGCGCCCAAGGTGGGTTCGCTGGTGGTGGCGCTCTCCAGCGAGGCCGAGGTGCAGGACGGCATCGTGCTGGGTTGTACCACAGGCAAAGGCTGCATAGAGTTGGACGGGGAGAAGATCGCCACCCAGGAGCTGGCCGATATTTGGAACGGCACCCTGGAGAAGGTCTTCCCCAACCGGGCCGAGCCGGTGCCGGTACAGTTCAACGTGCCGCTTTACGAAAAGCGCGAAGGGAAGCACGGCCCCGCTATCAAGGCCGCGAAGCCCCGTGTGTTCATCCCCGTATTCCCCGGCACCAACTGCGAAATCGACACCGCCCGGGCCTTCCAGAAGGCAGGGGCAGAAGTAGATATTTTGGTGGTTAAGAATCTGTCGCCCCAGGACATCGAGGAGACCATTGCCCGGATGGAAAAGGCCGTGCGTCAGGCCCAGATCGTCATGCTGCCCGGCGGGTTCTCCGGCGGCGACGAGCCGGAAGGTTCCGGCAAATTCATTGCCACGACCCTGCGCAACCCCCGCATCGCCCAGGCGGTCACCGACCTGCTGGAGGCCCGGGACGGCCTGATGCTGGGCATCTGCAACGGGTTCCAGGCGCTCATCAAGGTGGGCCTGGTGCCCTACGGGAAGATAACCGACCCCCAGGAGGACGACCCCACTCTGACCTTCAACTCCCTGGGCCGGCACGTGTCGCGCATGGTGTATACCCGCGTGACCAGCGTGAAGTCCCCATGGCTGGCCGGCGCTAAGCCGGGGGATGTGTTTGCCATCCCGGTGTCCCACGGCGAGGGGCGGTTCGTGGCGGACGAGAAGCACCTGCGGGCGCTGATGGAAAACGGCCAGATCGCCACCCAATATGTGGACCCCCACGGCTGCGTCAGCGGGGACATTGCGTGGAACCCCAACGGGTCGGTGTGCGCCATTGAGGGCATCACCAGCCCTGATGGCCGGGTGCTGGGCAAGATGGGGCACTCGGAGCGCAAGGGCAGGCATTTGTATAAGAACGTGCCGGGCGAAAAGGACCAGCTTTTGTTCGAGTCCGGCGTGAGGTATTTCCAATGAGGGAAAAACTCGACCTTTCCCGGGAAATCGATTTCTCGGCCGTGACGGCCTGCGGCGAGACCTGCACGGGCTGTCCGAAAATCGAGGCAGGGATTTGCAGGGGCTGCATCGCCCAGGACGGCTATGTGCCCGAATGGGCGGATTCCGGCCGGTGCAAAATACACGCCTGCGCCCGGGAGCACGGGGCGGCGTTTTGCGGGCTGTGCCCGGAGTTCCCCTGCCAGAAGGTCCCGGAGCTTGTCCATTGGAACCCCCGCATCGTGGAGCATTTGGACGCGCTGCGGAAGAAATATCACGAGCAAAAGGAGCAATATAATGTTTAATTCCAGAAGCCGCAAGTACCGCAACCCCACCGGGGCCGTGGCCGACGGGCAGGCTGTGCATTTCCGCATCACGCTGGGGCGGGAGTTGAGCTGTTCCCAGGCCCACCTGGTCATCCAGCCGGAGGGCGGGGAGCCCCGGGCTTGGGGGATGTTTTGGTGCGGCATGAACGGCGAGAACCGGGAATGGTGGGAGTGCGAGTTCACCCCGGAAAAGCCCGGCCTGTACTTTTACCATTTTGAAATACACACCTGCCGGGGCATTTTGAGCATCTACCGGGGGGAGGCGGGCACCGCCGTCTTTGGCGGCACCAACCAGTGGCAGATGACCGTCTACGACCGCCATTTTACCACGCCGGACTGGCTGCGGGGGGGCATCATGTACCAGATCCTGCCCGACCGGTTTGCAAGCTCCGGGAGCCCCAAGGGGGAGATCCCCTATGGCCGCACCCTGCATGAGGACTGGTACGAAATGCCGGACTGGGCGCCCAACGAGAAGGGGGAGGTCACCAACTCCGACTTCTTTGGGGGCGACCTGCAGGGGATACGGGAAAAGCTTCCCTACCTCAAGGAGCTGGGGGTCACGTGCCTTTATTTGAACCCCATCTTTGAATCCCACTCCAACCACCGGTACGATACGGCGGACTACTCCAAAATTGACCCGCTGCTGGGGGATGAGGAGGACTTTAAGGCGCTTTGCGAAAGCGCTAAGGAGCTGGGCGTCCGCATCCTCTTGGACGGGGTTTTCAGCCACACGGGCAGCGACAGCGTGTATTTTAACAAGTCCGGGCGGTATGAGGGGCTGGGAGCGTACCAGTCCCAGGAATCGCCGTACTCGTCCTGGTACTCCTTTTATAATTGGCCGGACGGCTATGACTGCTGGTGGAATTTCATCACCCTGCCCAATGTGCAGGAGACCAATGAGAATTACAACGAGTATATCAACGGGCCCGACGGCATTGTGCCCAAGTGGCTGCGGGAAGGGGCGTCCGGCTGGCGGCTGGACGTGGCCGACGAGCTGCCTGACCTGTTCCTGGACCGCCTGACCGCCGCCGCCAAGGGCGAGAAGCCCGACGCCCTGGTGCTGGGCGAGGTGTGGGAGGACGCGTCCAACAAATCGGCCTACGGCGTGCGCAGGCGCTATCTGCTGGGAGGGCAGCTGGATACGGTCATGAACTACCCCTTCCGGGACGCGGTGCTGGGCTTTCTGCTGGGGGCCGACCCCCGGGACTTTAGGGAGATTGTGGAGAATATCGTGGAGAACTACCCGCCCCAGTGCCTGCACCTGCTGATGAACCATCTGGGCACCCACGATACCGAGCGCATCCTGACCATGCTGGGCGGCGAGCCCTTAAACGGCCGGGGCCGGGAGTGGCAAAGCCAGCAGCACTTAAGCCCCGAGCAGCGCGCCCTGGCCCTGCAAAGGCTGCGGGTGGCGTCCCTGATCCAGTACCTGCTGCCCGGCGTGCCGTGCATCTATTATGGCGACGAGGCCGGGGTGGAGGGCTACCGCGACCCCTTCTGCCGCTCCTGCTACCCCTGGGGGCGGGAGGACGCCAATCTGGTGGACTGGTACAAGCAGCTGGGGAAGATGCGGCTTTCCCAGCAGGATATTTTGGCGGGAGGCGCGTACCGCACCCTCTATGCCGAGGGGAACCTGCTGGCTTTCGAGCGCTTTGTCTTCACGGATTCCACCCGGGAAAGCCTTGTGCTCATTGCCAACCGCAGCAGCCGTCCCCAGAGCATCAAGGGCCTGGGCATCGAACTGGCCGACGCCCAGCACGTTATGGGCTGCCCCCTGGGAGCGGTCACGGTTCTGCCGCCCTGCAGCGGGTCGGTGATGCGGGTCTCCCGCCAGCTGCCCCCTACCCCGCCCGTAAGGTAAAATTTCCCGGTGGACTTTTCCACCTTTTGGGTGTATAATGCCTTTTATAAGGAGGTCTCGCTTATGAAGAAAAGATTGCTCAGCTACATTTTGGCCCTGGCGCTTTGCATCGGGATGTGCCCGGTGGGGGCGTGGGGGGCAGATGCAACGCCGGATTCATCTTTACCCCCAAATATCGATAAGGTTGATTCCGTCGAATTTACACAAAGCTATTTGAACGGCCTAAGCCACAGCTATAATGCTGTTGCTACGCCTGTGCCAACCAAGGCGGATGTGCTTTTGGTTGTAGGGGATAAAGAGTATACGATACCAGATGATATGAAATATACCATCCAAACCAAATGGTACCGCGTAGCCAACAACCCCAATGGCGGTGCCCCCATAAAAACCGAAATTTCCTATCAGCCGTCTGACGTGGGCACTTATAGTGCTAGTATTGTGGTGAGTTTGGGCGAGGCTACAGATGACACCCCCGCCAGCCCGGCCTTGACTCATAACACGGCAGATACGCCCACTTTCACGATTTCCAAAAAAAATGTCGAGCTGAAACTCCGCGACGATATTAAAAAACCCTATGACGGCTTGGCCAGCTACACGGTCACAACCGATACCCCGACCCCGTTCCAGTATGGGGAGTCGGGTATTGCAGAAGCTGACTATTCCAGCGTAATCATCCAGGGCAATTTCCGCTTTGACGATTCAAAAGTAGGTGCTAACAAAACCTTTACGGCGTCCGATTTCTCTTTGTCCGGCGAAAAGGCCGGAAACTATGAGATTTCCAATACGGTTCGAACTCTGTCGGTCAACAATGCGGAAATCACCAAGCTTTTCCTGACCCAGACCTCTACTGACTCCATGCTGGTGCGCAACAAGCAGGAGCGCACCTATACCTACGCCTTGAAGGGGCTGCTGCCCACCCTGCCCTCCAATTTGATGGAGTATGAAGATGTGGTATATAAGCTGGACAACGTTTCCGTAGACCGCCCCGCTTTCTTTGAACACGTAGATCCCCTCGAAGGGGGCGACATTGCGATTACGGGGGAAAAGAAAGACCAGCTGACTGTTAAAATCAAAGAAGCAAACCATTCTGGCGAAAATCCAGTAGCTACTGTTCATTTTACGGTCAGCAGCAAAAACTTCCAAGACTTTGAAGGCATCCTTACCATCACCAGCGACGACCGCACGCCCGTAAAAATCCTGAACCTGGAGGTCGTTGACCGCCCCCAGTATGACGGCACGGAAGTGGTCGGCTACACGGGCCTGGCGGAATTCAAGCAGACGCTGACGGACGGGACGCTGGTGGATTTGCCGGAGGGTGAATCCATCAACCGCGCGACGCTGGTGAAAACCTACGAAGCTACAGGCCGCAGCCAGTCGGGGACATACGGGCCCACGGAGACGCCGCCTACGGAGCCCGGCGAGTATACGGTAACCGTGAGCATCCCGGAGAGCAACAAGGACTACGCAGGCAGCTGGAAGGGCACGTTCACCATCACCCGGGCCAAGGTGACGGTGAAGGCCATCGACCGGACAATTAAAGTAGACGACCCGGTGCCGGAATTCAAGAACCCCGTGCTGGGGGTGGACTATGAAGTCATCGGCCTGTCAAAGGTGGCAAACCATGAGCTCCGCCAGCCCCCCACGCTGAAATACGCCACGGTAGCGGATTCGATTTTGCCGGGGGAATTTGAAATCCTCATCGACGGCGCCATGGTGCCGGACACCACCCACTACGATCCGGCCATCCAGTTCGTGCCGGGCAAGCTGACGGTGAAATCCCACTTGGACATCACCGGGGGCAATCCTTTCAGCGATGTCAGCGAGTACACCTGGTACGTGACGGCGGTGGAGTACGTCTATAACAAGGGCCTGATGAAGGGCGTGACCAGCACGCTGTTCGACCCCACCGGCGACCTGACCCGCGGGATGCTGGTGACGATCCTGTACCGCCTGGACGGCGAGTGGCCGGTATGGAACACCATGCCCTTTACCGACCTGGACCCCAACGCCTATTACATGAGCGCTGTGCGCTGGGCCAGCCAGGCACGCATCATAAACGGCTACGGCGACGGGCGCTTCGGCCCCAACGACGTGCTGACCCGCGAACAGCTGGCCATCATCCTCTATAACTATTCGCGCTACTGCGGCAAATCGCCCAACAAGGCCGCCAGCCTGGACGCCTTTGTAGACGCCTACAACACCACCTCCGCCGGGTACCGCGCCCTGCAGTGGGCCTGCGCCGAGGGCCTCATCCAAGGCACCGGCAGCACGACCCTTTCCCCGGGCGAAAAGGCCCTGCGCGCCCAAGTAGCCGTCATCTTCATGCGCTACTGCACGAACGTCCTGGGGTACTAAAACCCATAAATAAAGAAGCCAGCCACCCCTTTTTCCGGGATGGCTGGCCTTTTTTATTTGCCGTTACCGGGCGTTGAACCACACCAGCATCTCGCCCTCGCCGCGGTTATTCCACAGGAAATAGGGCTGCAGCCTGAGCTCCGCCGGGACGCGCCCCGTGCCGGCCGGCTGGTAGAGGGACTCCCACTGGGCCAAATCCGGCCGCGTGCCGGAGGCCTTTACGGTCACGATGCCGCCGAACAGCTCCGACGGGCTTGTTTCCAGCGGCTGGGACAGGTCAGCGGTGAACGCGTTCAGCAGCTCCCCGTTGTCGGCCTGCTCCGCGCAGTAGACCAGCGGCCCCCGCTGCACGCAGGCCTTGCCGCAGTCCTCGGTAACCCGGGGGTTGGCCTGGAGGTACCGGGCCGGCATGGCAAAGGTGACGGTGTACGTGCCGCCGTCCTGGGGGCACAGGCGTGCGTAACCCTGGCAGGCTTCAAATTTTACAGGCTGGCCGTCCTTCTCAATTTGGAAATCCACGGCATATTCCGGGATGCGCAGGTACAGCTCTATCCCGCTGGGGCCACTGTAAGCGATCTGGGCCTTGCCCTCCCAGGGCATGGAGGACGTACAGCGCAGCTCGGCCTTTCCCTGGGCCGTGTCGAACTGGGCTTCGTTGCCGATGTAAAGATGCTGGTACAGGGCGTCCCCGCGCCGGGTGTAAATATACGATCCCAACCCGCAGAGGGTGCGGGTGATGTTCGGGGGGCAGCAGGCGCAGCCAAACCACTTGACCCGGTTGGGCTCCACGTCCTGGTGGTCCCGGCGGAAGCGGGCCACGTCGGGCTTCAGCTGCAGGGGGTTCACGTAGAAATAATGTTCGCCGTCCTGGGCGATGCCGCTGAGGACGTTGTTATAAAGGGCGCGCTCCATGATGTCGGCATACTCGGCCTTGGGTTCCAAACGCAGCATACGCAGGGCCCACATGGCCAGGCCGATGGCCGCGCAGGTTTCGGTGTAGCAGGTGTCGTTGGGCAGGTCGTAGTCAATGGTGAAGCACTCGCCCTCCCCCTGGGAGCCCACGCCGCCGGTCACGTACATCCGCCGCTGGGTGACATTCTTCCACAATTCCTCCAAAGCGGCTTTCAAGGTGGGGTCGCCGGTCTCCAAGGCCACGTCCGCCGCGCCTGTGAAGAAATACATGGCCCGTACCGCATGGCCTTCGGCGGTCTTCTGGTCGCGGATTTTGGCGTGGGCCTGGTGGTAGGACGCCCCGAACCAGCGGTTCTTCTGGGCATCCTGGAAGTGGGGTTCCTCTAAGAACCCAGGCTTCGACCCCCGGTTCTCGATGAAGTATTCGGCCAGCTCCTTGTACTCATCCTTCCCGGTAGCGCGGTAGGCTTTCATCAGAGCCAGCTCGATCTCCTCATGGCCGGGGTAAGAGGAGATCTGCCCCTTGTCCTCGCCGAAGGTCTGGCGAATAAGGGCCACCGTCTTTTCCATCACCTTTAAGAGCCGGTCGCTGCCCGCTACCTGGTAGTAGGCCACAGCGGCTTCCAGCATATGCCCGGCGCAGTAAAGCTCATGTCCGTGGGCGATGTCCTTCCAGCGCTCCTCGGGCTTGGCCAGGATGAAGTACGTGTCCAAGTACCCGTCGGGCTGCTGGGCCTTCTCGATGAGCCCCACGATCTCCTCCAGCGCCTCGCGCACCTCCGGGCTGTCCTTATACAGCAGGCTGTAGGACGCGGCCTCAATCCACTTGGCCAGGTCGCTGTCCTGGAACCGGAACCCGCCGAACTCACCTTCCGCCAGCCCCGCCGCGATCCTAAAATTCTGCACCGCGTGGCTGGGCACAGCCCCCGGCTCCCGGTCGTTGAGGACCCGCCATTGGTAGGGCACCACCTTCTCCACCGCGTTCGTGATGCGCCCGTTCCAGAACCCGTCGTCCACCCGCACGTCTTTTATGCTGATCTCCCGTTCTTTTGCCATAAAAAAGCCTCCCAAAAAGATTCTGCCCTCATTATAACAAATGCCGACCTCTTGCACAAGCCCCGAAAATCCGCTATACTAGACCCAGAAAAGGGGGATCGCCATGCCAACCTACAATCTCATTGAAATCACCGACTTTGCCGCCCCAGAGCTGGACATCTACGCCCGGCTCACCGAAAACCAATTAGTAAACCGCGCCGACCCGCAAAACGCTCTCTTCATCGCCGAGAGCCCCCTGGTCATCGGCCGCGCCCTGGACGCCGGGTGCGAACCCGTATCGTTCCTCATGGAAACCAAGCATGTCCTGGGAAAAGCCGGCCCCATCCTGGACCGCTGCGGCCCAGTGCCCGTGTTCACCGCCGAAGAATCCGTCCTATGCCAGCTCACCGGCTTCCACCTGACCCGGGGGATGCTCTGCGCCATGCGCCGTCCCAAAGAGCCCACCGTAGAAGCCATCTGTCAAAACGCCCGGCGCGTTGCCGTGCTGGAAAACGTCATGAACCCCACGAACCTCGGCGCCATCTTCCGCAGTGCCGCCGCCCTCTCCATCGACGCCGTCCTTTTAACCCAAGCTGGCAGCGACCCTCTCTACCGCCGGGCCCTCCGCGTAAGCATGGGCAACGTGTTCCTGGTCCCCTGGGCCCATCTGCCCGAAGACCGCCCCTGGGTGCCCTACCTAAACGACCTGGGTTTCAAGACCGCCGCCATGGCACTCCGGGACGACTCTGTTTCCATCGACCACCCGGCTCTTCGGGAGGAGCCGCGCCTGGCCATCGTCCTGGGCACCGAAGGCGACGGCCTCGCCCCCCAGACCATCGCCCAGTGCGACTACACCGTCCGCATCCCCATGTCCCACGGCGTCGACTCCCTCAACGTCGCGGCGGCCAGCGCGGTGGCGTTCTACGAGCTGACAAAGCGTTAAAAAAACGCATCTATCCCGCCGCGCACAAACCGCGCCCTATATTCCTCCAAATCCTCCGGGTGCAAGGCGGGCACGTTGGCATAAGCATACGCCAGCCCCATCTCCGCGTACTTATTCTCCCCAAACTGGTGGAACGGCAGCAGCTGCGCCCTCTCAAGCCCCAGCCCCGAAAGCAGCCGCGCAAACCCATCGGCGTCCTCCAGCCCGTCATTAAACCCCGGTATCACGGGGATGCGCGGCAGCACGTCTTTTCCAGCCTCCACGGCAGCGCGCAGATTGCGCAGAATAAGCCCATTATCCGTTCCGGTACCCTGCTTGTGCCGGGCGCTGTCCCAGTGCTTCACATCGAACAGAAGCAGCTCTACAAGCGGCAGGGTCGAAAGGAAATCGCTTTCGTTCGTAAATCCCGTTGTCTCAATCGCCCGATGCACGCCCTGCTCTCCTAAAGCCTCCAGCAGGGCCCGGGCAAATTCCGCCTGCATCAGCGGCTCCCCGCCCGACAGCGTCACGCCGCCCCCGCTTTCTTCATAAAATTCCCGGTCCTGCAAGCAAACCCGCACAATCTCTTCCACGCTCTCCAACCGGCCTTTTTCCTGGGCTTCCGGGCTTTGGCTCTCCGGGTTTGCGCACCATTGGCACCGCAGGGGGCACCCCTTCAAAAACACCACCGTCCGGATGCCCGGTCCGTCGTGCAAGCTGAATTTTTGTATGTTAAATATCATGCCGTTCATGTTTATCACCTCTGCGACCAGCATAGCACACTTGCCCCCAAATGTAAAGAAAAACTTTCGAATGAAACCATCTTGACATTTGAGCCCAACCGTAGTACAATAGAATTGCGAACGAAACCAAAATAAAATTCGCTTGAAAGGATATGGTTCTATGTCTTCCCCTTACGCCCATTTTGGAGAGCTCACCCCCCGCATGAAGGATTTCCGTGAGGAACTGATCAGCGCCCAGCCCCAGGTCTGCGTCGAGCGCGCCCTGCTCACCACCGAGACCTACCGCCAGCACGGCGACCAGCCTCTGGCCCTCAAGCGCGCCCTCATGCTCCAAAACGTGCTGGAGCACATGACCATTTTTATAGAGCCCCAGACCCTTCTCGCCGGAAACCAGGCCAGCTCCAACCGCAGCGCGCCCATTTTCCCCGAGTACGCTATGCAGTGGGTTATCGACGAGCTGGACGAGTTCGACAAGCGCGACGGCGACGTCTTCCACATCACCGAGGAAAACAAGCAGAAGCTCCGCGACATCGCCCCCTTCTGGGAGCACAACACCCTCCTCGACCGGGGCCTGGCTGCGTTCCCGCCTCACTCCAAGCTCTACTACGACCTGGGCATCATCAAGTCCGAAGGCAACATCACCAGTGGCGACGCCCACTGTGCCGTAGACTACGGCCGGATGCTCCGTGTCGGCCTCAAGGACTACGCCCGCCGCGCCCAGGAAAAGCTGGATGCCCTGGACTTGACCGACTACAAAAACATTCAAAAGAGCTATTTCTATCGGGCCATCCTCATCGTGGTGGACGCCGTGAAAGACTTCGCCAAGCGCTTCGCCGAGCTGGCCGCCGAAACAGCCGCCAAAGCTTCCAGCGAAACCCGCCGGGCCGAGCTCTTAGAAATGAGCCGCATCCTCTATAAAGTGCCCTACGAGCCCGCCGGAACCTTCCAGGAAGCCCTCCAAAGCCTCTGGCTGACCCACCTGGTTCTGCAAATCGAATCCAACGGCCACAGCCTTTCCTACGGCCGCATGGACCAGTACCTGAACTCCTTCTACGAAGCCGACTTAAAAGCCGGGCGCGTCACAGAAGAAAATGCCAAAGAGCTTCTCTGCAACCTCTGGCTCAAAACCTATACGATTAATAAAATACGCTCCTGGAGCCACACCCAGTTCTCGGCGGGTTCGCCCCTCTACCAGAACGTCACCGTAGGCGGCCAGACCCCCGACGGCTGTGACGCCACCAATCCCCTCTCCTGGCTCATCATCCAGACCGTCGCCCAGTGCCACCTGACACAGCCCAACCTCACCGTCCGCTACCACAAAAATCTCCCCGACGACTTCCTGCGCGAATGCATTGAAGTCGTGCGCTGCGGCTTTGGTATGCCGGCTTTTAACGACGACGAGGTGATTATCCCCAGCTTCATCGCCAAAGGCGTCAAGCCTGAGGACGCCTACAACTACAGCGCCATTGGCTGCGTAGAAACCGCTGTTCCCGGCAAATGGGGCTACCGCTGCACCGGCATGAGCTTCCTCAACTTCCCCAAGGCCCTGCTCATCGCCATGAACGACGGCGTCGACCCCGCTTCCGGAACCAAGCTCTGTGAGGGCATCGGCCACTTCCAAGACTTCACGACCTTCGACCAGGTCCTCCAGTGCTGGGACAAGGTCATCCGCGAAATGTGCCGCCAGTGCACCATCATCGACGCTACCTGCGACATGGTATTGGAGCAGGACACCGCCGACATCCTCTGCTCGGCCCTCACCGACGACTGCATCGAGCGCGGCCTGAACATGAAGGAAGGCGGCGCCGTCTACGACTTCATCAGCGACCTGCAAGTAGGTATCGCCAACTTGGCCGACAGCTTAGCGGCCATGAGGAAGGTCGTCTTTGAAGACCAGGCCTGTACTCCCGCCGAACTCTGGCAGGCCCTCCAGCACGATTTCGAGGGCCCCCGCTACGAGCAAATCCGCGCCCTCCTCCAAGCTGCTCCCAAGTACGGCAACGACGACGATTACGTCGACCAGCTGGTCGTAAACGCCTACAACGTCTACATCGACGAGATGAAAAAGTACCACAACACCCGCTATGGCCGCGGCCCCATCGGCGGCATCTATTATGCGGGTACCAGCTCCATCTCCGCCAACGTTCCCCAGGGCGCGGGCACCTTGGCCACCCCCGACGGCCGTAAAAAAGGCGAACCCTTAGCCGAGGGCTGCTCCCCCAGCCATGCTGCTGACAAGAACGGCCCCACCGCCGTCTTCAAGAGCGTCTCTAAACTGCCCACCGAGGAAATCACCGGCGGCGTGCTCTTAAACCAGAAGGTCACCCCCCAAATGCTGGAAAGCGAAGAAAACCGCCAAAAGCTCATGATGCTTCTGCGCGCTTTCTTCAACCGCCTCCACGGCTACCACGTACAGTTTAATGTGGTCAGCCGCGACACCCTCCTGGATGCCCAGGCCCACCCCGAAAAGCATCGCGACCTAATCGTGCGCGTGGCCGGCTACAGCGCGTTCTTCAACGTCCTTTCCCGCAAGACCCAAGATGACATCATTGCCCGTACCGAGCAGTCTTTATAAGGAGAATATTTATGAAACTTTTAATAGACGACGCAAACATAGCCGCCATAAAAAATATTTGCGAATTCTACCCCATTGACGGCGTCACCACCAACCCCACCATCCTTTCCAAGGCCGGCCGCCCTCCTTACGAGGTGCTGGAGGAAATCCGCGCCTTTATCGGGAAAAACGCGGAGCTCCACGTGCAGGCCGTCTCCCGGGACGCCGAGGGCATGGCAGCGGAAGGACGATGCATTGTCAAACGCCTGGGGAAGAATACCTTTGTAAAAATCCCCTCCGTGCCGGAGGGCTTTAAGGCTATGAAAATTTTGTCCGGCGAGGGCATCAACGTCACCGCCACCGCCGTCTATACCCCCATGCAGGCGTTCCTGGCGGCCAAGTCCGGGGCCCGCTACGCCGCCCCCTACGTCAACCGAATCGACAACCTGGGCTATGACGGCATCCAGGTGGCCCGGGATATCCACGATATTTTTGGCAAAAATAATATGCAGTGCCAGGTATTGGCGGCCAGCTTCAAAAATTCCCAGCAGGTGTTGGAGCTTTGCAAGTACGGCGTGGGCGCCGCCACCGTTTCCCCGGACGTCATCGAGGCTTTTGCGAACAGCCCCGTCATCGACGCGGCCGTGCAGGCATTCATCCAGGATTTTGAGACTCTCACCGGCCCGGGCCGGACATTGGTCGATTGAAACAAATCCGGGGCGGCACAAGGCAAAGAATCGGGAATAAAGGGAGAAAATGCGAAAATTTGTAGGGGAACCGATAAATTTCGGTGGATTTGTCACACATTTTGTGCTAGAATGGTGGGGTAAGAAAAGGCGCTTTTTTAGGAAAGGATGGCCATCATGAAGGAACAAACCGCTAAGTTTTTTTTCGGCCCGGACAACCACCTGCCTCCCCTGGGCATCGTGTCCTTAGAGGGCGCTTCCGCGCTCTCGGATAAGATCGAGGCCCACCTGGTGCGCTGGGCCCAGCAGGCCGGCAGGGACACCACCACCTTCCGCATCCCCTGCAGCTGTCCGCGCTTCTCCTCCGGCGACGGCAAGGGGCTCATTCAGAGCACCGTGCGCGGCTACGACCTGTTTTTCATTGTGGATGTGGGCAATTACAGCTGCACCTACAAGTTCTTCGGCAAGGAAAACCGCATGTCGCCCGACGACCATTTCCAGGACCTCAAGCGGCTGATCCAGGCGGTCAGCGGCAAGGCCCACCGCATCAATGTGATCATGCCCCTGCTCTACGGCGGCCGCCAGCACCGGCGCAATTACCGGGAGTCCTTGGACTGCGCCTTTGCCCTGCAGGAGCTGCAGAACATGGGCGTGCAGAACGTGGTCACCTTTGACGCCCACGACCCCCGCGTTCAGAACGCCGTGCCCCTCATGGGCTTTGACAACCTCATGCCCTCCTACCAGGTGCTTAAGGCCCTGTTCCGGAATTTCCCCGACCTTTCCACCGACCGGGACTCCTTCATGCTCATCAGCCCCGACGAGGGCGCTTTGAGCCGGAATATGTACTATGCCTCGGCTTTGGGGGTGGATCTGGGGATGTTCTATAAGCGCCGGGACTACTCCCAGGTAGTAAACGGCCGCAACCCCATTGTGGCCCACGAGTATTTGGGCAGCGACGTGGCCGGGAAGGACGTCTTCATTACCGACGACATCATCGCTTCCGGCGAGTCCATGCTGGATATCGCCTATAACCTGCGGCAGCGCAACGCCCGCCGCATCTTCGCCTTTGCCACCTACGGCATCTTTACCAACGGCCCCGAGGTCTTTGACAAGGCGTACCGGGAAGGCGCCATCAACGGCGTGTTCGGTTCGAACCTGACCTACTTGGCTCCGGAGATCAAGGAGCGCCCGTGGTTCTTTGAGGTGGACGTTTCCAAATATATTGCGTATTTCATCGCGGCCCTGCACCACGATATGTCCGCCGGGGCGCTGATCGATTCCCACGAAAAGATCAAGGCCCTCTTAGAAAAGCGCCGGGCCGAGCAGTCTACCCGCAAAGGCGCACAGCTGGAGTTCTAATTTCATATACTGCGATAAGGAACCGGTGCGGGGGCATCCTCCCTGGCACCGGTCTTCTATTGGGGAAGGGGGAAGCGTAGTATGTTCAAGACTTTGAAAGAAGATATCGACGCGGTCATGGAGCGGGACCCGGCCGCCCGTTCCCGGCTGGAGGTGTTTTTCCTCTATTCCGGGTTCAAGGCCGTGCGGGCCCACCGCCGCGCCAACTGGTTTTACCGGCACAACCTGAAATTTATCGCCCGGTTCATTTCCCAGCACTCCCGCAAAAAGACCGGCATCGAGATACACCCCGCCGCCCAGATCGGCAAGGGGCTTTTCATCGACCACGGCATGGGCGTGGTCATTGGCGAGACCACGGAGATCGGCGACAACTGCACCCTGTACCAGAACGTCACCTTGGGCGGCACCGGTAAGGATTGCGGCAAGCGCCACCCCACTTTGGGCAACAACGTCCTGGTGGGGGCGGGGGCCAAGGTGCTGGGGCCCTTTAAGGTGGGCGACAACGCCCGGGTGGCTGCCGGGGCAGTGGTGCTGGACGCCGTGCCGCCGGATGCCACGGCCGTGGGCGTGCCCGCGCGGGTGGTCAAGATCGGCAGCACAAAGGTGCAGCCCCTGGACCAGATCCACGTGGCCGATCCGGTGTCCATGGAGCTGTGCCGCCTGCGGGGCGAATTGGAGCGTTTGCAGGCAAAGGTAGATTCCCTGCAGAAAGGATGAGAATACGATGGAATTGACAAATACCCTGACCATGAAAAAAGAGGCCTTTGCCCCCCACGAGCCCGGCAAGGTCAAGATGTATACCTGCGGGCCCACGGTGTACCACTTTGCGCATATCGGCAACCTGCGCTCCTATTTGATGGAGGATGTGCTGGAGAAGTTTTTGCGCTACGAGGGCTATGAGGTGGACCGGGTCATGAACATCACCGATGTGGGCCACCTGTCCTCCGATGCCGATACGGGTGAGGACAAGATGCTCAAGGGGGCCAAGCGGGAGCACAAGACGGTTATGGAGATCGCGCAGTTTTACACCGACGCCTTTTTCAGCGACTGCGAAAAGCTCAACATCCGCAAGCCCGACACCGTGGTTCCGGCCACCAGCCGCATTGAGGATTTCATCGAGATGGTCGGGAAGCTGCTGGAAAAGGGCTATGCCTATCAGGCCGGGGGCAACGTCTATTTTGACACCAGCAAGCTGGAAAAATATTACGTCTTCGGCAACCAGAACAGCGAGGATTTAGCCGTGGGCGTGCGGGACAGCGTGGACGCCGACGACAACAAGCGCAATAAGACGGACTTCGTTCTGTGGTTTACCAAGTCCAAGTTTGACGACCAGGAGCTCAAGTGGGAAAGCCCCTGGGGCCTGGGCTACCCCGGCTGGCACATCGAGTGCTCGGCCATCAGTGTCCGGGAGCTGGGCGAGTACCTGGACATCCACTGCGGGGGCATTGACAATGCGTTCCCCCACCACACCAACGAAATCGCCCAGAGCGAGGCCTACCTGGGGCACCCTTGGTGCAAATACTGGTTCCATGTGCTGCACCTGGTGGACGCCGGGGGCAAGATGAGCAAGTCCCGGGGGGAATTCCTCACGGTTTCGCTGCTGGAGGAAAAGGGGTATGACCCCTTGGTCTACCGGTTCTTCTGCCTGCAGTCCCACTACCGCAAGCCGCTGACCTTCAGCTTTGACACTCTGGACAACGCCGCCCAGGCCTATCAGAAGCTGGTGTCGCGCATTGCAGCGCTGTCCAAGGACGGGGAGCCGGATTTGGAAAGCGCCCAGCCCTTCCGGGAAAAATTCTCCCAGGCCCTGGGCAACGACCTGAATACGTCCCTGGGCATCACCGTTCTGTACGATCTCTTGAAGTCGAACCTGTCGGATGCCACCAAGCGCTGGCTCATCGCCGACTTTGACCAGGTGCTCTCCTTAAACCTGCTGGAGGCCGCGGACAAATCGGCCCCCCAGGCCCCCGCCCTCAGCGACGAGGAGACTGCCGAGATCGAAGCCCTGCTGCAAAAGCGCGCCGAGGCTCGGAAAAACAAGGACTGGCCTGCCGCCGATGCCATCCGCGACGAGCTGGCCGCCCGGCACGTGGTCATGAAGGACACGCCCAATGGCGTAGAATGGCACATCGAAAAATAACCGCCTAAACGAAGAAGCCGGCAGGGTTTGCGCCCCGCCGGCTTCTTCAACCTATTTTCTAAGGAGTTTCACTTGTACTCGTGTTTGCGGCGTCCTCTTGGTACATGGACGCGGTCAGCACCCCGCGCAGGTTGCGCTGGTACGAGGCTTCGATGTCTTCAATCAGGACTTCGCCGGTGCCTATATCCACCAGGCGCATGGTGTCAAAGGCCGTAACCCCCTCGGGGTAATCGATTTGGAAGAATACGTGCAGGTACGTGTTGGGTTCGAAGAGTCCATCGGTCTGCTGCCAGAAGGAGCCGCCTTCGCTCTCGTAAACCGGGATGCCTTCAAAATCTTCGCCCACGGTGGCTTCCAGCTCCTCCAGGTCACAGCCGTAGACCGTCTGCACCACTTCGCCTCCCGTCAGGCACTCCAAGGCCCAGGAGGCCGGCCAGTCCGTCCGCATATAGTTGTTGATAACGATTTCCACCAGGGGCGCTATGGTGCCATCGGCCGCCGTAGTGCCGTCGTCCTTGAAATGCAGGGTGTCGACCCCCTGCACGTACAAATAGACGCGTTCGAAGGCCGGGTGGTTGTAGCCCTTCAGGGGCCGGGTGCTCTCCAGCTTGAGCTTGTTTTCCTTCGCATACTCTTCGCTGGGCGCAGCCGTGCCCTTTTCCAGGTCAAGGGTAAACTCCGCCATGACCGGGTTCACGATTTCCTCCACCGCAAACCCCTCCACTTCCATTGCCAGCCGCTCCAAGTCTTGGGGGTCAAACTGGTAAAGGGTCAGGATCAGCTTCTCCCGGTCGGCGGGTTTCAGCAGGGTCGTAAATTCCGTGGGCGGGTACTGCATGGTGCTGGGGTCGTACTCATCGGGCACCTGAAGGTCGCAGCCATACAGCACATTTCCCTCCGGGTCGGTCAACTCCGCATATATCCCGTAGGGCTTACTCGCATACAAGCTCGTGAAGGAATCCGGCAGCAGGCTGTACCCGTAATAGCCCATGTAGGGCGTGGACACCTGCGCCGTAAACTGGCCCGGGGTATAGTGCAGGTCTTCCACCAGGTAGTTGTTGTCCGGCTCGGACGCTTCCACGTCCACCACAAAGTTCTGGTCGACCTCTACCGCGAACTCTACGTAAAAGGCCATTGGAAGCTCCATGGTGGGGGCATAGCCCTCCGCCACGCCATAAGAGGCGGTCAAATCCAGCCCTACCGTCAGGCTTTCGCCGGAAGCCCCCTCGGGCACCTCCAAAACCCAAAGGCCGGTGTAGCGCAAATCGTCCGCGTCCCCGGCGGATTCGTCGTACAGCAGGGGCAGAAGGCTGTTGCCGTCCTCCAGGTAGAAGTTCTCTCCGCCCTGTTCCGGCTCCATGGCCTTTTCCACCCGCTGGCCGTTGATGGTGAAGTCGCTGAGCACGCTGCCCGCAAAGCTCCAATTCAGCTCCGTCATGGACTGCAAATGGGCCACATCCTCCTGCCGGAGGAACAGCATGCCCTGGGGCGGGGTATCCGAGGATTCGTTCCCCTCAAACGCGTGCACCATCTCTATCATTATCGTCCGCGCGGCCAGCACGGACACGTCCAGATACAGCTTTTCCCCGTCGCTCCAGGCGTTTTCGATGGTCAGGCTGCCCTGGGGGGATTCTGCGGTCACGGGCTCAAAGGCCGGCATTTTGTGCAGGCCGCTCCGGGTTTGTATTACCTGCACGGTCTCGGGCAGGGGGTTCGATTCCTCGTCCTCGGTGCCGTTGATGGCCCGGAAGATCATCCCTACCCCCGGCAGGCTTTCCGTCAGCTGGGGATATGCCCGGTTGGCCCCCAGCAGGGACGCCCCAAAGACCACCAGCAGCACAGCCACCGTGGCCAGGCTTTTCATTGCCGACCGAAAGGGATAGTGGCGCACGGGCATATCCCGAGGCAGCTCGGCGTAGACCCGGCGCAGGGCGTCATGATAGGAGGCCGGGGCGGCTTCCATATCCAGCTCTTTCGTCAAAAACGCGCGGAACTCGTCGTCGCGCTTGATGTCCGCCTTCCGGACCTTTTCCATGTTTGGTTTATTCCTCATAGCTTACAGCCCTCCCTTCCTGTTCGCGAGCCTCGTATGCGTCCTTGAACCGTTTGCGCCCATGCACCAGCCGCTGCTTGACCGCGCCCTCGCTGATGCCCAAAAGCTTGGCCACGTCCCGCACGGACAGGTCGTTGAGATAATACAGCGTCAAGATCAGCCGGTCGTTTTCGCCCAGGGCGGCCAGGCTCTCCCGGACATCCAGGGCGGTGTCGTATTCCGCGGTGAAGGCTGGCTCCGGCAGCAGCTCCAGGGGCACGATGCCCCGCTGATCCCGCAGCAGGTCAAAGCAGCAGTTGATCACCACCCGCATAAGCCAAGCCTTAAAGCTCCGGGGCTTGCGAACGTCGCCGATCTTGTAGAACGCCCGGCACACAGCTTCCTGCACGGCGTCCTCCACATCGTCTTCCCGGTGCAAAATGGCCTTTGCGGTACGGTACATGGGCATCTCGTACTCCCGCATGAGGCGGAGGAAAGCCTCCTTGTCGCCATTTTGCGCCTTTCTTACCAATCGTTCCATCACAATGTCTTCACCCCATTTCAGGTTTTTCAATCATTAGACGCACGGACCAACGGTTTGGTTAGGCGGTTTTGAAAAAAATTTCAAAAAATTTTTTGTCTGTGGTAATATCGGCATCCAGGACACGGATATTAAGTCCCCCATGGGCTGTCTTGACAGCGCCCCGCTGCTGTGCTACAATTAGTTAGCAAACGAACAAAATACAAGGAGCGAAGCATATGGAACAGGCAAACAAAAAAAGCATGGTCAACGACTTGACAAAAGGGAACGTGTTTTCCATTTTGGTGCATTTGGCGCTTCCCTTCATGCTGTCCAACCTGCTGCAGACCCTATACTCCATGATCGACATGATCATCGTCGGCCAGTACGTAGGAAGCACGGGGCTTTCGGCGGTGACGGTTTCCGCCCAGGTGATCATGCTGATGACGACTATCGCCATGGGGTTTTCTTCGGCGGGGCAGATCCTGATCTCCCAGCAGGCCGGGGCCCGGGACAGGAAGGGGATGAAGGAAACCATCGGCACGCTGTTTACCACGGTGGGCTCGCTGGGCGTGGTCATGACCGTGCTGGGGCTGACGCTGCATGGGCCGGTACTGCGCCTGCTCAATGTCCCGGCCGAATCCTATGACCAGGCCGTGGACTATATGCTGGTCTGCAGCGGCGGCATTCTGTTTACTTATGGCTATAATATGGTTTCGGCCATCCTGCGGGGCATGGGCGACGGCAAGCGGCCCCTGGTGTTCATCGCCATTGCCTCCCTGCTTAATGTGGTGCTGGACATCCTCTTTGTGGGCCCGCTGGGGATGCGCGCCGCCGGAGCCGCTTGGGCTACGATCATCGCCCAGGCCGTCTCCTTCCTGATCTCCATCGGCTACCTGTACAAGCGCCGGGAGCAGTTCGGGTTCGACTTTCAGCGCAAGAGTTTCCGCATTGTAAAAGACAAGCTGGAAATCCTATTGAAGCTGGGCTTCCCCATGGCCCTGCAGCACAGCGCTATTACCATTTCCATGCTGTTTATCAACGGGTTTATCAATGTTTACGGCCTGGCGGCTTCCGCGACCTTTGGCGTAGGGCGGCGGGTAGAAATGATGGCGACCATGCTCACCATGTCGGTCAGCATGGCGGCTTCTACCATGATCGGCCAGAATATGGCCGCCGGTGAGCAGAAGCGCTCCAAACAGACCGTATACGCGGCCCTTCTCATCAACCTGGTGATCGCCGCTATTGCGTTCACGTGCTTTGCCCTGTGGCCCCGGGCGATTTTCTCCATCTTCACCCAGGACGCGGATGTGCTGGAGCTGTCCTCCCTGTTCATGACTACCCTGCTGATCGGGCTGCCGGCGTTCCCTATCATGCACGCGTTTTCGCCTTTTATCCAGGGTATCGGCCACGCGCGGCTGAACCTGATCATCGGCCTCATGGACGGCGTGGTGGCGCGCATTGGCCTGTGCCTGCTGTTTGAGCGCGTGCTGGGCATGGGAATGTATGGCATCCTGCTGGGTTACAGCCTGGCTACTTACGTTACGGCGATCCCCTCGGCTGTGTACTTCTTCTCTGGTATGTGGAAGAAACGGAAACTGCTGGTGGAGAGCACAAAGGGATAGAATAGGAAAAAGGGGCACCCCGTCCGGGATGCTCCTTTTCTTGCCTTACAGCAGGACGCGTTTAGAACTTATCGGCCAGCTCTGCTGCCTGCTTGCAGCCGTCGGTCTTGTCGATGTCGCCCACGTTCAGCACGCCGGGAACCAGCACTTCGCCCACCATCTTCCATTTGTTCAAAGCGCAGGTGCGCTCCATGGGGATGCGCACGCCGTCCAGTACGGACATATCGTCCTCTTCGCAGCAGGCGATGAGGGCGCATTCTTTGCCGGAAATGTCCTTTCCACCCACTACAAAGGAGAAGATGCGGTCTATGACGCCCTTGATTTGGGCGGGAATGGAGTACCAGTAGAGCGGCATGGTGAACACCAAAGCGTCCGCCTCGAGGATGGCCGGGGCGATGGTATTGAAGTCATCGTCGAAAGAGCAGGCTTTGCCGGTCTTGAAGCACGTTTCGCAGGCGCGGCAGCCGCCGACCTTTTTCATGGCCGCGTCGAAGCGGGTGACGGTGTGGCCTTTTTCCTCTGCGGCTTTGATAAAAGCATCGGTCATGGCGAAGCTGTTGCCGTTCTTGCGGGGGCTTCCGGTGATCACTACAATTTTTTTGCTCATATCATTTTCCTCCTATTATCGCGGGGTTGACCTTCCCCGCATCTCGTAGGACTATTATAGCAAGAATGAGTACAGAAAACAAGTACGAACATTTAAGTGCGATACTTACCTGAAGGAGAGTGTAACAAGACTCTGGGATGCATCCAAGACGCAAATCTGGTAAAACTTATTCCTCCAGCTGCTCGTTGCCCAAGGCGCTGAGGGCCTGGCAGGGCTCGTACTTCGTGCGGTACCCCACGCCGTCAATAATGAGGAAGGGGTTATACGCCTGCACGGTGACCACCGTCCCGTCCGTAAGGGAAATGGTATACACTGCCGCCTGCCCCGAGTAGTCCCGGTACGAGTCGTCCTTACGGTAGACCGTGACCACCCGCAGGATGCCGGCCAGATCTTCGATGGCTTCCCGGTCCAAGTCCGCCTCTTTGTCCGGGGGGATAATCTCTACCCGGGCCGAGGCGATCTGGTCGGCGGTGATATGGGCAAAGGGCCGCTGGCCAGAGGCAAAGCGGAACACCGCAAGACCAGTGACCAGGACGGCCGCTAACACAATCAAAATAAACAGGAACCATTTCTTCTTCATAAAGACTCCTAAAAAAGCTCCGGGTGGAGCCGGCTGTAATGGAATATGTATTGCTGGGCCAGGCCCGCGTTTTCACCGAAATCCTCCGGCGTGAAGTCCGGCAGGAGCGTCTGCATGGCGCGCTTCATCCACACGTCCAGGGGGAAGCACTGGGTCTTGTGGAACCCGTACAGCAGGGCACATTCGGCGACCTTCGGCCCTACGCCGGTGATTTTCTGGAGTTCCGCACGGCCGTCTTCCACAGGGGCCTTGGCGACAAAATCCAGGTCAACTTCCCCGCCAGCCACCTTCCGCGCACAGTCGATCAGTGCCTTCGCACGGTACCCCGAGCGCAGCGGCGCCAGCCCCTCGACGCTCTCCTCGGCCAAGGCCTCCGGGCGGGGGAACGCATGGAAGGGCGTGCCTGGGATCGCTTCTCCCCAGCCCTTGCACAGGCGCTCTACGATGCCCTTGATGCGCTTAATATTGTTGTTCTGCGAGATAATGAACGAGCATAACGCCTCCCAGGGCTCCTGCCGCAGGATGCGGATGCCCGGCGCAAAGCGGACCGCCTGGTCCAGGACCGGGCTCATGGTGGAAAGCTGGGCGCGTTTGGCATCGTAGTCGGCGTCCAGGTCGAAGTAGCTGCGCCAGACGGCCTCGAAGTCCTCCAGAGGGCAGTCCAGGCAGATCTCGCCGTCGGATAGCCATAAGGTCAGCACCCGGCCCTTTGCCACCCCCTGCCATGCGCCTTCCGGCAGCGGCCACCAGCGGAAGGCCTGTCCGCAGTCCAGGGTTTGGGCCAGGTCAAAGCACGCGGGGATGCGGACGGGGTCTTTCTTCATGATGGTCACGCCTTTCTCATTGGGATGTGTTTATTATATCACCAGCGATGCCGCATTACCGCTTTTCAAAGTATTCGTCATACCACACCAGAAACGTATAAATCACCCATACCTTTCTCCAGTTATCGGAATTTCCTCCCACATACTCGTCCAATATTTTGTTAATTTCCTCTACCTGGAAAAACTTCTCGGCCGTCTCGCTGCGGAACCGAGCGCGCACATCCTGGTTATACCGGTCATCTGCCATCCAGACTCGGATGGGAACAATGAACCCCAGCTTCTTGCGAAAGGCAATCTCCTCTGGCAGAACCTTGGCGGCGGCCGCACGGAAAGCCGCCTTGTTCTGTTCCTGGTTCACCTTATACCTGGATGGAATCCGGGACGCAATATCGAAGATGCGTAGGTCACTCAGCGGCATCCGGATTTCAAGCCCTGCGGCCCTGCTCATTTTGTCCACATTCAAGTAGATGTCTCCCTCCAGCCACAGCTGAATGTCCACATCAGACATCTTCGTCAGCGGGTCCAGTCCTTCCGTTTCTTCGTAGATGCCCTGCGCCAGGTGGATGGGAAGGATATTCTCGGAATAGCGTTTCAGGATTTGCTTTTTCTCCTCCTCTTTCATGATGTTCGTGTTGCCCACATAGAAGTTCTTCAGGTTCTCGCCGTAGCGCTCCGCATTGCGGTACATATTGTACCCGCCGAAAAACTCATCCGACCCCTCGCCGGAATAGCAAATCTTCGTATGCTCCGCAGTGGCTTTACACGCAATGGCAAAAGCGATTGCGGAGGCGTCTCCCAAAGGCTGCTCCATATGAACCATCACATAGGGGACCGCCGCAAAATATTCTTCCGGCGTAATGCGGCATCTCCGATTTTCCCGCCCCAAAATCCGGGCCGTTTCTGCCGCCAGCCCCGACTCATCGAAACGTTCCTCGTCATAGCCGCAGGAATTTGTTATTTGAACACCAGACATGGCAAGCACATAAGAGGAGTCCACGCCCCCGGAAAGAAAAGCTTCCGCGTACTCGTCCGGCGTCTTCACCTCCGGCATAATGCGCGCAAGGGCCGTATGGATTTCTTCCGCCCAGTCTTCCAGAGATTTGCTGTCATCCGGGTGGAACTCCGGTTTCCAGTAACGGGTGATCTCTATTTTCCCGTCCTTCCAGACCAGGTACCGCCCAGGCAGCAGCTTCTTTACCCCTTTGAAGAAAGTGTCCTCCCCCGCGCCATAGGTCAAGGTCAGGTAGATCTGCAGCATATCCTCATTCAGTTCCTTCACAAAGCCCGGCTGCTCCATGATTTTGCGGATGGTTGTCCCATAGAGCAGTTGTCCATCCGCTGTCACATAATAATAGAACGGCTTTGTGCCCAACTGGTCGCGCAGGCAGAAAAGCTTCTGTTCCTCCTCATCCCACAGGGCAAAGGCGAACATGCCATACAGGTGGTCCGCCATCTCATAGCCCCATGTTTCATACGCCCTCGTCAGAATCTGTTTTTCCCGCTCCTCTCTTGGTAGAGCCGGGTCAATTAAGAGCTCCCCGCAAAGCGCCATCCAGTTCCGAATATGCCCTCTATACTCCTGCACCTTTACCATATTTGTATTCTCCTTTATGCTGTGTCGGATTTTATCAGAATTTGTCGAACCACACGCATACAGTATACCATATTTGAACACAAAATCAATGGTAAATCAGGTGGAATCGGTTTCAAAGGCGGGAAAGCAATTCGAAGGAAGAAAGCTATTCGTTGCTGTTTGTAGAGATGCGGCAATAGGCGCGTACCCGAAAAATCCTACAGCGGTCTACCTCTGAAAAGCCTTTTCAACTCTACTTTGACGCTTCCTGCCGCCACAAAATGACCAGCACCCCCATCAAAGCCGCCCCGCTCACCAAGGGCAAAACATAGGACGGCCAGATATCTGCTGCCCCGCCCGCCAGCACCAGCGACAACGGTATCAAAACGTAAGAAATAGATGTGGACATCCCCAGCACTTTCCCCAAATAAGACGGTTCCACGAAAAGCTGGATGGCTGTTTTGGATTGGATGTTGATGTCCACAGACAGCCACCCAGTAACAAACATAATGAGGCAAAGTGCCGCCATCGACCAAAATGCTTGATAGGGGATGTAAGCCGCCAGCGCCAGCACCAGCATACAGGCCCCAATCAGCCCCATTTTCAAAAAAGGGTATTGGAGCCGGCTGCTGCCGGGGAACTTCGTCCGCCACAGAGCGCACAGCACCGAGCCCACCGCGACGCTGCTGGAAATCAGCCCATAGCCGCCCGAGGAAATGCCCAGCGTAGCCGTCACGATTAAAGGCAGTGCCACGTTTATGCCTGCACTGACGCAGAAATTCCCCAGGCTGTCTGCGAGAAAAAATGTCCGCAGCTTCTTCTGACCAAACATATACGAAAGCACCGCTTTTGCGTTCCCTTTTTCTTGCCCGGCCCTGCACAGCTCTGACGGGCGATATTTCAGCCAGACCTCCCCCAGCGCGGAAAGCAAAAAGGAGACGATGTTGAGGGCCGCGAACATCTGCACAGACAGCACCTGTACCAACGCCCCGCCCATAGCCGGGGCTATCACATTGACCCCGGAGGTAATGAACTGCGCCGCCGAGGTCAATTTTTTCAGCCTTTCCGGGCTGTCCACGCCCTCCAGGTGGATAAGGTGCGCATCAATCACGTTGTTGAATACCGCTGAAACTGCGGACAGGAGAAAAATCGTGGCATAAATAGACCCCAGCCCCAGGCGGATGAGCGGCAGGCAGCAGGCCAGGGCGCTGACAACATCGCACAAAACCAGGATGCGGTTGGGGCGGCGGGTCTTGTCGCTTAGCTTCCCCACGAACAGGGACAGGACAATTTGCGGCAGATAGTTGACCACCAGCGATATACTGAACCCCAGCCCGGAGCCTGTCTCGGACAGAATATACCAACTCAGCGCAAAGCTGAACAGGCTTGTGCCGATGTAGGACACGCCTTTGCTGAACAGAAACAAAATCCGGTTACTCATGGCGGCTCACCTCGTCCCAGAGGGCCGTGAGGGTTTCATCCCGGAAGGCCGCCACCCGGTTGCAAATGCTGGACATGGCAGTGTCACCCATGTCGTCAAAGGCGGTCACGGGCCGACCCACCGAGATAAAACGCACGCTCTCCCCGCTGTAATCTGGTGCCGAATCGAATTGTTCTGCCAGCCTTTTTGCCGTGCGCAGGGATTCCCTTGCCCCAGCCGCATCCCCCAACCTTAGCTGTGCCGCGGCAAGCCGGACATAGAGTTCCGTGCTGGTCTTGTCCAGGAAGCTGTTTTGACCGGGCCTTTTGAGTGTGCGGAAGAAGCCAAGGCATACTTGGAGGATGTCGGCCGCAGACTGGAAATCCCCCTTCGCGAAATACACGTGGAAATACCCGACCACCACCCGGTGCAAAGAGGTAGCGCAGCGCAGAAGCGCTCTGGAGAGATACGGGACGGCTTCGTCCGGACGGGCGCACCGCGTGCCCAGGATATAGCCGATCGAATCGTTGATGATGCCCCGAGGGTTGTTCCGCATGTAAATTTCAATCGCTTTCTCGTTCTCCTCCATGGCAAAGTAAGCCTGCGCTATGTCAAAGGCGATCGAGGTTTCGCTGATTTCCGGGTCGGTGTTTTGGGCGATCAACAGGCTGGCACGTTCCATCAGCTCAACCGAGCGCGCCAGCAAAACCTTATCCCGACCCATAAACCCGAACTCCCAGTACAGCACCGCGCTCTGGTAGACGATTTCAAAGCAGTTGGGGTAGCGGATGAGCAGCTTGTCGGCTTCGGCAAGGCCCTGCTCGTCTTTATGATGTTCAAAATCTTTCAGACGCTGCACAGCTGCCCGCCGTTTGTTGTCCTTTACTTCAAAGCCCAGCAGGACATCCACAGAGGTGTCGAACAGGTCTGCCAGCTCCATGATGAGGCGGATGTCCGGCGTGGACAGCCCGGCCTCCCATTTGTACACGGCGCCGTCGGTGACGCCCAGGGCTTCTGCCAGCTGCTCCTGGGTCAGGGAACGCTCTTTTCGGAAGGAGCGAATATTATCAGATAGCTGCATAGGAATCATACCTTTCCTTGGGGTTTGGTATGATTATAGCAGGGTTCTGCGGCTTTTTGAACATACGGGGCGGATAGTTTGGAAGGAAATTATTCTACTGTTAGTATGGGTGTATCCGTTAAAAATCGGAGTGGCACCGCTTTCGCTGCGCCACTCCGCCTAAAATTCAATATTTCGTCCTTTAGTGGTACTTCGGCAGCCAGTCCCCGTGGGTATCGATGAGATCGTCCACCATCTTAACAATGGTATCGATATCCAGCTCACTGCCCGTGTGCGGGTCGAGCATGGCGGCCTGGTAAATATGCTCCTTCTTAAGCGTCACGGCGGCTTCAATGGTCAGAAGCTGCACATTGATGTTGGTCATGTTCATGGCGGCGCACTGCACGGGCAGGCGGCCAACGCGGCAGGGATGCACGCCCATACCGTCGATAAGGCAGGGCACTTCGACGCAGGCGTCGGCCGGGAGGTTCTCAATAAGCCCGCCGGTGTTCAGGACGTTGCCGCCAATCTGATAGGGGTTGCCGGTGACGATGGACTCCATGATGTGCGAGGCGTACTCCCGGGATCGCTCGTGGTCCAGCTGATGGCTCTGGCGCAGCTCGTCCCGCTGCTTGGCCCACTTCTCAATCTGGTCGACGCAGCGGCGGGGGTACTCGTCCAGAGGGATCTGGAAGCGGTCAATAAGCTCGGGGTATTTGGACTTGATGTAGAACATATTGTACTCGGCGTTGTGCTCACTGGACTCCGTGCAATAATAGCCGAACTTGTCGATGTAGTCAAAGCGCACCATGTCCTTGTGCTGTTCGTTTGCGTTCTTCTCCTTGGCCCGGCGGCGCACTTCGGGGTACAGGTCATTCCCGTCCTTGTCCTTGAGCTCCAAGAGCCACCCCATGTGGTTGATGCCCGCGATGAGCTCCTTGCGGCCCTCCAGCTTGTCCTCCATGCCCAGGGCCTTGAGCAGCCCCTCGCTGCAGACCTGTACGCTGTGGCACAAGCCGACGGTCTTAACTCCTGTATAGCGCTGCATGAAGCCCGAAAGCATCGCCATGGGATTGGTGTAATTGAGGAACCAAGCATCCGGGCAGACTTCCTCCATGTCCCGGGCAAAGTCCGCCATAACCGGGATGGTGCGCAGCGCCCGCATAATGCCCCCGATGCCCAGGGTGTCGCCGATGGTCTGGCGCAGGCCGTACTTTTTCGGCACCTCAAAATCGATGATGGTGCAGGGGTCGTACAGCCCCACCTGGATGGCGTTCACCACAAAATCCGCGCCGCGCAGGGCGTCCTTGCGGTTCTCCACGCCCAGGAACGTGGTGATTTTCGCGTGCCCTCCCTTTGTCTCGTTCATAGCGCCCAAAATCTCCGCGCTCTCCGAGAGCCGCACGGCGTCGATGTCATACAAAGCAAACTCCGCATCCCGCAGGACTTCGCTGCACATACAGTCGCCCAGCACGTTACGCGCAAAGACGGTGCTCCCCGCGCCCATAAAAGTAATTTTTCTCATGAGTGATTTCCTCTCCGCGGCCTCTTGCCGCTGTTTTCCCAAAGTATAGCACACGCAGGGAAAATTGCAAGGGAAAATTTTTGCGGATCCCTATCCATTTGTTAGATGATTTCCGGGACAAAAAAAGCAGCCGCCCCGTCCCAGGCAGCGGCTGCGATATGATTTAGTTCTGTCCCTCCAGCACGCTGCGGGGGTCCAGGCAGGCCCCGTCGCGCCGGACTTCCAAATGCAGGTGCGGCTGCTGCGCCGACTCCACCGGTACAGCGGTCACCGTGCCGATAGCCTGTCCCATGTTGACGACCTGCTCTGGCTCCACCATGAAGTCCTCGCCCAGGCCGCAGTAATAGAAGACATAGTCGCCGTGCTCAATGACCACCACGTTGCCCAGGAGGCTGTCGGTGTACGTCTCCTTAACCATGCCGTTGCCGCAGGCCAGCACCTGTTCGCCGGCTTCGGCGGTGATGTCAGAGCCGGCATGGATGCGCCAGTCCTTCATGGTTTCGGAGTACATAGGTGCGCCGGAACTGTACGCCTTGTCGATCTGCCCGGACTGGAGCGGGTAGATCATCTCGGTGCTGATTTCATAAAGCGGCGCGTTGACGGGCACCTGGGGGGCTTCGCTGGATTCGGGCTCCGGGGTGGGCGAAGGGCTCTTGGTAGGCGCGGGCGTGGGGGCCTGGCTGACGGTTTGGGCCCCGGCGGCCGCAGCGGAGGAGGCCTTGGACGCCGCTGAGCTTTCCGCTTTCTTGGGGGCCTCGGGATCGTCGTCCTGCTGGCTGCTGCGCACCTCGTCCTCCTGCTGCTGGATGAGCGCCGGGTCGGCCGCCGCATCTTCGGGGCTGAGGTACCCGTGGACGGCATCATACGTGCTCCAGGCGGCAATGCCCACGGCTACCAGGCAGACGGCCAGGGCCAAATAGAAACCGTTGCGCCGGGCCTTGTCTTCTGAGAATCTTTTTCCATTCATAAGAGGTTCATTCCTTTCGGAGTAAAATACGTCTGGCTTCGTGACTGTATTTTGGCCTGCCCGGAAGGAAATTATGCACAAAAAGGAGAAAGGCCGGAAAAATCCGGCCTTCCACCTTTTTGCTTGAGGGGTATTATTGAGG
>CANTDZ010000020.1 GCA_947652665.1 uncultured Clostridia bacterium
GGAGCCGCTTTGCTTTGAGGCAATCCTGCAAAGGCTATTCAACGATTACAGTTTCTCCAGCGTATCCAGGTAGGCGGCAACATCATAAATAAAGCCGATTTTATACTTGTCTAGTGTCTCTTTACTGGACAGGCAGTCCGCCAGATAGACCACGTCGTCGGCTGTGCGGAAACCCACCATATCAAAGAAATGCCCCGGCAGAGGGATAATTTCAAAGCCCTCTGGCAAACACGCTGGTGTCAGCTCCTGAGAATCGCTCTCTTGGGCCATAAGAAACTTGTGTCGCAGTTCCTTACACGGATAGCCGCCGTATAAAAGAGATGGCTCCAAAATGGGGTAGCGAGTAAAGGCGCACTCGATCCCCGGCGCGTAGATTTTGCACCCGGTCTGGCCCTGCAAGTATTTATTGCCGCCGATGTGGTCAGCATGGGAGTGGGTATTGTAGATGGCGGTGAGCCGCCAGCCGTTGGCATCCAATATGCGTTTGACTTTCTTCCCGGCATCTTTGTCGTTGCCGCTGTCGATCAGGCAGACGTCCTGCTCGTTCAGCTTCACCAGCCCGATTTTCGCCGGACTTTGGATGTAGTAGCTCTGCTCCGAAACTTGGATTAGTTCATACATGATGACAGTCTCCTTTAGTGGTTTGGATAAAAGGTCGTGTTATAAAATGCACCCACCTTGTGCGTTTTTGCATCTATAAATCCGATTATAACATATAAACAGAAGAAATCAACCCCGAAAAATGAACACTTGCCCTCACCCTGGCTATGGGTTATCATAAAGTTGACATATGCAATCCAGTTGCGTCGTCAAACCGTCCAGTTGCGCCGTCCGGGTTAACTCAGGCCAGCCTTGGAACGAATAAAACGATAGAGGAATAGCAACATGATAAAAATAGCCATTTGTGATGACGAAGCTCAAACCCGCGCCTACCTTTCGTCCCTGATTGGCGCGCAGCCCTGCCTCTGCGAGATTGCAGAGTACGCCTCTGCTGGGGATTATCTGGCGGACGGTCGGGAGGCCGATCTGCTCTTTTTGGACGTAGAAATGCCGGATCTAGACGGGATGGCCCTGGCCCGTAAAATTCGCGAGAAAAGTGTGGCCCAGCCTGTCATAATCTTTGTGACCGGCTACGAGCGGTATGTGTTCGACGCTTTTGACGTGGGCGCGTTCCAATACCTGCTGAAGCCGGTAGACAAGGAAAAGTTCGCCCAAGTTTTCGCCCGGGCTGTTGTACAGATTGAGAGTGCCAGCAAAAGAACAGGGCGTGTTCTGACGCTCCAATCCGCCAAGGCCAGCCGAACTATACCGCTGGACAGCATCTACTACGTCGAGAGCAGCAATCACAAGGTCGTGCTGCATTTGCAGGATGGCGAACAGGCCTACTACGCAAAAATCGGGGACTTGGAGCAGGAACTGCAAGACCAGTTTTTCCGCATCCACAAGGGATATCTGGTCAACCTCTCCTATGTGAGCGGGTATAGTAAATCGGAAGTGACAATGACAAACGGGGAAAAGCTGCTGCTTTCCAAATATAAGGTTCAGGATTTTATAAAAGCCTATCTCCGCTTTTTGAAAAAGGGAGCTGGCCTATGAGCGAAGCAGAATTCCGGATTTTTAACCATGTTTTTGAACTTGGGGCAGGTTTACTGCACGCCTTTTTCCTAACTGCGTTTTTGCGTCCCTTTGTGCAAAAACGGGTAATTGCGGGAGCCGGGTATGTAGCCACATATCTGCTCTGCGATTGGCTTGCCGCTCCGCAAGGGGTTTTCGGCCTGACCGTGATTGCCTTGCTGGCTTTTGCCTTTGGTTCCCAAGGCTTTCTCCTAGCAGTCCTCTATTGGAACGCCCGCATTTCCAGTGGGCTCATAGCGGAAAGTTTGTATTTCCTTGCCGAACAGGCCGTGCCCTTCCAGGCCGAACCGCTGGGAAGCGTCTATCTCCGGGCGGCTTTTCTGATTACCTTGTTTTTCCTGTCCCACGCCGCGCTGATGGCGGTTATGTTGTATGCCCTTCAAAGGCGGCTGAAAAAGCAGCGCATAGCCCTGCACCGGCGGGAACTGTGTTATCTATGTTTAGTCCCGGCGGCAGGTATCCTGTTCGGGCAAGTGATTTCCCGTTTACTGATTGAATTCAAAGATGGCGTCCTGCTCCAACTCTATGAGCGTCACCCAGCTTTTTTGGCTCTGATACCCGTGCTGGCTCTGTTGTTTTGCGCAGGGTCTTATTTGACCATCACGTTCCAGCAGGATATGGCCGCACTGCGGGAGGAACAGGCCCTTCGGTCGCGGATAGAGGAAATGGAGCGGTTTTATGCCCAGATACGTCAGCAAAAGCATGAAATGCGCGGGCACCTCATGAACATCCGGGGGCTGTCCCATAGTGGTGAGTACGCCAGTTTGGAGGACTATATCTCCCGGATAGACGAGAGCATGAGCGACTTTGAACTGACGCTCCAGACAGGAAACCCGGTTACGGATGTGATCGTCAACGATACCCGGCGGCGGAGCCTTGATTTGGGCGTCCATTTCCAGGTGGATTTCCATTACCCGGAGCCGGGGGCTTATGATGCGTTTGATGTGGGCATCATCCTCCAAAACCTGCTGCAAAATGCAATAGAGGCTTGCGAGAAGGTCAGCGAGGGTGAGCGCCTTATCGTGCTGACTGGAAAGAGAAAAGGACATTTCTTTCTGATAGAGGTCAAAAACTCTTTCATGGGCGAGGTGGTATTTGGGCAGGACGGTTTGCCTGTCACGACAAAAACGGAAGATGCCCCCATGCACGGTCTTGGCCTGTCCAACGTGCGCCGGGTGGCGGAGAAGTATATGGGAGAATTGGAGCTGACTACACATCAGCGGGAATTTTCCGCAACTGTTTTATTGCAGGAAAGGAGTTAACTATGAATACGATTCAGTCAAATTTAGGGGCAAGAATGTATAGCGTCCCTACGAGGACCCGTGAGACAAAGCAGGCCGGGACGCAGAGCGTCGGTTTTCTTAATATGGCTGCGCAAATCAGCCGGAATAAGCTTGACACCGTGTCCGTCGGCAATACCGCGCAGGTGGAAGCTCCTACACTGGAGACCATGCTGAAAGCCAAATATCCGGGCATCCATTATCACGTCTTTGACGCCAGCAGCAATTATTGGAAAACCCGGACGGACTATCCTCATTACCTGCTCTACCAGGACGGGGATAAGGCAAAAGAAACGCTGGAGAATTGGCAGCCTACCGGGGCCAATCCCTTCTATGGCTCTATAGATGGCAAATTTACCGCGCCGAAGGAGATTCACGCCCTGGGCAACGTCCCGCCAGGGAGCAAGGCTGTGGTCATCCACCCCAAAGTGCAGGAACGCATGGAGCAGGACCCGGCTTATGCCCAGGAGATTTTTGAGAAGATTGACACATGGTTTGCCTTTGATGTAGCACGGAACGAAGCCATCATGCCCGGAAGCACATGGGATATGTCCCAGGCCGTTGCCATTGGCGAGGACGGGAATATCTGTAATGCCTGTTCCTCTACTGCAAACGGTGAAATTACCTATTCTAAAAGCGGTTCTGACGATGAAATAAGCTGGTGGGATTTACGCATGGCCCGTCATGCTGAATTTATGAAGCTGCTTGTGGAAGGGCAAATCGAGGACAAAATCCAAGCGGCAGGGCCTGCAAACTGAACCGCCGCCCTCATTTGCCGCCCATCCCCATATGCTTTGCCATTTTTTGCAGCGGCGGCAGGGAAAGCTTCAGCACCAGCCCCGTAAGCAGTCCCGTAAGCACGCCGAAGACCAACAGCGCGGGCACGTAAAAAACAACCGCCTGGCTCGTTAAGAACCACGCCACGGCCAGCTGCGCGGCATTGTGGGTGAGGGCCCCCCATACGCCAATAACCATCAGCGACGCCTTTGTCCTGCGCAGGAGCCCCCACATGACCAGCGTGCTGGCCACGCCGCCGCAGAGGCTCATAAGCCCTGCCGTGACGCCGCGCCCCAAAAAGGCAAAGCCGCCCTTGAGCACAGCTAAAAACAGCGCGCAGGGAAGGCCGACGCTCCCTGCGGCGTACATGGTGACCACGTTTGAGAGGCCCAGCTTGGCTCCCGGTGGCAGCATGGGCAGGGGAGGCAGAAGGCCCTCCAGAAAGGAGAGGGCCAGGGCCAGGGCGGCCAGGAGGCCGGTAAAGGCGGTACGGGCGGAAGTCTTTTTCATAGGGCTCCTTTCAGTAAGTCGTGGCGTCGAAGCCGGCATCGGGGCCGGTCAGGCGCAGCGAGATCCGGGCGGGCAGGCATAAGGCGGTTTCCCCGGCGTGGGTGAGCGTGCCGGTGCGCACGCAGGTTTGGTCGGGGCAGGTGGAGGACAGGAAGCGCGCGCTCGTGGGCGTGAATTCAATGGTTACGGTATGGCCGTCCGTGCCGGAGAAGGTGGCCGCAGAAGGTTCTTCGAGGGCCGTAAGATTTTGGGTCAAGACAGGGCTGCCGTCCACCTCCACCGTGGCGGTGACGGCTTGGGGGGAGGAATCCAGCCAAAAGAAGAGGATAGCGGCAACTAACAACAAGGCTAAAAAGAAAACCGCCCCCCGCAGGGTGATAAGCTTTTTTGTTTCCATAAAGGCTCCTGGGAGTTTTCTTTTATTATACCACAAAGTAAATTCACACGCAAGGTATTGAAAACCGGGCCGCGAATTGGTATGATAGGAGCAGGCTTTTGCCAATTTTTTGCGGGAGGTTTTTTTCATGATTTTAATTAAGAACGGCCTTGTAAAGCCCGTCACCGGCGAGGACATCCCCGGGGGGCAGGTGCTCCTGGACGGCTCGAAGATCGTGGCGATGGGCAAGACAGTAGAGGCTCCGGCCGACGCCCAGGTTATTGACGCGGAAGGCTGCTTGGTGGCCCCGGGCTTTGTGGAGGGCCACTGCCACATCGGCCTGGACGAGGAAGCCATCGGCTTTGAGGGCGCCGACTACAACGAGCGCACCGACCCCGTCACGCCCCATATGCGGGGCATCGACGGCCTGAACCCTATGGACGAGGCGTTCTTTGATGCCTACAGCCACGGGGTCACCACCGCCGTTACCGGCCCCGGCAGCGCGAACGTTGTGGGCGGCACGTTTTTGGCGGTGAAGCTCTGCGGCAAGCGGGTGGACAACATGGTGGTGAAGGACCCCATTGCCATGAAGATCGCCTTTGGCGAGAACCCCAAGCGCTGCTACGGTGGCGACAGCAAGAAAGCCCCCATCACCCGCATGGGCACGGCGGCTTTGCTGCGGGAGGTCCTACAGAAATCCCAGAACTACAAAGAGGCCATGGACGCTTGGGAGAAGGACCCTGAGGGCCATAAGAAGCCGGAGTTCGACGCGAAGCTCCATGCCATGCTGCCGGTTATGCGGGGCGAGATCCCCCTGAAGAGCCACGCCCACCGGGCCGACGACATCTTTACATCCCTGCGCATTGCCAAGGAGTTTGGGGTGGGCATCACCCTGGACCATTGCACGGACGGCCATCTCATTGCCGACGAGCTGGCGAAAGAGGGACGCCCCTGTCTGGTCGGGCCCACCTTTGGCAGCAAGAGCAAGTTCGAGCTCAAGAACAAGTGCTGGGATACCCCCCGGGTACTGGTGGAGAACGGCCTGAAGGTGGCCATCATCACCGACGCCCCGGTCATCCCGCTGAAATACCTGCCGCTGTGCGCGGGGCTTGCCATGCAGGCCGGGCTAAGCGAGGAGGACGCTTGGAAGGCGGTCACCATCAACCCGGCGGAGATTGTGGGCATAGACAGCCGCGTGGGCAGCCTGGAAGCCGGCAAGGACGCCGATGTGGTGATCTACAAGGGCAACCCGCTGACCGACGTACAGTGCAAGACGCTGTACACGATTATGGATGGCGAGATTGTGTACCAGGCATAAGCAATTTATAAAGGAAGGCGGCCGTTTTTGGCATCCTTCCTTTATTTTTTTCGGCATCCCCCTTGACAGGGGAAAGGACTTGGCTTATAATAATAGAAGCCTAACAGTTCGCAAGCTAACAAGTTTTTGGGAGGAGGTGCCGCCATGCGCGGGCAAGGCAAAGAGCCCTGGGATGAGATCGGCTTCCAAGTGCACCGGCTGCACATTTTGTGCAAGCGGCTGGTGGACCAGCGCGCCTTTGGCGACCTCAAGGAGAAGCCCACCAAGACCCAGACCTGGGTCATGAACTACCTCTATGAGAACCGGGGCCGGGATGTGTTCCAGCGGGACATACAGGAGCAGTTTGCCATACGGCGGTCCACGGTGACGGGCATTTTGCAGCTGATGGAGAAGAATGGATGGATCACCCGGGAATCGGTGGGGGAGGACGCGCGCCTGAAAAAGATCGTGCTGACGCCCCGGGCCGTGGAGCTCCACGAGCGGGTGGGGGAATGCATCCGCAAGACAGAGCAGCTGCTCTCGGCGGGGCTGGCCCCTGAGGAGAAGCAGGAATTTTTCCGCCTGTGCGATAAGATCCGCAGCAATGCCGAGAAGGGCATAGAGTAAGGTTTTTTCTGCCCCTATTGTTAGGGAACATACTGTCAGGACATGAACAATAAGAAAGGAAGCGGTGTATGTGATACGGAAGATTGCCGGCAGCGTCCGGCAGTACAAGAAGGATACCCTGCTGGCCCCGGCCTTTGTCACCATGGAGGCGGTGATGGAAGTGGTCATCCCGCTGCTGATGGCCACCCTCATCGACAAGGGCATTGAGGCGGGGGACATGGGGGCCATTGTCAAGACGGGCATCGCCCTGGCCATTGCCACGCTGATTTCGCTGATGTTCGGCTTTTTGGCGGGGCGCAGCGCGGCCAAGGCCTCGGCGGGGTTTGCGGCCAACCTGCGCCAGGATATGTACCATAAAGTGCAGGGTTATTCCTTTGGGAACATCGACAAGTTTTCCTCAGCCAGCATCGTCACCCGGCTGACCACCGACGTGACCAACCTGCAGAACGCCTTCCAGATGATGACCCGTTCGGTGCGGGCCCCGGCCATGCTGGTCTTTTCCCTTATCATGGCCTTTTATCTTAACCCGTCCTTGTCCCTCATTTTCCTTGTTGCCATCCCGATTCTGGGTGCGGGGCTGCTGTTCATTGCCAGCAAGGCCCACCCGGTTTTCGAGCGTATGTTCAAGCGCTACGACCGCCTGAATATCGTGGTGCAGGAAAACCTCCGGGGCATCCGGGCGGTAAAGGCCTTTGTGCGGGAGGAGCATGAGACGGAGAAATTCACCAAGGCCAGCGAGGACATCCGCTACGACTCCACCCTGGCCGAGAAGATTTTGGCGTTCAACTCCCCGCTGATGCAGTTTTGTATGTACAGCTGCATCCTGCTGATTTCCTGGTTTGGCGCGAAGCTCATTGTGGGCAGCTCCATGACCACCGGGCAGCTGATGAGCCTGCTGTCCTACGCGTCGCAGATTTTGATGAGCCTGATGATGCTTTCCATGTTCTTCGTCATGATCACCATGTCCCGGGCGTCCATGGAGCGCATTACCGAGCTTTTGGACGAGGAGAACGAGATCGCCGACGGCCAGAAGAATATTCAGGAAGTGCCGGACGGCTCCATCCGCTTTGAAAACGTGGAGTTCCGCTACCAGAAGGGCGGCCGCGTGTGCCTGTCGGATATCGACCTGCAAATCGAACCCGGCCAGACCGTAGGCATTTTAGGGGGCACGGGCTCGGGCAAAAGCAGCCTGGTGCAGCTCATCCCCCGCCTGTATGACTGCACCGGCGGCAAGGTGCTGGTAGGCGGCGTGGACGTGCGGGATTACAACGTCCAGGCCCTGCGGGAGGAAGTGGCCATGGTGCTGCAAAAGAACGAGCTCTTCTCCGGCACCATCAAAGAGAACCTGCGCTGGGGCGACGAAAATGCCACCGACGAACAGCTCATAAGGGCCTGCGAGCTGGCCCAGGCCGACGGCTTCATTCGCCAGATGCCCGAGGGCTACGACACCTACATCGAGCAGGGGGGCACCAACGTCTCCGGCGGGCAGAAGCAAAGATTGTGCATCGCCCGTGCCCTGCTGAAAAAGCCCAAGATCTTAATTTTGGACGACTCCACCAGCGCGGTAGATACCCGCACCGACGCCCTGATCCGCCAGGCGTTCCGGGAGGAGATACCGGACACCACAAAGATCATCATTGCCCAGCGGGTGGCCTCCGTGCAGGACGCCGACCAGATCATTGTCTTGGACGGCGGCAAGGTAGCCGACGTGGGCACCCACGGCGAGCTGATGGAAAAGAGCGCTATTTACCGCGAGGTATACGAATCACAGCAGAAGGGAGGCGAGGAAAATGGCGCAGCCTAGAGTACACGGAGGCCCTCCGGGCCGGGGGCCCGGCGCGTTCGTAAAAGGCCAGGGGCCTAAAAACCAGGGCAAGACCATCAAGCGGCTTTTAAGCTATTTGGGCCGGGGCTACCAGGTGCAGTTTGTTATTGTGCTGGCGTGCATTTTGATTAGCGCCATCGCGTCGGTGGCGGGCTCCATGTTCCTGCAAACTTTGATCGACGATTACATCACCCCGCTGCTGGGCACGCCCGACCCCGTCTTTTCGGGCCTGCTCCGGGCCATCGGCACCATGGCGCTGATCTACCTGCTGGGCGTGGGCTCCACGTTCCTGTATAACTGGCTGATGGTGGGCATTTCCCAGGGGATGCTGAAAAAGATAAGGGACGACCTGTTCTCCCATATGCAGACGCTCCCCATTAAATACTTCGACACCCACACCCACGGCGACCTGATGAGCCGCTACACCAACGACACCGACACCCTGCGCCAGATGATCTCCCAAGGCATCCCGCAGATGTTCTCGTCGGTGATCACGGTGGTCTCGGTGTTCTGCGCCATGGTGACCACCAGCCTGCCGCTTACCCTGCTGGTAGTGGTGTTCGTGGCGTTCATGCTGGCCATTACCAAGCGCATCGGCGGCCAAAGCGGCAAGTATTTTGTCAAGCAGCAGCGGTCGCTGGGGGCGGTGAACGGGTTTATTGAGGAGATGGTCACGGGGCAGAAGGTCGTCCAGGTGTTCTGCCACGAGGAGAAGGCCAAGGCCGACTTCGATGCCCTGAACGAGGCTCTGCGCGTAGAGGCCGACGCCGCCAACAGCTACGCCAACATCATGGGGCCCATCATGAATAACTTAGGGCACTTGCAGTATGTGCTCATTGCCATAGCGGGGGGCGCGCTGGCGCTGTCCGGCGTGGGCGGGCTGACCTTGGGGGGCATCGCGGCGTTCCTTCAGCTGAGCCGCAGCTTTACCATGCCCATCAGCCAGCTTTCCCAGCAGTTCAATACCATCGTCATGGCCTTGGCCGGTGCCGAGCGCATCTTTGACGTAATGGACGAGGAGCCTGAGGTAGATGAGGGCTATGTGACCCTGGTCAACGCTAAAGAGGTAAACGGCCAGCTCACCGAGGCCACTGAGCGCACCGGGCTCTGGGCCTGGAAGCATCCCCACAAGGAGGACGGCACGGTGACCTACACAAAGCTCACCGGCCACGTGGAGCTGGACGATGTGGACTTCGGCTATAACGACGAGAAGCTGGTGCTCCACAACATTACCCTGGAGGCCGACCCTGGCCAGAAGGTGGCGTTCGTGGGGGCCACGGGCGCTGGCAAGACCACCATCACGAACCTGATCAACCGCTTCTACGACATCGCCGACGGCAAGATACGCTATGACGGCATCAATATCAACAAAATCAAAAAGCCGGATTTGCGCCGCTCTCTGGGCATCGTTTTGCAGGATACGAATCTGTTTACCGGCACCGTAGGCGAGAACATCCGCTACGGCAAGCTGGACGCCACCCAGGAGGAGATTGAAGCGGCGGCAAAGCTGGCAAACGCCGACGGCTTCATCCGCCGCTTGCCCCATGGCTACGACACCGTCCTTTCCGGCGACGGCGGCAGCCTCAGCCAGGGCCAGCGGCAGCTGCTGGCCATCGCCCGGGCCGCCGTGGCCGACCCGCCCGTCATGGTGCTGGACGAAGCTACCTCCTCCATCGACACCCGTACCGAACGCCTGGTGCAGCAGGGCATGGACGGCCTGATGCAGGGCCGCACGGTGTTCGTCATTGCCCATAGGCTGTCCACGGTGCAGAACTCCGACAGCATCATGGTATTGGAGCTGGGCCGTATCATCGAGCGCGGCAGCCATGACGAGCTGATCGCTCAAAAAGGAAAATATTATCAGCTTTATACAGGTGCTTTCGAACTGGAATAAAGGCGTAAAAAAGCCTGCTCCCCATGCAAAGGGGGCAGGCTTTCCGCTTTTATAGGGGTTATTCGACCTCAAACAGCGCCTCGGTCTCCACGGGCATATTGCCAGGCAGGACGCTCATGCCGATAGCCGACCGGCTGGGCGCGCCCACTTCCTGGCCGAACAAATCCACCAGAAGCTGGGTGCCGCCGTTGGCCACCTGGGGCTGCTCATAGAAGTCCGGGGTGGACGCCACAAAGCAGGTGACCTTCACCGCGTTCTTGACCTTGTCCAGGTCGCCAATCTCCCTCTTGAGCACCGCCAGCACATTGAGCATACAGCCCCGGGCGTACTCATATCCCTGCTCGGTGGTGACACCCTCGCCCAGCTTGCCGGTGATGGGCGTGCCGTCCGTAGAGGGCCCGCAGCCGGAGATGTAGACCAGGTTCCCGCCAAAGCGCTTGGCAGGGGAATACATGCCGCCCTTTGCGGGGGGCTCGGGCAGGGTAAGGCCCAATTCCTTCAGCTTTTCTTCTACTTTGCTCATATCGATCATCCTTCCTTTTATTTTTTCCGCAGGAGCCGCCCGGCCCCGGGCACAGGCTCCTGGCCGTTTACCAGTATTTTTGTCAGGCCCTGGGACAGCTGCTTGGGGTCTTCCCAGGTGGCGCGGTCGGTGAAAGCGGCAGGGTCAAACACCAGAACGTCCGCCGCCATGCCGGGAGCCAGGATGCCCCGGTCCCGCAGCCCTAAGCGCTTGGCAGGCAGGCTGGTCATTTTTTTGACGGCCTCGCCGAAGTCCGGGTACTCCCGCAAAAACTTCGGGAACGTCCCGTAAAGCCGGGGGTGGGGCTTGTCGCCGCTGCCGTAGAGGGCGTCCGAGATCAGCGACACATACGGCAGCGCCAGAACCCGCTCCACGTCCTCCTGAGCCATGCTCATGAGGATGACGCCCACCTTGCCCTGGTTTTCCGCGCACAGCTGGCAGAACAGGCGGCTTTCTGACACCCCCAGGCTTTGCGCGGCTTGGGCGAAGCTCTGCCCCGCCAGCTCGGTGGAACTGAGCACGATGCGCCCCCATCCAATGGAGGACACCATGTTGTCCCAGTCCGCAAATTCCTTTTCGATTTCCCCGGCCAGCAGTTTTTCGCCCTGGGGCGTGCCCAGGAACGCGTTCACGTCGTTCCCGGCGGCTTCCAGCACCGTGGGCGGCACTAGCGACAAAATCGTGGTGGACCCGCCCGTATAGGGGTAGCAGTCGGCCGTGGCGTCCTGGCCCTGTGACCGGGCCTTCTCCAGCGCTTCTATGGCCCTTTCGATGCCCCAGCCGTGGTTGCGCAGGCCGGTCACCTTAAAGTGGCTGATGTTCACGCCCACCCCCGCGCGCCGGCCGATCTCCAGCACTTCCTCCACGGATTCCGTCAGCGTGTTTCCCTCGCCCCGGATGTGGCTGGTCAGGTACCCGCCGTACTCCCCGGCGATGCCCGCCATAAACGCGAAATCCTCGGTGGTGCTGTAGCACTCCGGCGTGTACATAATGCCGCAGGAGAGTCCCAGCGCCCCGGCCTCCATGGCGTCCCGCAGATAGGCCTCGGCCTGTTTGCGGCTGTCCGTATCGAAGGGCACATTGCCGTACCCCTTGGCGGCGGTGGTGACCGCCCCCGTTGCCGCCAAAACGCCCAGGTTCAGCGGATGGGGTTTGGCTTCCAGCGCGCCCATAAAGTCCGATACTTTCGGGAAAAAGCTGTCCTCCGGAGCCTTCCCCAGGCAGGGCTCCAGGAAATCGTAAAGCTCCTTCCGATGCTCCGGCGCGCAGGGGGCGGGAGCCAGGCCGCAGTTGCCCATGACCGCCGTGGTAATGCCCTGGGCCAGCTCGATTTGGCCAAAGCCCGGGTCATACAAAGCGGCCAGGTCGCAGTGCCGGTGGGCGTCGATGAAGCCGGGCGTGACCGCCTGTCCCTGGGCGTCCCAGACCTCTGCGTCCAAGTCCCCCAAAGGGCTGTGGCTTACGGCGGCGATCTTTTCGCCGTCTATCAACAGCTCGCCGGGATAGGGCTGAGCCCCCGTGCCGTCGCAGATGCGCGCGTTTTTGATATGTATCATACCAGCATCCCCCGGGCCTCTACAGGGATGCACAAAAGCTCTCCGCGCTCGTACAGGAAGATGTGGTTCTGCAGGTTCACTGCCGGGCACACGTGGATGGGGATGAGCTCCAGAACCTGCCCCACGTGCAGGTCTGTCTCGCCGTTTTCAGCGGTCACGATGCCGTGTTCCTCGCTCATGCGGCGCAGCACAAGATTTTCCTGGGGCTGGCCCTCCTTGTCTAAAATGACCGCGTAGCCGGGATAATAATAGGGGGCCGCGCCGATAGGGGCGTCCATGGGGAAGGTCTTGATGCCGCCGTCAATGACCGCCAAATCCGGCCGGGGGGTGCTGACCACCGTGCAGTATATCCGCTCGGCAATTTGGGAAAACTCAGCACAGCCCTCCTTCATGACCATCCAGTCGTTAAAGATGTAGGTGCCCGGGCGCACTTCGGTGCACAGGCCGGTCTGGGCCGCCAGCAGGCCTGTGGGGGTCGAGCCCACGCTGACGTCCTGTATGTCCAGTCCGGCTTCCCTAAGGGCCTTGGCCGTCTCGTCCATCAGGCGGACTTCCTCTTCGGCGGCGGCTTTGGCGTCCTGGGTGGGGGCGTTTTCCAGCACCAGGCTCTTAAAGGTGTAGATGCCGGTCAGCCGCAGGTTCTCCATCTGGCTGACCTTCACGCCCAATTCCACGCACTCCTGCCGCAGGGCGCCGGTGCGGGCGGCGCCAGTGTCCACCTCCAGGCGGACTTCGCAAACCACGCCCTGGGCTCTGGCAGCTTCGTTGAGAGCTTGGGCGCCCTCTAAGCTGTCTACGGCCAAAATCAGGCGGCGGATGCGCTTTTGCAGCTCCAGGGCCCGTTTCACCCGGAAATCCCCTACCATGGGGTAGGCGATGAAAATATCCTGAGCGCCGCCGTTTGCCATGACCTCGGCCTCGCTGACCTTGGCACAGGTGATGCCGCTGGCCCCGGCCTGCAGCTGGAGATTTGTGAAGTAGGGGATCTTATGGGTCTTGATGTGGGGCCGCAGGGCGCACCCGCAGGCCGCAACCCCCTCCTGCATACGGGCGATGTTGCCGCGCATGACCAGGGCGTCGACCATCAGGCAGGGGGTCTCGGGGACTTCCCACTGGCCCGCGCGGATGAGATCAAAAATGGTTTCCATAGCGTTCAACTCCTTTAAGGCCATTATAGCATAAATCGATACGGGAAACAAGCGGGATAGGCTTGCAATTTGCGGGGATGTATTGTATAATTTAACTGAAAAACTTTAAGGAACCGAAGGAGGGGTCTGCAATGATGACGGGTATCTGGCTGGGAGTGACCATCGTGGCGGCTGTGGTCGAGGCGATGGTGCCAGCGCTGGTTTCCATCTGGTTCGTGCCGGGAGGGCTTATGGCCCTGATCTGCGCGCTGGCCGGAGGGCCGGTGTGGCTGCAGGTCATCCTGTTCCTGGCGGGGTCGGGGATCGCGGTGCTCATTACGCGGCCGCTGGCCAAGCGCCTGCAAAAGCCGGGCCCCACGGGCACCAACGCCGACCGGGCTTTGGGGGCCACGGCGGTGGTCACCGAGGAAGTGGACAACCTGAAAGGCCAAGGGCGTGTGACCGTGCTGGGCAACAGCTGGGCCGCCCGGTGCACGGAGCCGGAGGGCGTCATTGCCGCCGGGGAGCAGGTGGTTGTGGAGCGCATTGAGGGCGTAAAGCTCATCGTCGCGCCTAAAAAATAAACCCATTGGGAGAGGAGCTTATTTATGTATGATATCCTTGTGAACTTCGAGCAGTTTGCCAGCGCCCTGGGCTGGATCGTCCTGGCCATCTTTGTGCTGGCGGTGGTCATTTCCAACATCAAGATCGTGCCCCAGGCCCACGCCTACGTGCTGGAGCGCCTGGGGGCCTTCCACGCCGCGTGGGGGGTGGGGCTGCATTTCAAAATCCCGTTTATCGACCGCATCGCCAAGAAGGTCAGCCTGAAAGAGCAGGTTATCGATTTCCCGCCCCAGCCGGTCATTACCAAGGACAACGTGACCATGCAGATCGACACGGTGGTCTACTTCCAGATCACCGACCCCAAGCTCTATGCCTACGGTGTGGAGAACCCGCTGTCCGCTATTGAAAACCTGAGCGCTACCACCCTGCGCAACATCATTGGCGACATGGAGCTGGACCACACCCTCACCTCCCGTGACGTGATCAACTCGAAAATCCGCGTGATTTTGGACGAGGCCACGGATGCCTGGGGCATTAAGGTCAACCGCGTAGAGCTGAAAAACATCATCCCTCCTGCGGAGATCCAGGACTCTATGGAGAAGCAGATGAAGGCCGAACGCGAACGCCGCGCCAAGATTCTGGACGCCGAGGGCGAAAAGCGCAGCGCCATCCTCATCGCGGAGGGCCAGAAGGAGTCGGCCGTGCTGCGGGCCGAGGCCGTCAAGGAGACGAAGATCCGCGAGGCCCAGGGCGAGGCCGAGGCCATCCTGTCGGTGCAGCGGGCCCTGGCCGACGCTATCAAGCTGATGAACGAAGCGGCTCCCTCCGACCAGGTCATTGCCCTTAAGAGCCTGGAAGCCTTTGGCAAAGCCGCCGACGGCAAGGCCACGAAGATCATTATCCCCTCCAACGTCCAGGGCCTGGCAGGCCTGGCGACGAGCCTGAAGGAGCTGGTATCCGAAAAGTAAAGCGGGGCCCGGGTGACGCCGGGCCTTTTCATTAAAAGGAGGCAGTATGCTGGTAAGGAAATTGCAGCTGGAGGAGCTTTGGCGCTTCGAGCTCATCAATGCGGTGGCGTTTGAGGGCTCCTTTGACTGGGAGCACCGGGAAGAAAAAAATAAGCCGGAGCCCGGCGTGGACGTCTGGGCCGCCTTTGACGGGGATGCGCCCAGCGCAGGCTTGGCCATGAGCCATTTCCAGGCCCGGTTCGACGGGAACGTAGTGGGCCTGGGCGGGGTCGGCGGGGTGGCAAGCCTTCCGGCGAACCGCCGGGGCGGTTCCATACGCGCCTGTATGCAGGCGGCGCTGGAGGATCTGTATGCCCACGGCGACGTGCTGTCGGCGCTGTACCCCTTCAGCACCCGCTACTATGAGCAGTTTGGCTATGCAAACGGCGTGGAGAGCCACCTGTGGCACGTTCCCCTGGGCGACCTGCCGTCGGGGGATTTCGGCGGCAAGGTACGCCAGCTTTTCCCCGGGGATGACCTGGGGCCCCTGCTGGAAATCTACAACGCCTTTTACAAGAGGTGTAATCTGTCGGTGGTGCGGGAAGAATACGACAAGGAGCTCACCGAGAAAGACCTCTTAAAGGAAAAGCGCTACATCTTCCTGTGGGAAGACGAAAACGGCCGGCCCGGTGCCTTTTGTATTGTGGGCCGGGACGGGGACGAGCTCAACGCCCGGACGGACTTTGGGGCTCACAACGCCCTGCTCTTCCGGGACGCCCAGAGCTTGCAGGCCCTCTTGAGCTTTGTGCGGCGCTCTTTCCAGGCGTATTATAAGGCGTTCCGGTTTGCGCTGCCGGGCTGGGCGGCGGTGGGGAACCTGCTGCCGGAGTGCGCCCATCTTACGCGCGAATGTTTCTATAACGGCATGGTGCGCGCGGTGAACGTGGAAAAGCTCTTGTCCCTGTGCGCCTGCAAAGGGGAAGGGGCCCTCACTTTGGAAGTCCGCGACCCCATGCTGGCGCAGAACCAGGGTACTTTCCGCTTATCTTTCCGGGAAGGGGAGCCCAACCAGGTGGAGCGGGCCGCCTGCGCTCCGGACGCCACCCTGGGCGTGGGGGAGCTGGCAGCGCTGTTGTGCGGGGTGCACGCAGCAGACGAACTGCGCTGGATGCCCGGCGTGGACGTCCACAACGCGGCCGCGCCTCTGGACCAGGTGTTCTACCCCAAGCCCTGCCATTTGACGGAATTATTCTAAAAAGGAGGGACGATTATGAAGATCGCCTATAAAGAATGGACGCGCCCGGCCTCCAGCGGCGAAGGGGAGATTTTCTCCCGCAGCTGGGTGGGCGAGGAGCCCAAGGCCGTCATCCAGCTGGTACACGGCATGGCCGAGCACAGCGCCCGCTACGACCACTTTGCCCGGTTCCTGTGCGAAAACGGCTTTGCGGTTTACGCCAACGACCACGCCGGGCACGGGATGTCGGCCCGGCAGCAGGGGTACTTTGCGGCCCGCAACGGCTGGGAATGCGTGGTGCGGGACATCAACGCCCTTATGGACGAAGCCGCCCAGAACCACCCGGGCCTGCCCCTGTTTTTGATGGGGCACAGCATGGGGTCGTTCCTGTCGCGGTCTTATCTGGCCCGTTACGGGGAGAGGCTTCGGGCCTGCGTGCTCTGCGGCACCATGGGCGAAAACCCTGGCATTAAGGCCGGGAAAGTCTTGGCGGCACTGCAATGCAAGCTGCGGGGGCCGCGTTCGTCGGGGAAGATGCTGGACAAGATCGCCACGGGCACTTATAACAGCCGCATCCAGAAGCCGGTGAACAAGTCGGCTTGGCTGTCCACGGTCGACCAGGTGTGCATCGATTTTGAGGCTGATGCCATGTGCGGGTTCCCGTTCACGGCCTCGGGGTACCACGACCTGTTCACGGGGCTTACGGAGATCACGTCGCCCCAATGGGCCCAAAAAGTCCCCAAGGAGCTGCCCGTCTTCCTGGTAGCCGGCCTGGAAGACCCGGTGGGCAGCTACGGCGAGGGGCCCAAGCAGGTGGCGAATTGGCTGAAGGAAGCCGGGGTAAAACAGGTAGACCTGAAGCTGTACCCGGCCATGCGCCACGAGATTTTGAACGAAAAAGACAAGCAGCAGGTCTACGCCGACGTGCTGGGCTGGCTGCAGGAGTGGGTGTAAGGTGGCAAACAAATATAAAGCCAAGCGGCCCCCCTATCCGAAAAAGGAGGGGCCCCAGGCCTACCAAAAGATTGAGAAGCCGGGCAAGAATCCGCCCCCCGGATACAGCACGAAGGTGCACACATTTTTAGATATGTATAAGCAGCTGGAGGACGAGCTGGAGGACAAATACAAGCACGCCCGGCGCAAGTGCTCCAGCGTGGTGTTCGAGTTCACAAAGGACGCGGAAAGCGCGCCTATCCGGGATAAGCTGAACGTCTGCCGGGAGCTGCGCAACCTCCTGACCCACAATGCCAATTTAGGCGGCATCCCCGTAGCCGAGCCTTCCGGCCCCCTGATGGACGCCATGCAGGAAATACTGGACTTTGTCCGCAAGCCGCCTTTAGCCCTGGAGTTTGCCACCCGCGGCGAGCAGGTCATGAAGGCGACCACCCAGCACAAGGTTATGCGGGTCATGGACGTGATGGACAAAAACGGCTTCTCCCACATCCCGGTCATGAACAACGGCGCGTTTTTAGGGGTGTTCAGCTCCGGCGTGATCATGCGTTACCTGCTGGGCAGCAAGGGCAAGGGCATCACCTCCGAAACCACCATCGGCGACCTGCGGGACTACATAGCGGTGGAAAAGCACGCGGAGAATTATGAGTTCGTGCCCAAGGACACCAGCTACCTGACCGTGCGGGAAATGTTTGAGAAGGTAAAGGGCCGCAACCAGCGGGTTTCGGTCATCTTCATCACCGAGCACGGCAAGCAGGACCAAAAGCTTTTGGGCGTGCTGACGCCCTGGGACGTTCTGGGCGACCTGGACTAAAATAGGCTGGTATGCTAAAAACATACCAGCCTATTTTTATGCCTGCCCCGTCATTTTGAGCAGCAGCTTCAGCAGCGTGGATTTCTCGCCCTCCTCCAGCCCCGCCGTGATCTCCCGGCCCCACTGGGCCAGGTACCCGCGTATCTCGGGTGCCAGGGCCTTGCCGGTGTCGGTCAGGTAGAGGTTGTTCTGGCGGCGGTCGGCCTGGTCGGTCTCCCGGCGCAAAAAGCCCAGGGATTCCAGCTTCTTCGTGTGCCGGGCCACATTGCACTTGTTGATGTACATATGGCTGGCGATCTTATCCTGGTTGGTGCCGGGATGGCGGTCGATGTGCAGCAGGATCATGTACATGGCCCCGGAGAAGCCGTAGTCCCGCAGGCGCTCGCCCATGAATTTGCTGCGGCTGCGATGCAGAAACGTCAGCGCCCGGCCGAACTCCCGGATGAAAAGGTCTTCATTCATAGGTTCTTCTCGATGAAGCACTGGGCCACCTGCACGGCCTGGTTCCGGTCAAGGGTGCCGTTTACCACAAAATCGGCGTGCCAGCGGGTGGGCTCGATGAGCTCGTTGTGCCGGAAGCGCACGGTGTCCAGATACCGCTCGGTGACCTGTTCGTAGGTCTGCCCCCAGGCCATGTGCTTGACGATGCGCCGGGTGAGGCGCTCATCCGAGGGCAGGTCTACGAAGATTTTCAGGTCGGCGCGCTCCCGAATTTTGTCCAGATGCAGGGCGAAAAGGCCCTCGACAATAACCAGCTGGGCATCGCTGCCCTCGGCGGTCAGGCGCTCGAAGTCCTCATACAGGCGGTCAAGCTCCAGGGTGTCGGGGTGGTTGTGCTCCACATACTCCTTGCGGGTGATGGGCGCGATGGTAGTGGGGGGCTCCTTCTTAAAATAAGAATCCATGTGCACGGCGACGGTCTTGCACTTGGGGCTGAAAAGGGCCTCCAGCCGGTCGGTAAGGGTGGATTTGCCGCTGCAGGTGCCTCCCGCGATGGCTACAACATAGGGCTTGCTCATAATTTCTACATCCTTTCAAAAAATATTTAAGCTTGCGCTTCGTCGCGCAATAACGAAAAAAGCATATCGTCATAGGTGATGCCCTCCGGCGTGGTGACTGCCTGCCGGAGGGTCCCCTCGTGGGTGAACCCAAGCTTTTCCAGCAGCCGCACGGAAGCCCGGTTCGGCGTAAAGACCCGGGCGGATACAAGCTGGGCGTCCAGCTGGGAAAAGGCGTAAGGGAGGGCGGCGGCCAGGGCCTCGCCCATATAGCCGCGGCCGGCGGCTTCCTCCGACAGGTAATAGGACACGGTAAAGGCCACAGGGCCATAGCGCAGCTCGTCGGGCTCCAGCCAGATGCCGCCGATAAGCGGCCCGTCCGGCTTTTCGTCTATGTAAAAAGCCAGGCCGGAGGCAATCTCCTCGGCAATCTGCTTCTCCATGCGGGGCAGATCCCAGGGCTTCATGGGGTTATATTGCCGCACATACCCGCTGTTGCGTATGGCCAGCATGGCCGGGGCGTCTTCCGGGCGGGGCGTGCGCAGGATAAGGCGTTCGGTTTCGATTTTCATAGGCCCTCCTTACAGCAGACGGTCCGAGCCCAGCGACCTTGTTTGCTCCAGCAGCTGCCGGGCGTCCTGCTCCACAGCCCGGCGGAACTGCTCCCGGAACTGCTTGAGGGCCTTTACGTCGTCCAGCAGGCGGGACTGCTCCCGCTCCAGGTCGTAATCGTGGCGGTGCTCTAACTGGCTCTTTTCGGCGCGCACGGTGCGTATTTCGCTTTTGAGCCCCCGCACCTCCTGGCGCAGATGAGCCACCTCGGCCTGGGCCTGCTCGACGCTCTCGGCCAGCTCCTCCAAAAATTCGTCCACCTGGTCGGCGTTGTACCAGCGGCCCTTGGTTTCAAATTTTACGTCGTCGAGCACCTGTCTGTTAAGTTCCATCTTCCGCGTCCTCCTTCTCTCCTCCGGCCGCGTCCCCCTGGGCCAGCCGATAAAATTCCTCCCGCCCGTACAGGGCGCTTACGGCCTGCAGCAGGCCGTTTGCCGAAAGGCGTTCGGGCAGGCCCAGCTTTTTCTGCAGAGCCCGGCGGCGTTCCCCGCTGTCCGGGGCCCCGGTCAGGGCCAGGTCGTAAAAATCCGCTTTGGTGATTTCCGGGGCGCTTTTGCAGGCCGGCACCCCGCCTTCCACCTGCGCGCCCGCCCGCAAAAGGGCCTCCCGCAGCACCGGCAGGGGGATGCCCTCCACCCCCAGCTTGCCCTCTTTGGACGGCTTTGCCTTGCGGCGCTCCTTGCCGAAAACGTCCGGGATGTAGGCGTGCTTCAGCTGTTCCGGCGGGATGCAGGCCGACAGCTTCGAGCGGATGAGGAACCCGGCCCCGTCGCTGTCGGTGAGCACAATGAGGCCGCGCTCCCGGGCGAGCCTGCGCAGGAAGGCCAGGCGCTCCTTGTCCTGAAAGATGCCGAAGCCCCTTGTCTCTATTATCAACCCATCGACCAGCGAAGAAAGGCGGCTTTTGTCATAGCGCCCCTCCACTACGATGGCTTCCTTTACTTTTATCATCGGTCCGCCCCCTGGGTACAGCACAGCAGCAGCCGGGCGATGAGGCTGTCCAAAATCAAGCGGTCCTGCATCCGCGAGCTTTTCAGGGCCAGGTCGGCTTCCAAGAGCAGCCCCAGGCACTGGTGGAGCATGGGGGCGGTCAGGCGGCGCAGGTTCTTTTGGGCCCGGCGCAGGCGGAAGTCCTTGCCCTTGTAGTCCCCATACTCCAGGGGCGCGGTGGGGGACAGGCCGCTGTCCTGGGCCCCTAGCACCCGGTACATATCTACGTAGGCCGTGGAGAGGGCCGCCAGGATCATCGTGGGCTTTTCCTTTTGGGTGAACAGCACCTCCAGCAGGCTATAGGCCTTTTGATAGTTGCCCTCCACCAGCGCGTCCACCATGAGGAAAACGGTGATCTCTGTGCTTTTGGGCACCAGCTGTTCGATGGCCGCCGGGGTGATCTCCGTACTGCCTGTGCCCAAGGTGTAGGCGCACAGCTTTTCGACTTCCCCCGTGAGCCGGTGCAGATCCGTCCCTGCGTATTCGATCAGCAGCCGGGCGCTCTTGGACGGCAGCGTGCACCCGGCCTTTTTGGCCTGGCGCGTGAGTTCGCTCCGCAGCTCCTCCGGGGGGCGCCTGCCCAGCAGCAGGACGCTCCCGTGCTTTTCTGCCGTGCCCAGCAGCTTGTTCCACCGGGCAGACTGTTTGCCCGCCGGGGCCACCGTGGGGAACCACAGCACCAGGGTGGTGGTCTCGGGCAGATCTTCAAACAGGCTGTACAGCTTGTCCACCTCGTCCTGGCCGCGCTCTAAAACATCCATGTCCTGTACGGCAACGCACTTGTGCTCCGCCATAAAGGGCAGGGCGGCACAGGCGTCCGCCAGACGGTCGATGTCGCAGGCACTGTCCAGCTCGTTGCGGTTGAACTCGGGGAACGCGTCCCCCGCCGCCGCAGCGATCACCCGCTGAGCCGCCCTGCGCACCAGGAGCTTTTCCTCTCCCGCCACCACGTACAGCGGGGAGAGCCTCCCGGCCTCCAGCTGCCGCTCCAATTCCGATTCGTTTATCCGGGCCACTAGCTCCCCTCCCGTACTATCATCTTGCTTCCAGGGCTCACGTCTACGTATATTATAACATCTGCCAGCCGAACAGTAAATGATGAATTTTCACGGCTTTTCCCGCCATAGGCCGCTATTACGCCGGGCAGGGCTTCAAAGCGTCCGCCGGGCTCCAGGAAGAGGACGCGTGCGCCGGTAGCTTCCGGGGCCAGGTCGCGGCCTATGTAGGTGCCCTCGGGCAGGAGGACGCAGCTTGTCGGGAAGGCCTCCAGGACTTTCCCGGCGCTCCGGCGTGCCGCCGCGCTGTCTTCTTCCAGCAGCAGGGCCGTTACCCGCCCCACCTGGTTTTGGCGTAGGAGGGACACGCAGTCGCTCTCCCGTTCGCCCACCTGGAGGACGACGGCTTCGTGATCCTTTACCAGGGCGATGCAGTCCCCGTCCGCCACATAGTAGACGGCTCCCGGCGTGCGGGTAGCCACGGCGAAAGCCAGTAGGCACACCGACAGCATCCCGGCCAAGACCCGGCTGCGCAGGCGCGCCCTTTTCGGCACGCAAACCAGCAGCAGGATAAGCAGGCATCCCAAAAAGAGCACGGTTTCCCGCTCCCCCAGGTAGACGTAAGCCCGGGGCACGGACGCCAAAGCCCCGGCCAAGGCCCGGGCGAACCGGCCCAGTACCCCCGCGCAGAAAGCAAAGGGACGGGCCAGCGCAGCCAGGCCGGGAATCCAGGAGAATGCCAGCGCCAGCAGCGCGCAGTACAAAAGCAGGGTGCACGGCGCGGCCAGCAGGAGGTTCGCTAAAGGCGACAGCACCGATACCCCTTGAAAGGCCAAAACCTGCCAAGGTACCGTGAACACCATGACGGACAGCGTGACGCTCAACCCATTGGCAATGGGCCTGCACAAGGCAAGAGCTTTGGGCCGGGCTTCCAGCGGACGCAAAAGTGCCTCCTTGATTTTTGGCGACAAAAGCACAATGCCCAGCGTGGCAAACGCCGACAGCGCCAGGGAGAGGTCGCCGCCGGAAAAGGGGTCCTGTAGGCAGATGAGCAGCAAGGCCAGCCCCAGGGAGTTAGCGCTGTCCGCCCGGCGGCCCAGGCAGCCGCCCAGCAGGTAGACCGCGCACATGATAAAGGCCCGTATGCCGGATATCGGGAACCCGGTGACGCAGAGATACCCCGCCAGCACAGCGGCGCTCAGGAGCGTGCGGGGCAGACGGTGCAGCCGCGTGCGCCGTAGCAGGAGGGCGGCCAGCCCCGCCACGGCCCCCATGTGCAGGCCGGACACCACCAACAGATGGGCGCATCCAATCAGGCGGAAGTCCTCATAGGCTTCCTCCAGCAGGCTGTCCCGCTGGCCCAGGAGCATGGCCTGCAAAAGTCCGGCGTCGTCCGGGGGCAGGAGCTGGGAGAAGGTGCGCGCCAGCTTTTTGCGAAGCACGGCCAGAGCCTTGCCCGGCGGGTCCTCCTCGGATACGATACGGGTGCCGCCGCCTCCGGCCAGGTAAGCGCCCAGCTGGTACCCGCCTGCCAACCGCACGTTCTGCTGGGAGTAGAGGCCCTCGGAATCAAAGGCGTAAAAGCCCACCGGGCACTCCACCCAGTCATAAGGCTCGCAGTAGAGGGGCATGGAAGCGGAGAGCCGGATGGTGAAGGGCTTCACGGTGGTTTTGTCCACTTCCTCCACCCGCAGGCGGTAGTAGTAGCGGTGGTAGCGCAGCTCTGGGTAATCCAGCACCCGGGCCTTGATGGAAGCGTCCTTCCCCGCCCACTGCTGGGCCGGCAGGGCCTGTTCGGCGTACTGGGACTGAAAGGACGCCAGCGCCGCCGCAGCCAGCAGGAAAGCAATAGCAAAGAAGGGTGCCCGCTTTGCGGACACCCCCGTCGGCGGCGCCAGCCGCCACAAAACGGCAAAAGCCAGGCACGACCCTATGCAGCCCCATAAGGCAGGCCCCGCCACCGCCAGACCGCCCCACGCTGCCGCAAGCAGGGCGGCGTACACCGCGAGCCCCCACAAAAGGAAGGGCCGGGCCATGGGTTATTTGAAGAATAGGGGGAGCGGCTCCAGGAAGAGGATATCGTCCCGGTCCTTGGCGTCGCCCTCGGCCAGCACGCAGGCCTTGCCCACGACCGTCCCGCCGATGGCGTGCAGCAGCTCCTCTATGGCGGCCAAGGACTCGCCGGTGGAGATCACGTCGTCCACAATGAGGATGCGCTTGCCTTTCAGGTTCTCGCAGTCGGCCTTGGAGAGGTAAAGCTTTTGCACGTGGTCGGTGGTGATGGATTTGACCTCCACATGGATGGGGTCCTCCATATAGGCCTTGATGCCTTTGCGGGCCACCACGTAGTCCCGGCAGCCGATGCGCGCCATCTCATAGGCCAGTGGGATGCCCTTGGATTCCGCCGTCACGATGATATCGTGCTCGGGGCACTTCTCCATCAGGGCCTTGGCCGCGCACTCGGTGACCTCCACGTCGCTGAACATCACGAACCCCGCGATATCCAGCTTCTCGTCGATGGGGCAGATAGGCAGCGCCCTCTTGCACCCGGCGATCTCGATTTCATAGGTTTTGCTCATTTCCCAACATCCTTTCAAAAATATGTCTATAAAGCCTCCATAACCAGCTCGCCCTCCCGCGCAGCCAGGGCAATGGCCGAAATGGCCCCTTCGCCCTTCTGCACCAGCAGGCTCGCCAGCTTATCCTCTACCATGCGCCGCAGGTTGTTGCGCAAATCCCGGGCTCCGCTGTGCCCGTGAATCGACTTCTCCGCCAGCAGCGCGTAGGCGTCCTCGTCATATTGCAGCGCGATACCCTTCTCCTTCAGGGCCCCCTTGTACTCGTCAATCATCAGCGCCGCGATCTTCTTATAATCCTCCACATCCAAGGGCCGGAAAATGACCACCTCGTCAATGCGGCTCAAGAACTCCGGCCGCAGGAAGTCGTTGAGGGCCTTCATGGCCTTTTCGCGGCTCAGGTCGGCGGTGGTCTTGGCGAAGCCCAGCGCGCCCTCCTTCTTGTCGCTTCCGGCGTTGGAGGTCATGACAATAACCGTGTTCTCAAAGTTGACCGTGCGCCCGTGGGCGTCCGTAATGCGCCCTTCGTCCAGTATCTGCAAAAGGATGTTCAGCACATCCGGGTGGGCCTTCTCAATCTCGTCCAGCAGCAGGACGGAATAGGGCCTGCGCCTGACTTTCTCCGTCAGCTGCCCGGCCTCGTCGTAGCCCACGTAGCCCGGGGGCGACCCGATAATCTTCGACACCGAGTGCTTCTCCATAAACTCCGACATATCCAGCCGTATCAGCGTTTCCGGCGTGTCGAACAGCTCCTGGGACAGCACCCGCACCAGCTCGGTTTTGCCAGTGCCCGTGGGCCCCACGAAGATAAACGACGCCGGATGCCGCCGGGGGCTGATCTGTACCCGGCTGCGCCGCACTGCCGCCGAAACGGCCTCGATGGCCTCCTGCTGGCCGACAATCTTTTTCGACAGCACTTCTTCCAGATTGGCCAGCTTTGCCAGTTCGTTTTCTTCCACCCGCGCTGCCGGAATCCCCGTCCACAGCTCGATGACATAGGCCAAGTCCTGCTCCTCTACAGCGGCAAATACGCCCTCCTGGCGCAGCTGGTCCAGGCCCTCCTCCAGGGTGGCGATACGGTAGTGGGTCTTCGCCAGCTCCTCGTAGTCCACCTGGCCGCCCGTGGGAGCCGTCAGGTCCTGCTCCCGGACACGCTCCTTGTTCAAAGCGCGCTCCTTGCTTTCGTATTCCTCCAGGCGCTTGTTGCGCAAAGCCGCGCAGGCGCAGGCCTCGTCCAGCAGGTCGATGGCCTTATCCGGCAGGTAGCGGTCGCTGATGTAGCGCTCGGAGAGCACCACCATGCGCCGGGCAATGGCCTCGGAGACCGTCACCCGGTGGTAGTCCTCATAGTATTTTTTGATGCCCAGAATCACCTGCACCGCGTCCTCGATGGAGGGCTCCGTGATGGTGACGGGCTGGAAGCGGCGCTCCAGGGCCGCGTCTTTTTCGATATATTTGCGGTACTCCGAGAAGGTCGTCGCGCCGATCATCTGAATCTCGCCCCGGGACAGCGCGGGCTTTAAGATGTTGGCGGCGTTCATGCTGCCTTCGGCGTCGCCGGTGCCCACCAGGTTGTGCACCTCGTCCAGGAACAGGATGATGTTCCCGTCAGCCTTTACCTCGTCAATGAGCCCCTTGATGCGGCTTTCAAACTGCCCCCGGAACTGCGTCCCCGCAATGAGGGCGGTCAAGTCCAGCAGCTGCACCTCCTTGTCCAGGAGCTTCGCCGGTACGTCCCCCCGGGCGATGCGCAAGGCCAGGCCCTCGGCCACGGCGGTCTTGCCCACGCCGGGCTCGCCGATGAGGCAGGGATTGTTCTTCGTCCGGCGGGAGAGGATCTGCACCACCCGCTGCACTTCCTTTTCCCGGCCGACGATATTGTCCAGCTCGCCCTTCCGGGCCTTGGCGGTCAGGTCGGTGCAGTAATTCTGGATATGCTTGCGCTTCTTCTTGTGGACGTTCTCCCGCTTCTCCCGCACCTGGGAGGCCCCGCGTCCGCCGTTCTCGCCGGGAGCGCCGCCCAGCATCATCTCCGGGGGCATGGTCTGGGCCCCGCCCGGGGAGAAGAGGCTGTTTTCCTCGCCGGATTCCCCGGTCATACCCAGCATCTCCGCCATCTGTTCGGTGGCCTCGGCAAACTCCTCTTCGGTCATGCCGGTCTGCTCCTTTAAGCTCGACATCATATTGTTCATGAAATCGTTCACGGGCTGTATGCCTAATTCCTTTGCGCAAACAAAGCAATATCCTTTTATTTCCTTGCTGTCCATGGCCTGGGAAACAAATACGGTGGCCGGACGTTTATGGCATCGCGTACACATCATCATAACGCGTAGTTCCTTTCTTTAGGCGCATTTTATCACGATACTATTATTATACTACGAAAATGCCCCCACGCAAGAGCAATGTGGGGGAAGTCTCTAAAAATTAACAAAACTTTTTCAAAATCAGGCCGCCGGGGGCCCTTTTTTTGTGTGGATTTCCTCGGGCAGGTCCAGCTCGTTTTCCTTGTCGGTGGAGTGCAGCAGCGCAAAGAAAACCTGCGAATACCGGAACGCGGCATAAAACATCATGATGCCCGTCAGGATCAGCAGCGTAAACGACACCCCGTAAAACACCGTGGTGCTCTTTGCCAGCTGCAGCCCGTCCATCACCACGATGATGGAGACGGACACGTAAAACATCACCGTCGCCACCTTGCCGTACCACTTGGCCCCGCCGGGGCGCTTATGCTTTTTTAAGAGCACCAGCGCGCAGCACAGCATTAAAAGCTCCTTGGCGATGAACAGCCCCAGCACCGGGCCGATCATGGGGAACTTCAGGGCCAGGCACAGGGCTACGACGCCTTGGGTCAGCTTGTCGGCAAAGGGGTCGAGGATTTTCCCCAGCTCCGTGATTTGATTGAATTTCCGGGCAATGAGCCCGTCGAGCATATCCGACACCCCCGAAAGCAGCAGCAGCGCCACGGCCCACTGGATGCGGTCGGTGAGGAAGCACCAGGCAAATGGCGGCACCAGCAGGATGCGCAGCACCGACAGGGCGTTGGGTACGGTCAGATTTTGGTTCCTTGGCTTCTTTTCACGGGACATTCCCTTATTTTCCCTTCCTTTTCTCAATCCTTTTTCCTTCTGCTTACGCCGCGAACATATTGCCCAGCGGGTTCATATTCACGAATATCCCCGCCACAATGGAGTCGTCCAGGGCCTGGTAAATCTGCGACTGCGTCTCCATATCCAGCATGGGGATGAATATCTGGACAGCCGCCAGCACGATCCACACCAGCACCAGCGCCATCAAAAAGCCGCACACGCCTCCCAGGATGTTGTCCAGCACCCCCAGCACCGGCAGGCGCAGGACGCTGGAGAGGACCTCGGCCAGAATGCGCACCACCACCATCAGCAGGGCGAAAATGACGATGACCGCCAAGACCTTCAAAAAGCTGATAAACGTGGGCGCCAGCAGCGACACGATGCTCTCGGCCGCCATGGGGCTGCTGCCCGTGATGCCCCGGCTGATCGTCGCCGAGCTGACCCCCGCTTCCTCCAGGGCCCGGACGATGAAGTCGGGCAGGGAAGCCAGGAGGTTGTCAATGGAGGAGAGGGCGTCGCTGGTGCCCAGCGAGTTCAGGGACGCCTGGACGCGTTCCACCAGAGCACTCCGGAAAAGGGAATCAAACAGCCACTGGGCTGCCATGCCCCCCAATACCGCGGACAAGCACGCCGCGATGATAGACCCCAAAAAATGTATAGCCGACCGCAGGAACCCCCGAAAGACCCCCACGGCTACGAACAGCACGAACACTCCAAAAAGCACCAGATCCAATACGTATGGCACAGGCACGGACCTCCCTTTTCAAATTTTACCCTTATAAATATAGCACAATTCCCCTTTTTTCACAAGCCCTACCTGCCTTACAGATATCTTACAGGGAGCTGACAAATCAGCTTATGCGCACGGCCCGCACCTCGCTGACGCCCAGCACGTAGGCCGCGCTTTCGCTGAAAAGGGCCAGGGACTTGGCGTCGCCCCCGGCATCGGCACGGCCCAGCTCTTGGCCGGTGGAAGTGTCGCAGAACACCGCCTCCCCGCCGATGAGCATCCCCACCGAGCCCCCATAAACCGAAATGGCCTCAATGCGCTTGTCGGCCTCAAACCGCACGGGCTCCCCCTGCCCCCAGGAGCAGGCCAGCAGGGTGCTGGGCCCGGCGTGCTCGTAGGCTGAAATGGACAGGAACGCCCGTCCTGCCGCCAGCCGGAAGGCCGTGAGCTGCCGGCCCTGGTAATTGTATTCGCTAAAGGCATAATCCGAGGAGCTGGCCATGAGCAGGGCCGAGTCGCCCACGGCGTAGATGGAGCCGTTTTCGGCCCAGTAGGCGGCCAGGAGGAGGTTCTCCTGGGTTTCGTATTCGGCGATGGGTTCGGGGTTTGTAAAGTCCAGGAGGATAACCTTGGAAATCAGCGTTCCCTTGTCGCTGCGGACGGTGCACACGGCCCCGTAAGCGCCGTCGTAATTGAGGGCAATAGCCGTAATGTAGTCCCAGGCCAGGGAGTAGTGGTACTGCAGGGTTCCGTCCTTCTGGTAGACGTTGAGTTCCGACGCCCCGTTGGAGCCCTGTACGCCCAAGGCATAGCGCCCGTTCTGGGCGATGGCCCCGGCAAGGATGTCCTGTCCTTCCACGGCGCTGACGGCCACGTCCGTGCCGGAAAGGGTCATGTAGCCCGTGCTGCCGCTGTTGTATAAGAGGGAGCGCCCCTCGGCGCTTTGCAGTACGGGATGGTTGAGGCTGTGGCGCAGGGAAAGATGCTCGGCCCCGGTGGAGTCCAGGATGCTCAGGGCCGTGTCGCTGAGCACAACCGCGTTGCCGTTCTGGGCCAGGAAGTTGGACTCCAGCACCTCCGAGCCCGTGATCTGCACCGGGAACCCGTCGCCGATCTCCGACCCGGTGACCTGCAGCTTCAGCCACGAGCCTATGTTTTCGGGGTTCAGGTTGGTGCGGTTCATCCACACGGCCAGGGCCACCACCACGACCAGAAGGATCACGGCCACCTGGTAGACGGCCTTGGGCACCGCCGTAGGGGCCGCATGGGATTTTTTCGGCGCGGGGGCCCCTTCCGGGGATTCCCCGTCCTCATATTCTATGACGGCGGCCGCCTGGCTATCCGTATCCAGCTCGTCGTCAGGGATTTGGGTTTTCTGGTAATCCTGCAGGCGGATGATGCGGGGGGCTTCGTGTTTATCGTGCTTGCCCATGGTCACGGCTCCTTTCGTCGTAAAAGACCCGGTTGAGGTACAGCCCACAAGCGGGGGCGGTGGGCCCGGCGGCGCGCCGGTCTTTGGCTTCGAGGATGCCGGGGATGTCCGAAGGGGAAAGCTTGCCCTGTTGCACCCGCAGAAGCGTGCCCACCATAATGCGCACCATGTTGTACAAAAATCCGTCGGCGGCCACGGTAAAGATGACCTTGTCCCCCTGCCGCTCCACCTTGGCCGTGGTGACCGTGCGGACCATGTCGCCCATTTCCCGCTGGTCCTGGGTGCAGAAGGACGTGAAATCGTGGGCCCCTATGTAATGGGACGCGGCCTCGTTTAAAAGCCCCTCGTCGATGAGGTACCAGTAATGCAGCGCCCGGCCGTGGAGGAAGGGGTCGCGCAGGGGGTGGTTCCAGATTTCATAGCCGTATTCCTTGCCCAGGCAGGAGTACCGGGCGTGGAAATCCAGAGGCACCTCCCGGCAGGATTTTACGGCGATGTCCGGGGGCAGGTAGCGGTTCAGGGCGGAGGGCAGGCGTTCGGGGGGGATGAGGCTCTCCGTCTTCAGGCTGACGGCAAACTGCCGGGCGTGCACCCCCGTGTCCGTGCGGGAGCAGGCCTTGATGTCCTCGCCGCCGCCCGTGACCTTTGTAAGCGCCCCTTGGAACACCTCTTGTACCGTCAGGGCGTTTTCCTGTATCTGCCAGCCGTGGTAGTTTGCGCCGTCGTAGGCTAGGGTGATGAGTAGGTTACGCATGGGGGGCTCCTTTCGTAGGCCAAAGGGACAAGCGAAGGTTATCTTTCCATTTTTAGGATAAATTCTGCCGTTCCTTCTTCTAATTTCCGTTCTGGGGTCAGGGAAAAGCCATGACGCTGATAAAAACGGATGGCGCTGCTGTTTTTTTCTAATACATATAATTGGGAAACGCCAAACGTCTGGATAGCAAAGCGGATTAGCTTTGTGCCGATGCCTTCGTTTTGGAAAAAGGGGTCTACATACAGCTCTTTAATCTCGTCCCCTTCTATATGAAGCATTCCCTTTACAAATTCGTCATCATATACCCAAATGTTTTCCAGCTTTTCCGGATGGGCTATATAAT
>CANTDZ010000021.1 GCA_947652665.1 uncultured Clostridia bacterium
GCACCGTATTGACGATGGGATGGTTGAGCAATGATGCAAAATCATTAAAGTAATCATACCATTCATCTGTTTCTTGACTTTCTGATATGATTTTATCAGCCAGTGCGCAAGCATATTTGTCATCTTTTGCTGTCAAATTTGCAACGATATTTTCTTTTACCATCGTCCATCTCCAACTTCCAGTTTTTCGTGCTGTGTCAACAATATATCATGCAACACAAGGGGTCCTGACGGTCAGTGCCTTTAACTTTCAAATAAACGAAAAAGGGGCCCATAAAGAGCCCCTTTCCTGCTTGGGTTTATTTCACATCCACTCTGGCCATGAGGTTCTTCTCCGGGGGCACGGGCGAAGCGTGCCAGATGCTGCCCGCGTAGTCGCGGATGGAACGGTCGGCGGCAAAGCGGCCGGCGTTGGCGATGTTCACCAGGCCCATCTTGTTCCAGACGTGCTGGTTCTGGTACAGGCGCTCGGCACGGAACTGGGCCTCGCGGTACGACTTGAAGTCGGCCAGGGCCATATAGCGGTCCTCGCTGATGAGGGCGTGGAAGATGTCCTGGAACTGCTGCCCTCCGATGCCGTGGTTCAAGGAATCCATGGCGCGGCGAATCAGGGCGTCGTGCTGGTACTGGAGGGTGGGGTTGTAGCCGGAGCGCTTCAATTCCTCCACCTGGGAGGCGGTCATGCCAAAGAGGATGATGTTCTCGTCGCCCACGGCCTCGTGGATTTCCACGTTGGCGCCGTCCAGGGTGCCCAGGGTGATCGCGCCGTTAATCATAAACTTCATGTTGCTGGTGCCGCTGGCCTCGGTGCCGGCCAGGGAGATCTGTTCGCTGATCTCGGCGGCAGGGGTCAGAAGCTCGGCCCAGGTGACGCAGTAGTTTTCCACAAACACGACCTTCAGCTTCTTGTTCACCCGCTGGTCGTTGTTGATGACCTTGGCCAGGGCGGCAATAAACTGGATGATCTGCTTGGCAAAGTAGTAGCCGGGAGCGGCCTTTGCGCCGAAGAAGTAGGTGTGGGGGGTAAAGTCGGCGTTGGGGTTCTCCAGCAGCCACTGGTAGGTGGCCAGGATGTTCAGGGCGTTCATGTGCTGGCGCTTGTACTCGTGCAGGCGCTTGACCTGTACGTCGAAGAGGGAGTCGGGGTCGACGGTCTCGTTCTGGATGCGCTTGAGGTAATGGGCCAAACGCTCCTTATTGGAACGCTTGATCTTCTCCAGGCTCTCCAGCACGGAGGGGTCGTCCTTGTATTTCATCAATTCAGAAAGCTTGTTGGCGTCGTAGATATAGTCCTTGCCAATGAGCTCGTTGAGAAGGGAAGCCAGCTTGGGGTTGGACTGGTTGAGCCAGCGGCGGTGGGCAATGCCGTTGGTGACATTGGTAAACTTATAAGGCTCATCCATGTAGAAATCATGGAACACGTCGTCCTTCAAGATCTCGCTGTGCAGGGCGGAAACGCCGTTGACGCTGTGGGAGCCGATGACGGCCAGGTTGGCCATCTTCACATAGCCGTTGGAAATGGGGGCCATGCGGGCAATGCGGTTGTGGTCCACGCCCTTATACTTCATTTCCTCCCAGAAGCGGCGGTTGATCTCCTCGACGATCTGGTAAATGCGGGGCAGGCGCATACGGAACAGGTCGCAGCTCCACATCTCCAGCGCCTCGCTCATGACGGTGTGGTTGGTGTAGGCCACGGTGCGCTTGATGATATCCCAAGCGGCATCCCAGCCGTAGCCGCACTCGTCCAGCATGACGCGCATCATTTCGGGGATGGCCAGGACGGGATGGGTGTCGTTCAAATGGATGGCGGCCAGCTTGGGTAGGTCGTCCAAAGAGCTGTGGGAGTACAGGTGCCGCCGGATGATGTCCTGTATGGAAGCCGACACCAGGAAGTACTGCTGGGACAGGCGCAGGAGCTTGCCGTCGGTATGGTTGTCCTCGGGGTAGAGCACCTTGGTGATGACCTCGGCCATAGCCTGCTGCTCCATGGCGCGCATATAGTTGCCGCCGTTAAACAAGCTCATGTCGAACTTGTTGTTCTCGGCCTTCCAAACGCGCAGGAGGCTGACGCCCTTGCCGTCCATGCCGGCCACGTACAGGTCGTAGGGCACGGCGGTGACGGTGGTGTAGTCCCGATGGCGCACGGAGTGGTACTGGTCGTGCCACTTTTCCTCAATGTGGCCGTCAAAGTGCACTTCCACGGAGCTGTCGGCCACCGGCTGCATCCAAACGCTGCCGCCGGGAATCCAGAAGTCGGGCAGCTCGGTCTGCCAGCCGTCCACCAGCTTCTGGCGGAACAGGCCGTACTCATAGCGCAAAGAATAGCCCATAGCTGGGTAGCCCTGAGTGGCCAAGCCGTCCAGGAAGCAGGCGGCTAGGCGTCCCAGGCCGCCGTTGCCCAGGCCCGCATCGGGCTCCTGCTCGTAGATGGTGTCCAGCTTGATGCCCATCTCGGAGAGGGCGGTGCGGAAGGCATCCTCCAGGCCCAGGTTGTACAGGTTGTTGCGCAGGGAGCGCCCCAGCAGGAACTCCATGCACAGGTAATAGATCTGTTTCGTTTCGGTTTTCTCGGTGTTCTGGACGAACTCAGCGCGGCCCTTAGCCAGCAGCTCGCGCACAATGAGCACGACCGCCTTGTAATATTCCTCGTTGCTGGCGTTCTCCAGGGAGACGCCGAAGGTGTGGGACAGCCGGTCCCGGATGGCGGTCTTGATCTGCGGCACGGTCAAATCGTAATTCATGCGAAAAAGCCTCCAATTACTATGAAAAATTACTTAATTTTGCAGCCAAAGCAGGTCGTTCACTTGGAATTACTAGGCATTATACACTAAAATCAGCAAAAAATCAACCTCAAGAAATGCCCAGGCAGATAATTTTTCTTTTGGGGAACTATAATATCCCTTGTTTCCTCCATAATAACACAAGTGCGCGCCGGAAACAATACAAATTTGTGTATCAGAGGCACTTTCTTACAAGATGAACAATTTTTTTGCGGAAAATCCGGCTGTTGGGGCTTCCCGAAACCCTCTTTTTGCATTATAATAGATAAAGTAGAACCATGGGAAAGGATGATCGGTTGTGGAAAAAAGGCGGATCCGATTGGAAATAAATGGGATCGTGTGCGGGCTTATCACCCAGGAGAGCGGGGAGTATATGCAGTCCCTGGCTGACGAGGTGGGGAGCCTTATGCGGGGCCTGGTGGAGGCTTCGCCCTACATCACCCGGGAGGCCGCGGCGCTGACGGCGGCGCTGTCCTGCTGCGACGACGCCAAGAAGAACGGACGCAAGGCGGCGTCCCTGCAGGAGCGCGTGGACGAGCTGGAGGTCGAGGCCGAGCTGTGGAAAGAGGAAAAAGAGGAGCTGCTCAAGTCCGTGGTAGATTCCCAGAAGGACGCGCGGCTGCAGGAACGGGTGGCCCGGTTGGAGGCGGAGAACACGTCCCTGGCCGAAGCGGCGGAGAGGGCCAAGGTGCTGGAGGAGAAGACGGCGGCCCTGGAGGACGAGAACGTGGCCTTGCGGGAAAGCGCGTCCATTGGCGCGGAAGCGCTGCGGGAGCTTTCCGTCCTGCGGGAGCGGGTCAAGGAGCTGGAGGAGCAGCAGGCGGAGGCATCCAAAGAGGGCGGCGAAGGCGAGAGGCTTTTGCAGCTGGAGGGCGAGATCGAGGCCCTGCAGAGGGAAGCGGGGGAGCAGTCGGCCCGGGCCCAGAAGGCCGAGGATGAGAAAGCGGCGGCGGTGTCGGCGGCCAAGCGCGCCATGGAAGAGGCCAAGGGCATGATGGACGAGCTGAGGGAAGAAGCCCAGAAGGCCCGGGAGGAAGCACGCCGTCTGCGGGAGCAGGGGGCATCCCCGGCACTGGACGCTTTGGAACGGCAGGCGGCCGAGGCCCAGGAAGACCAGCGCCTGCAGGAGGTCCTGGCCAAGCAGGAGGCGGAGGCTCCCAAGCCCGAACCTCCCAAGGAGAAGCCGGCCCCCCGGAAGAAGCGGAAGAACCCTCTGCGTTATGAGGAGGAGTTCCAGCAGGAGGGGTTCGTGAGCTTCTTTGAAAAGAAGGAATAGGCCGGCAAGGGATGATGCTTTACGAAGCCGGTTCCCTTTACAAACCATTATATTAGGAAGAGAGGACGGAGGAATCCCATGGAAGTGCTTGCGCCTGCGGGCGGTCCGGAGGCCCTGCAAGCGGCGGTGTTCGCCGGGGCCGACGCGGTATATTTAGGCGGTCCGGCCTTTGGGGCTCGGGCCAGCGCGAAGAATTTTTCCCGGGAGGAATTGGCCCAGGCCGTGGCTTTCTGCCGGGCCAGGGGCGTGCGCGTCCACGTGACGGTGAACACCCTGCTGCGGGACAGCGAGTTGGAGGAAGCCCAGGGGTTCGTGGAGTTTTTGTGCTCTTTGCCCGTGGACGCCGTGCTGGTGCAGGACATGGGCCTGTTTGCCCTTTTGCGTGAGCGTGCGCCGGAGCTGCCCATCCACTGCTCCACCCAGATGAGCCTGCATACCCCGGCGGGAGTGCGGCTCATGCACGGGCTGGGGGCCAGCCGGGTGGTGCTGTCCCGGGAGCTGAGCCTGGAGGAGATTGCGGCCATTTCCAGGGAGTGCCCGGTAGAGCTGGAAGCGTTCGTGCACGGGGCGCTGTGCATGTCGGTGTCAGGGCAGTGCTATTTCAGCGCTCTGCTGGGGGGCCGCAGCGGGAACCGGGGCCTGTGCGCCCAGACCTGCCGCCTGCCTTTCGCGGCCCCTGGGGGCACGGGGCACGACCTGTCCCTGAAAGACCTGTCGTTTATACCAGAGGTGCAGGAGCTGGAAAAGGCCGGGGTGTGTTCGGCCAAGATTGAGGGCCGCATGAAGCGCCCGGAGTACGTAGCGGCGGCCGTCTCCGCGTGCCGGAGGGCTGTGGACGGGGAGGAAGTCCCCGAAGATTTGCTGGAAAAGCTGGAGAAGGTGTTCTCCCGGTCGGGGTTCACCCAGGGGTACCTGCGGGGGCAGAGGGGCCGGGGGATGTTCGGCGTGCGCACCAAGGAGGACGTTACGGGGGCCACGGGAAAAGTGTTCGCATCCCTGCGGGGGCTGTACCGGGGCGAAAGACAGAGCATCCCCGTAAGGCTGGCGCTGGAGGCGGAGGGCGGCTCGCTGACCTTGGCCGCCTGCGACCAGGATGGCCACGAAGCCCGGGCTTCCGCCGCTGTGGAGGAAGGCGCGGCCTGCCTTCCCCGGGAACGCTGTGTCCAGCAGCTGGGCAAGACGGGCGGCACGCCGTTTTTCGCGGAAGAGGTGAAAGCCCCGGAGGAAGCCCCGGTCAGCGTGGCAGGCCTGAATGCCCTGCGCCGGGAGGCTCTGGGGGAGCTTTTGCGGCTGCGGGGGACGAGAAAGCCTATCCCCTTTACAGTCGGGCCGATAGAGCCGCTGCCCCGCCACAAAGCGGCTGGGCTGGGGCTTCGGGCGGCATTTTGCCGTGTGGGGCAGGTCTGCCCGGAGGCGAGGGATTTAGAGGCCCTCCTGCTGCCCCTGGAGACCCCTTTGGACAGCCTGAAGCGCCTGGCAGAGGAGGGGTACCCGCCCGTCCAGCTGGAGCTGCCCAGGGCCATGTTCGGACAGGAAGACGCCGTGCGCCGGGAGATGCAGCAGAAGATGGATGCTGGCTTCCAGGATTTCGTGTGCGGGAATCTGGGGGCTGTGGCCCTCTGTAAAGATTTGGGCGCAAGGGCCCACGGTGGGTTCTCGCTGAACATTACGAATACGCAGTCGCTGGAATTTTTTAAAGGGCTGGGGCTTGCGGACGCCGAGCTTTCCTTTGAAATCGCCGGCCGGGAAGCCGCCGCCCTGGGCGGGGAACTGCCCCGCGGGGTGATGCTCTACGGGCGGCAGGCGGCGATGCTCACCCGCAACTGCCCCTTGGCGAACTCGAAAAAAGGCTGCCTGCACTGCAAAACGCCTGGCTCCCTCACCGACCGCATGGGGAAAAGCTTCCCCGTGCTGTGCCGCAAGGGTGGGCGCTGGGGCGTGGAGGTTTTCAACAGCGTGCCCCTGTGGCTGGGCGGCCTGCCGGTGGAGGGCGTGGATTTCGGGATTTTCCGCTTCACGGTGGAAGAAAAGGCCGAATGTGGGCAGGTTTTGTCGGCTTTTTGTGGAAAAGTGTCCCTAAAAAGCCTTTACACCCGGGGTTTGTGGCGCAAAGGCGTAGAATGAATGTTGAAAACTCTGTGGAAAGTGTGAAATACTTTACAGCCCGGAGGCGGCTTGTACAGTGCGCTCAGGGCCAAATGTTGAATTGTGGAAGGCGGTTTTTATGCAGGAAAAAGTGTTGAAGCTCAAGCGCGTGGCAGAAGACGTGGTGCTCCCCTGCCGGGAGACCCCCGGCAGCGCGGGGTATGACCTGAGGGCGCATTTGCGTTCCCCCCTGCCCGTGGAGCCCGGCCAGTGGGCCATGGTGCCTACGGGCCTCATGGCCGAGATCCCCGAGGGCCTGGCGGGGATGGTCTTTTCCCGCAGCGGGTTAGGAACAAAGCAGGGGATGGTCGTGGCCCAGGGGGTGGGGGTCATTGACAGCGACTACCGGGGCGAGATCAAGGTGCCCCTGCGCAACATGGGCCGCGAAGTATACGAAGTCAAGCCCGGCGAGCGCATTGCCCAGCTGGTGCTGCTTCCTGTGGCGCTTTTGCCGGTGGAAGAGGTGGACGATCTCACCGAAACCCAGCGGGGCACGGGAGGCTTCGGCAGCACGGGAAAATAAGCATATCTGGTAGAGAAGCCCGGGATTTTTGGCATATATGCGGGATTTTGCGGGTTTCTGCGAATTGTTCCGGCAGGGCGGTTGAGAATTGGCAGGAAATAGGGTATAATAGCTACGATAGATTAACGGAATCAACGCGGCCAGCGGAGCCGCTGGGAAAGGCAGAGTATATAAAATGGCAGGATTTTCAAGTTTTTTATCGATGTTCTCTATGTTTTCAAAAGATATCGGCATTGACCTGGGCACGGCCAACACCCTGGTCTTTATGCGGGGCAAGGGCATCGTCATGCGCGAACCCTCCGTGGTGGCCGTAGACGTGCGTACCGACGAAGTGCTGGCCGTAGGCAAGCAGGCCAAGGAGATGCTGGGCCGTACCCCCGGCTCCATCGTAGCCGTGCGGCCTTTGAAGGACGGCGTTATCGCCGACTTTGACGTGACGGCGGCCATGCTCAAATATTTCATCAAGAAAGCCCTCAAGGCCGGAGCGCTCAGCCGCCCCCGCATTGTGATTTGTATTCCTTCCGGCGTTACCGAGGTGGAGCGCCGGGCCGTGGAGGACGCCGCACGCCAGGCGGGCTCTAACAACGTGGATCTGGTGGAGGAGCCCATGGCGGCTGCCATTGGCGCGGGCCTGCCGGTAGGCGAGGCCACGGGCAGCATGGTGGTGGACATCGGCGGCGGCACCAGCGAGGTGGCCGTGATTTCCCTGGGCGACATCGTCACGGCTGTGTCGGTGCGCATGGCGGGGGACAAGTTCGACGAAGCCATCGTTACCTATGTTAAGAAAAAATATAACCTGCTCATCGGCGAGCGTACCGCTGAGGAAATCAAGATGAAGATCGGCTCGGCCTTCCCCACGGAGGAGACCATCAATTCCTTTGTGGAGATCAAGGGCCGCAACCTGATTGACGGTCTGCCCAAAAATGTGACCATCCACGCCGACGAGGTCCGCGAGGCCTTGACGGACAGCGTCATGATCGTGGTGGAAGCCATTAAGGACACCTTGGAGCAGACCCCGCCGGAATTGGCGGCGGACATCATCGACCGGGGCATCATGCTCACCGGCGGCGGCGCGCTGCTGCGGGGGCTGGACCAGCTGGTCAGCCAGGAGACGGGCATCCCCGTGCACGTGGCCGAGCGCCCCCTGGACTGCGTGGTGGAGGGCACCGGCAAGAGCCTGGAGATCGAGCTGCCCAAGTCCTATTACCGCTCCCGCAAGCGCACGTGAAACGGGGGCACAAAGCCGTAAGAGAGGGAAAAGGAGGACTGCCCTGGGGCCTTTTGCGCTCCGGGCAGTCCGTATTCGCTTTTAGAAGGGGGCCGGTATGAAGGATTTTTTCAAGGGGAGTTCCCTGAAGGTGCTTATCATCGCGGTGGTGGTGCTGCTGGGCTTGGTGATTTATACGGCGACGGCAGGCGGCTCCATTGTGGCGGGTCTGCTGGGGTTCGTGTCGGCCCCCATGCAGAGCATCGCAACGGACGTGACCGGGAACGTGACAGAATTTTTTGATTTGGAAAGCTACTCCAAGGAGGAGCTGAAGGAGCTGGTGGACCGCCTGCAGCAGGAGCGCAGCGCCCTGGCCCAGCAGCTGGTGGATTATGAGGAAAAGAAGCGCGAGAACGAGCAGCTCAAGCAGCAGCTGGAGATCGCGCAGCTGGAGCCGGAGAACGAGATGCGGTCGGCCTCGGTCATTGGGCGGGACCCCAACGACGTGTTTTCCGGGTTCTCCATCGATAAAGGGTCCTTGGCCGGGGTCAGCGTGGGCGACCCGGTCATTACGAACCAGGGCCTGGTGGGGGTGGTCTCCCAGGTGTACGCTACCAGCAGCATGGTCACGTGCCTGCTGTCGGAGGATTTGCAGGTGGCGGCGGTGTCCATCGACCGGGAGGAAAGCGGCGTGGTCACCAGCAACATCATGACGGCCAGCTCCGGGCTTCTGCGGCTGAACTACCTTTCCAGCGAGACCCAGCTGGAGGCGGGGGATATTATCACGACCTCCGGCGCGGGGGGCTCTTTCCCGCCGAACATCATCATCGGCGAGGTGCAGAGCGTGGAGAAGTCAGAGTACGACATCTCCAAGTATGCGGTGGTGAAGCCTTATGAGGACCTGGCCCATGTGCAGGACGTGCAGGTAATCGTCAGCTTCCCCGGCAAGGGGGAGGAGGCCCCGGTCCTGCCTACGGATGAGGAAGACCCCACCAAGGAGGACGCCGAATGAGGGATTTCAACTGCGTCATACGGTACCTGGCCTACACGCTGGAGCTGCTGGTGCTTTTCATGCTCCAGGAGACCCCAGGCCTGCTGCCCCACGTTTACGGGGTGCGGCCGGTGCTTTTGTTCCCGGCGGTGGTGGCCATCGCCCTGTTTGAGGAGGAGCTGCCGGCCATGGCCTTTGGCATTGTGGGCGGGCTGTTCTGCGACTTCGGCCTGGGCGGCGCTTTGGGGTTCCACGGGGCCATACTGGCCGTGCTGTGCTTCCTCATCAGCCTGCAGAGCCGGTCCATCATGCAGGTGAACCTGGCTACGGCGCTGCTGACGGGCCTTTGGTCCATCGCGCTGACCATCTGCGCCCAGTGGTTCTTCCTATACTATTTTACTTATTCTATGCCCGAATACGCTTTTACCCACCATTATGTGCCGAAATATTTCTATACGCTCCTGTTCCTGCCGCTGCTCTATTTCCTCAACCGGGGGCTTTACCAGGCCGTGCGCGCCCAGGACAGGTAAGGAAGGAGGCCCAGCCCTATGGATAACAACAAGCCTGTAAGGAGAAGGCCCGGCCGGTTTGCCACGTGCATCCTGCTGATTTTGCTCATTTTCGCCGGGTTTGAGCTGCGCTTGATGCAGTGGCAGCTCATTGACGGCGACAAGTACGAACAGCAGTCTTTGTCCAGCCTGACCGATACCCTCGAGATCGATGCCGCCCGGGGGGAGGTCTGGGACCGAAACGGCAATGTGCTGTCCGGCAACCGCACTTCGTATGACGTGGTGTACAACGCCCTTTATATGGATTTCACTCCCGGCAAGCGCAACGCCACCATTCTGGAGGTGGTCGACCTGCTGGAGGAGAACGGCGAGGAATGGGTGGACAATCTGCCCATTGAGTTAAACGAGGAGGGCGAGTACCTTTTCAAGGAGGACAGCGAAGGCGCGATCTCGCAGCTGAAGGCCAAGGATATGCTGAACCTGGCCGACTACGCCACCGCCGACGACTGTATGCGGGAGCTGGCAAAGCTCTATGGCTGCCAGGGGTTCTCCAAGCGGGACACCCTGACCATCACCTCCGTGCGCTACGGCATGACCCGGGGCGCGTTCTCCCGCAACAACCCCTACACCATTGCCAAGGATATTTCCCCCGATACGGTGGGCATCCTCAGCGAGGTAGCCAGCCAGTGGCCGGGCATCGAGGTGCGGGTCAGCGTGGCCCGGTACAGCGGCGCGGACGGCACCTTGGCACCCCATCTGCTGGGGTATCTGGGAAATGTATCGGATACGTTTTTGGAGCGGGTGCAGGAGGATGGCCGGGCGTACAGCTCGAAGAATATATCCGGCTACAAGATGTCGGACACCGTGGGCGTCAGCGGCGTGGAGGCTGCCTTTGAAAGCAAGCTGCGGGGACAGCGGGGGCAGCAGTCCATTTTCACCGACGAGAACGGCGACGTGACCAGCACCGCCATAACCGTGCAGCCCCAAGAGGGGCACACCGTCCAGCTGACCCTGGATAGTGAATTGCAAAGGGTGGCGAACCTGTCGCTGGCGAAGAACATTACCGGCAATACCGACGCAAAGAGCTGTACCGCCGGGGCAGTGGTGGCCATGGACGTAAAGAATTTTGACGTGCTGGCGTGCAGCTCGTACCCCACGTATGATTTGAACCGCTCTCTGGAAGACACCAAATATTATCAGGAACTGGCGGATGACGAGCACCACCCCTTAGTTGACCGCGCCTTGACAGGACGTTTTGTACCAGGCTCCGTTTTCAAGCCCATGGTGGCCATTGCGGGGCTGCAGGAGGGCATTTTCAATTCCGGCACGGCCCTGTATAACTGCAACAAGAAGTTTGAATATTATGACATGATATTGGGCTGCACCGACGTGCACGGCTATGCCAATGTGTACGAGGCGATTGCGGGCTCCTGCAACGCATATTTCTGCCAGGCGGGACTGGATATCGGCATTGAACGGCTGGATGCCTACGCCGAGTATTTCGGGCTGGGGCAGTTTACCGGCGTGGAGTTGTATGAGGAACAGGGTATTATGTCCAACCCCCAAGAATATATGGTGCAGCATGGCGGCGATTCCTGGACCCACGGCGTTACGGCCCAGACGGCTATTGGGCAGGCGGACAACCTGTTCACACCTATCCAGTTAGCTACCTATTGCGCCACCATTGCCAACCGGGGCGTGCGCAAGCAGGCGCACTTTTTGGACAAGGAGCTCAGCTACACGGGCGACGAGGTTATAGAGGCTTTCGAGTCCCCCGTGATTGCCGACGCCGGTATTTCCGACGAAGTCATGAACGTGGTGTGGGAGGCCATGCGCCAGGTGTGCACCACGGGTACGGCCCGGCGGGTCTTCTCCGATTACCCGAAGACTATCGCCGCCAAGACCGGCACCGCTGAGACTTCTCCTGACCCTGAGGTGGGCACCGAGCCCCATCTGAGCTTTATCTGCTTTGCGCCTATGGAAGACCCGGAAATCGCGGTAGCCGTAGTGATGGAGTTTGGCAACGAGGGCACCTATGCCCAGAACGTGGCCAAGGATGTTTTGGACCAGTACTTCGGGTTTTACATCTGGGACGAGGATGGCAACCGCTGCACTCCCGACGGCAGGCGGGTGGACGACGAGGGCAATGTTCTGGACGATGAGGAGGAAGGCGAGCCCGTCAGCCAGGAGCCCCAGGAGGGCGATGAGGACGAGGAGGAAGACGAAGGCGAAGAAGGGGAGCCTACCCCGTCCCCCAGCCCGAAGGCTTCCCGGGGGGACGACATCCCCAATGCGCCTTATACGGGCAGCGAAACCTCTTCCGCCCTGGAGGGGGACACGCCCTCCAGCAGCCCCACGCCCCGGCCCAACAACGGCCCGGCAGGCGCGCCCTATTATAAGGGCACGGGGAAAAAATCCAGCCCCTCGCCGGAGCCGGAGGGGTCTTCGTTAGAAGTTTGACACAATTTTTTGCGAAATGGGAATATTTCTTTTTGACAATTTGGCTTAGTTGTGCTAATATGATAAGCGAGGTGGAATTCTCATGGGAGTTTCAGTGGTAGTCACTTCTGGCAAAGGCGGCGTGGGGAAGTCCACCGTGGCGCTGGGAATGGGCCGCGCTTTGGCCCAAAAGGGGCGCAGGGTCCTGCTGGTGGACTGCGACGCGGGCCTTAGAAGCCTGGACCGGATGACCGGGGCCGAGGAGAACTTGGTGTTTGACATCTCGGACGTGGTGTTCGGCCGGTGCGCGCCTGCGGAGGCTATTTATCCCTGCGGCGAGGGCGAAGGGCTGTTTTTGCTGCCGGCGCCGTCGGCGGGGGAGAACATGATCCGGCCGGCGGTAATGCGCAAGCTGGTGCCGTTGCTCAAGCGCTATTACGATTATGTTTTTTTGGATTCCCCGGCAGGCGTGGGCGGCGGGTTCCGCTCGGCGGCCTGTGCGGCAGACCGGGCGCTGGTTGTGTGCAGCCCCGACCCGGTGTGCGTGCGCAACGCCGTAGCCGCCAAAGAACTGCTTATTAAGCTGGGCATTGAAGACAAGCGGCTGGTGATCAACCGTTTTAACGGGCCGCTGTTTGGAGCCACCGGGGCTTATAACGATCTGGACGGCGTGATCGACGCGGCGGGGGTGCGGCTTTTCGGCGTAGTGCCGGACGACACCTTGTTGGCGGCGGCGTTCTTGCGGGGCAAAAGGGCTCCGGCGGCGTCTTCGGCCATGAAAGCCCTGTGCCGTATGGCCGGGCGGCTGGAAGGGGAGGCTGTGCCCATCCCCGATACATTTTAAGGGAGACGATCCACGCCGGGTGGAGACCGGCGGATGGATTTAGTATTGAAAAGCTATATTGTACTGTTGGGAGGAGAGACCTACATGAACATCGCACTTACTGCCCACGACGCGAAAAAAGAGCTGATGGTACAGTTCTGCATTGCCTATTGCGGCATCTTGAGCCGCCACAACCTGTGCGGCACCGGCACCACCGGCAAGATGATTGCCGACGCCACGGGCCTTTCGCTGCAACGGTTTTTGAGCGGCCCCCAGGGCGGCGACCAGCAGATCGCGGCGCGCATTGCCTGCAACGAGATTGACCTGCTGCTGTTCTTCCGCGACCCCCTGAACCCCAAGCCCCACGAGCCCAATGACATGAACCTTCTGCGCCTGTGCGACATGCACAACATTCCCGTGGCCACGAACATCGCCACGGCCGAAGTGCTGGTGCACGGCTTGGAGCGCGGCGATTTGGATTGGCGCGACATTGTGAAGGGGTAAAGAAACCCTTGCAAAATCCGGGACCGCAGGGTATAATAGGGTGACCCCACGAAGATAACCTTCGCCCCTTTACGGCTTGGCCGGGGGGAGAAGGTTTTTTGTTTTACTACATGAAGGAGGGCAAGGAAATGGATTTATTGACGAAAGCGCCCAAGGGCACGGTGGATTTGGTGCCCGGCGTGACGGAAAAGTGGCAGGTGGTCGAGGACGTGTTCAAGAGCGAGGCGGAGCTCAATGGCTTTGCGGAAATCCGCACGCCGGTCTTCGAGCACACCGAGCTTTTCCTGCGCAGCGTGGGCGACACCACGGACGTAGTGGAAAAGCAGATGTATACCTTTGAGGACAAAGGGGGGCGGTCGGTGACCCTGCGCCCGGAGGGTACGGCCGGCGCGGTGCGCGCCATGCTGGAAAACGGGCTCTACAATGCGGGGTACCCGGTGAAGCTTTATTATGTGACCTCCTGCTACCGCTATGAGAAGCCCCAGGCCGGGCGCTTGCGGGAGCTGCATCAGTTTGGCGTGGAGATGTTCGGCGCAGCGGAGCCTGTTGCCGACGTGCAGGTGATTGCCTTGGCGCTGCAGGCGTTCAAGCGGCTGGGCCTGGATGATGTGGGCCTGCAGCTGAATTCCATCGGCTGTCCCACTTGCCGCAAGGAATATCACAAGGCGCTGACCGAATATTTCAGCGCCCGCCGGGACGAGCTGTGCGAAACCTGCCAATCGAGGCTGGAGCGCAACCCCATGCGCATTTTGGACTGCAAGAGCCCAGTGTGCCAGGAGATTGCGGCAGGCGCGCCGAAGATTACCGATTATTTGTGCGAGGACTGCAAGGCGCACTTTGAGAAGGTACAAGAGCTGCTGGGGGCTTTGGGCATCGAATATGAGCTGGACCCCGGCTTGGTGCGGGGTTTGGATTATTATACCCGCACAGTGTTCGAGTTCCCGTCTAAGAGCCTGGGCTTTGCCTTAGGCGGCGGCGGGCGGTACGACGGCCTGGTGGAGGAAATCGGCGGCAAGCCCACGGCTGGGCTGGGGTTTGGCCTGGGGCTCGACCGCATTTTGATGGCGCTGGAGGAACAGAAGGTGCAGTTCCCGGAGCCTGTGCGGTGTGAGGTTTATCTGGCGGCCATGGGCGAAGCGGCTCAGAAGCAGGCGCTGGTGCTCATGAATAAGCTGCACCAGTGCGGCGTGGCGGCGGACTGCGACTTGTGCGCGCGGGGGCTTAAGGCCCAGATGAAGTACGCCGACCGCATCAGCGCCCAATATACGATGGTGCTGGGGGACAACGAGCTGGAGTCCGGCAAGGCGGAGCTTAAAAATATGAAGACCGGCGAGAAAGTAAAAATCTCCATCGGAGAAAATTTCATTGACGAGTACCTGACCGCCAGCACGGCGCAGGACGATCTGAGTTTTTAACGGAAGGTTTTAGGGTCAACCCCTTTTTTCAAAAGGGGTTGCAGGGTGCGGGACAGCGTCCCGCGGCCTTAAGAAAGGAGCGATATAAATGGAAACGATACAGGGTTTGAAGCGGAGCCGGTACTGCGGCGAGTTCCGCATGGAGCACGCAGGGGAAAAAGCGGTTGTGTTTGGCTGGTGCCAGCGGCAGCGGGATTTGGGGCAGCTGATTTTTATCGACCTGCGGGACCGGACGGGCATTGTGCAGCTGGCTTTTGACGAGGACAGCGGCAAGGAGGTTTTCGAGAAGGCGTTCCGGGTGCGGTCGGAGTTTGTGCTGGCTGCCGTGGGCACGGTGCGGGAGCGCACGTCTAAAAATAAGGACATCCCCACGGGCGACGTGGAGATTTTTGTGGAGGAGCTGCGGGTGCTGGGAGAGTCCGAGACGCCGCCTTTTGAGATCGTGGAGGGGACGAAGGCCAATGAGGAACTGCGGCTGAAGTACCGCTATTTAGATTTGCGCAGGCCGGAATTGCAGAGGAACCTGCTTTTGCGCCACAAGGTGGCGAAGGCTACCCGCGATTACTTCTATGACAACGGGTTTATTGAGATCGAGACGCCGATGCTCATCCGGTCTACCCCGGAGGGGGCCCGGGACTTTTTGGTGCCGTCCCGCCTGCACAAGGGGGAATTTTACGCGCTGCCCCAGTCGCCCCAGCTGTACAAGCAGCTTTCCATGGTGGCAGGGTTTGACCGGTATATCCAGCTGGCCCGGTGCTTCCGTGATGAGGAGCTGCGGGCTGACCGGCAGCCGGAGTTCGTGCAGATTGACATGGAGATGTCCTTTGTAGACGTGGAGGATGTGCTGGCTATGGCCGAGGGCTTTGTGCGCCACGTTTTCAAAGAGGTGCTGGAGGAGGACATCCCCCTGCCTTTGCCCCGCATGACCTATAAAGAGGCTATGGAGCGGTATGGTTCGGACAAGCCGGACACAAGATATGGTATGGAGATTTGCGACATCAGCGATTTGGTAAAGGACTGCGGGTTTGGCGTGTTTGCTAACGCCGTGGCCGGGGGCGGCAGCGTGCAGGCCATTGTGGCCAAGGACGCTGTGAAGGCGCTGAGCCGTAAGGAGATTGACAAGCTGACCGAGGCCATCAAGGGCATTGGCGGCAAGGGCGTGGCTTGGGTGCGCCTGCTGCCCGAGGGCTATGCGGGGTCGTTCCTGAAGTTCATGCAGGAGGACGAGATGAAGGCTATTTACGAGCGCACCGGGGCCGGGGACGGCGACGTGCTGCTCATCATTGCCGACACGAAGACCAGCCACGTGCTGCCGCAGCTGGGATATTTGCGGGTCATTACAGCGCAGAAGCTGGGCATTGTGCCCCAGGGGAAGCGCAACCTGTTGTGGATTACCGAGATGCCCTTCTTCGAGTTCGACGAGGATTTGGGCGAGTGGGTGGCCATGCACCATCCCTTCACCGCGCCTTTGGATGAGTGCCTGCCCTATCTGGAAAGCGACAAGGGCAAGGTGCGCGCCAAGGCCTATGACCTGGTCATGAACGGCATGGAGCTTTGCTCGGGTTCCATCCGCATTACGGACCCGGAGCTGCAGGGCCGCATCTTCGCGCTCTTGGGGCTTTCGGACGAGGAGGCCCACGAGAAGTTTGGGTTCCTGCTGGACGCGTTCCGGTATGGCGCGCCGCCTCACGGGGGCATTGGGCTGGGGCTGGACCGTTTGGTCATGCAGATGGCCGGGGCGAACAGCATGCGCGACGTGCTGGCCTACCCCAAGGTGCAGAACATGAGCGAGCTGATGACCCAGGCGCCGTCAGCGGTGGATCAGGCACAGATGGACGAGCTGGGCATTGAAATCGTGAAAGCGGAGAGCAGTAACGATAAAAAATAATTTGCGGGCGGAACATCCGGGGTCCGGGTGCAATGTCTGTGAAACATAGACCGACGAAAGCCTTGCGGGGCCTGTCCCGGCGTGGTCGTGAAACCATGCCGGGACAATATATTTTGAGTAGAAATGTGGTTTCGTCACAACTCATACACAATATATGGTATTGACAGGAAAAGGGAGAACCACTATAATAATAGGGCGCGGCAGCCCCTTGGCGCCGCCGGTATCGTGAGGAAAGGATCGGGATGTATGCTCAAAAATATTATCAAACGAAGCGGGGAAAAGGCCCCCTTCGATGCGGCTAAGATACGGGGCGCGATCTTTAAGGCAAATGTGCGTATCGCTACGGAAAAGTTCAGCGAGGAGGAGCTGGACCGGCTCACCAGCGAGGTGGTGGCGGAGCTGGAGAAAATGAAGGAGACCCCCACCGTGGAGCAGACCCAGGACGTGGTGGAGGAAAAGCTGATCGCCGCGGACTATGCCAAGACCGCCAAGGCGTACATCCTGTACCGGGCGGAGCATCAGAAGCTGCGGGAGATGGACGACGAGCTGGTCAAGATTTACTCGGCGCTGACCTTCGTCCCGGCTGAGGATACGGATTTGAAGCGGGAGAACGCCAACATCAATGCGGACACGGCGATGGGCACCATGCTCAAGTACGGGTCGGAGGGCGCGAAAAGCTTTTATGACAAGTACGTGATCCCCCCGCACATTGCCCAGGCGGACGCCCAGGGCGATATCCATATCCACGACAAGGATTTTTACACCCTGACGGAGACCTGCTGCCAGATCGACCTGATCAAGCTTTTCAAGAACGGGTTCTCCACCGGCCACGGTTATTTGCGGGAGCCCAACGACATCCGCAGCTACGCGGCCCTGGCCTGCATCGCCATACAGGCCAACCAGAACGAAATGCACGGCGGGCAGAGCGTCCCGATTTTCGATTATGCTATGGCCCAGGGCGTGGACAAAACCTACCGCAAGGAGTTCTTCAAGGCCCTGACGCAGTTTTTGCAGATACACAAGGGGATGCCCCACAGCCACGCGGAGGCCCTTATCAATGCGGCAAAGCGGGAACTGGGGAGCAAGGTCACCATGAAGAATGTGGGCGCTTACAGCGAGCGTTTCATCGCATTCCTGCCCCGGCATCAGAAGGAAAGCGGCTACGAGGAGATCATCGTGGAGGAGGCCGAGGACGCCTGCGCCTATGCCCAGGAGGCCGCTTGGCGGGAGACCGACCACGCTACCTATCAGGCCATGGAGGCCCTGGTGCACAACCTCAATACCATGAATTCCCGGGCGGGGGCCCAGGTGCCCTTCTCGTCCCTCAATTACGGGACGGATACCAGCGAGCAGGGGCGCATGGTCATACGGAATTTGCTGCTGGCCACCGAAGCCGGCTTGGGAGACGGCGAGACGCCGATTTTCCCGGTGCAGATTTTCAAGGTGAAAGAAGGCATCAACTATAACGAGGGCGACCCCAACTATGACCTGTTCAAGCTGGCCATGCGGGTGTCGGCCAAGAGGCTGTTCCCCAATTTCAGCTTCATTGACGCGCCCTTTAACCTGCAATATTACAAGCCCGGCGACTACGACACGGAAGTGGCCTACATGGGCTGCCGCACTCGGGTTATGGGCAACGCCCACGACCCCGAGCGCGAAACCACCTGCGGCCGGGGCAACCTGAGCTTTACGTCTATCAACCTGCCCCGCATCGGCATTGAGGCGGAAAAGGACGTGAAGAAGTTCTATAAGATTTTGGATGAGCGCATGGACTTGGCCGCTGAGCAGCTTATGCACCGCTTCAAGATCCAGTGCAGCAAGAAGGCTTACAATTACCCCTTCCTTATGGGGCAGGGGGTGTGGATCGATTCGGAGAAGCTGGGCCGCAACGATTCTGTAGCGGACGTCTTAAAGCACGGCACGCTGTCCGTGGGGTTCATCGGCCTGGCCGAGACGTTGAAGGCCCTGACCGGCAAGCATCACGGCGAAAGCGAAGAGAGCTACAAGCTGGGGCTGGAGATCATCACCCATATGCGGGAGTATATGGACGGCCTTTCGAAGGAAACGGGGCTTAACTTCACGCTGCTGGCCACCCCGGCCGAGGGGCTTTCCGGGCGCTTTGTGCGCATCGACCAGAAGAAGTTCGGGAAGATCCCCGGCGTTACCGACCGGGAGTATTACACCAATTCCTTCCACGTGCCGGTGTATTTCCCCATCGGGGCCTTTGAGAAGATCAAAAAAGAAGCCCCCTTCCACGCGCTGACAAACGCCGGGCACATCAGCTATGTGGAGCTGGACGGCGACATCTGCAAGAACATAGAGGCTTTCGAGAGCGTCATCCGGTGCATGAAAGAGTCGGGCATAGGGTACGGCTCGGTGAACCATCCCGTTGACCGCGACCCGGTTTGCGGCTATAATGGTATCATAGACGACGTGTGCCCCCGCTGCGGCCGCCGGGCCGGGGAGGGCGTGCCGCTGTCCAAGCTGGAGGAGCTGCGTAAAAAGTACCACGACGTGCCAGACTATACCTGTTTGATCCGATAAAATTTTTAAGGAGGAACCACTCATGACAAGCGTAAAAGAATACCGTACCGAAGAAAACGAGGTTATCATCGGCGAGGGCCGCGACTTTGAGCGTATCCGCCGCATTACCGGCTACCTGGTAGGCACCATCGACCGCTGGAACAACGCTAAGCGCGCCGAGGAGCAGGACCGCGTAAAGCACACGCTGGGGAAGTAATATGCACATTTTATTAGTAAACGACGACGGCATCAATGCCCCCGGCTTGCACGCCCTGGCGGCGGAGCTGGGCAAGGAACACAAAATCACCGTCAGCGCCCCCACGGAGGAGCGCAGCGCGGTAGGGCACGGGCTGACCATACGCACGCCGCTTTTCGCCGAGGAGCGCCAGGTGCCCGGAGCCCAGGGAGCCTGGGCGGTCTCCGGCACCCCGGCGGACTGCGCCCGTTTAGGCGTGCTCATGCTGGCAAAAGAGCCGGTGGACCTGGTGGTCTCCGGCATCAACAAGGGCTTTAATGTGGCCATGGATATGCTGTATTCCGGCACGGTCTCGGCGGCTATGGAGGCGGCGATGCTGGACAAGAAGTCCATTGCGGTTTCCACCCACTGGGACGGGGACTTTGGGAAGGCGGCAGAGGTTTTTGCCCGGCTGCTGGCCCAGCTGGATGTGGAGAAGGACATAGACTTTATGCTCAATGTGAACATCCCCACGCGCCAGGGCCAGGAAATCAAGGGGGCCAAGTGGGTGCCGGCCGGGCGCACGCATCTGTGGGCCGATACCTATGAGCACCGCCAGACCCCCGATGGCCGGGACTATTACTGGCTGAAAAGCCTGCAGGACGCCGCCACCCCCGATTTTGGCGCGGACACCGACATTGGGGCCGCCGCCAACGGCTATGTCACCCTGACCCCGCTGGTGTACGATTTGACGGACAGCGAGGGGTTCCGGGACAAAACTTTTGAGATTTAGCGGAAGGGCCGGTGGGCTTTATGAAACTACAGATTGCGGGCGTTGTCGGAGAATCCATCGTTGACGGCCCCGGCATACGCTTTGCCGTGTTCGTGCAGGGATGCCCCCACCATTGCCCCGGCTGCCATAATCCCCAGACCCACCCCTTCGAAGGCGGCCAGGAGGCGGACACAGAAGAGCTTCTGGCGCGCATAGGGGGCGACCCGATCCTGAAAGGGATCACTCTGAGCGGCGGCGAACCCTTCTGCCAAGCGGCCCCTTTAGCGGAGCTGGCCCGGGGGGCCCACGCCTTGGGAAAGGACGTGGTAACCTTCACCGGCTACACCTACGAACAGCTGCTTGCCATGGAAGACCCGGCCGTCCAGTCGCTGCTGGCGGAGACGGACCTGCTCATTGACGGGCCCTTCCTGGAGGAGGAGAAAAACCTGGAGCTCCGGTTCCGGGGCAGCGAGAACCAGCGCCTCATCGACCTGGGGGAGACCCGGCGCACAGGGCGGCTGGTCATACGCGAGGATTAAAAAACGGGGCGCTTTTGGGCGTCCCGCGTTTTATTTTTCAATAAGTTTAGGAAAGAAGGCTGTATTATGAAATGGATGATTGCGTCGGACATACACGGCTCGGCGGCCTGGTGCGGGAAAATGCTTGCGGCCCTGGAACGGGAGCAGGCCGACAAGCTCCTGCTGCTGGGCGACCTGCTCTACCACGGCCCCCGCAACGACCTGCCCGAGGGCTATGCGCCCAAGGAGGTCATAAAGATGCTTAATGGGGTGAAGCAGAAGATTTTCTGCGTGCGCGGCAACTGCGAGGCCGAGGTCGACCAGATGGTGCTGGAGTTCCCGGTGCTGGCCGATTACTGCCTGCTGGAAGCGGCCGGGCATTTGGTTTTTGCCACTCATGGGCACCATTATAATTTGCAGTCCCCGCCGCTGCTGGGGGCCGGGGACGTGCTCCTGCACGGCCACACCCACGTGCCGGCAAAGGTGCAGCAGGAGGGCTGGTGGTATCTGAACCCGGGTTCCGTGTCGCTGCCCAAGGAGGGCTCGGCCCACAGCTATATGGTGCTGGAGGGCGGCACCTTCACCTGGAAGGATTTGGAGGGCACAGCCTATGACTCGATGACGGTATAGGTGAAATTTTCCCAGTGGAGCTTTGTGCCGATGTCCGTGCCCTCGGGCAGCAGCGCCATGGCAATGGGCATGGGCTCGCCGGGGGAAGGAAGGTCGGTGCGGCGCAGGCTGGCATAGTCGCCGTTGATGGTCTCTACGATATATTCATATGGCCCCATAGTTGTACCTCCTATTATATAAACTTTGCTTATAGTGTACCTTATCTTCTGGCAAATTGCAACCCAAGAAAGGAGTTATCCCCATGAAAATTATTCATTTCAAACCCTTTGAACATACCGACGGCGAAGTCACCGGCTACCTGCACGGCCCGATTACGGAAATGGAAAGCCACCGCACCGTGCACCCGGCGGTGCTCATCTGTCCCGGCGGCGGGTACGAGTTCTGCTCCATGCGGGAGGACGAGCCCGTGGCCATGGCGTTTTTCGCGCGGGGGTATCAGGTCTTCGTGCTGCACTACTCGGTGGGGCGCGAAAAGGCGAAGGATTTCCTCCCCTTGGCCGAGGCCTCCCAGGCCCTGGTGCTGCTGCGCCAAAACCACCAGGAGTGGGGCGTCGACCCGGACCGCATTGCGGTCTGCGGCTTCTCAGCCGGGGGGCACCTGGCCGGGTCTTTGGGCACCATGTGGAACGACCCTGAGCTCTTAAAACGCTACGATTTCGGCGGCCAGAACCGCCCCGACGCCATGATCCTCTGCTACCCGGTGATCCTCATGGGTGAATTTGCCCACGTGGGTTCGGCAGAGAATGTCAGCGGGGCCAAGCAGGGCGACCCGGTGTGCGAGTACTTTTCCCTGGAAAAGCACGTAGGCGCCCACACCTGCCCGGCGTTTTTGTGGCACACGGTGACCGATGACGTGGTGCCGGTGGAGAACTCCCTGGCCATGATGGGGGCGCTTGCCAAGGCGAAAATCTCTTTTGAAGCCCACCTGTTCCCTGAGGGCCCCCACGGCTTGTCCATGTGTACTGAGGAGACCGGCAGCCGCGACGACTACAACGGCCGCTGGGTGGGCCTTTGCCTGGATTGGCTGGACAGGCAGTTCGGGTACCATCTGTAATGGAAATAAATAGCCGGTTTGCCGCAGGATTCAGGAATAAGCAGGGGGTTCGGGCCAAAGATAGCTTGACTTCCCTTTGGGCGCTGTGTTATTATTAGAAAGTCGGCAAAAAACAGAACCGTCCGACCGGAAATCACCGCCAGCGACAAGACCGTGCTGTGCGACCCGGAATTCCAGGGGTCGTGCTGGGCATAGATTAAAAATAATAGCCGAAAGGAATGGGATCGATGAAGAAACTGTATTTGATCGTAATGGCGGCCATTTTGGCCTTGGCCCTGTGCGCCTGCGGCAGCGGGGACGAGGAGGAGAGCTCTTCCTCCTCCCTGGCAGCAAGCCCCAGCCCTATCTTAAGCGCCAGCCCTAGCCCCAAGGCCAGCCCTTCTGTAAAGCCTAAGGCCAGCAAGAAGCCCAAGGCCAGTGCTACCCCTAAGGCGTCCTCCGCTTCTTCCCAGGAGGAAGAGCCCTCCTCCAGCGAGGAGAGCAGCCAGACGCCTCCGCCCGTGGTAGACGAGGGCACGCCCCCTCCCGCCATCACCATCGACCCGCCGGATAACCCCACCCCCGTCCCCACGCCGGACGTGGTGATAACCCCCGAGCCCCCGGTGGTCACCCCGGAACCGGCTAACCCCTATGACTATGTGGACGCAGATGTGAACTCCCTGTATGCGGCCTTTGGCTATCCGGGCAGCAGCTCTTATGCTAGCAGCTGCATGGGCCCGGGCGAAGACGGCATCCTGTATTACGGCAGCTTTACGGCCTATACGTACCGCGAGAACGGCTATGAATATGTGACAAGCATCGGCTAAAGCCGTGTATTTGAGATGGGCAAGGCGCCGCCTTGTCCATTTCGTTATGGAAAGAGGAAAGGAGGGGCAGGCAGATGGTATTCAGTTCGGCGGCGTTTTTGTTTGTGTTCCTGCCTGTGGTGGTGTGTTTGGAAAGGGTGGTGCCGGGCCTAAAGGCCAAGAACGCGGTGCTGGCCCTGTGCAGCCTGTTGTTTTACGGCTTTGGGGAGCCGGCCTATGTGCTCCTGTTGATGGCGTCGGTGGTGATCAACTACGGGGCGGGGCGGCTGGTGGCGGCCCTGCCGGGGCGCAAAAAACTGGTGGCCGCCGTGGCCGTGGTGCTGAACCTGGGGCTTTTGTGCGTGTTCAAATACACGGACTTTGCCATCGAGACCGTGAACCTGCTGCCGGGGGTGTCCCTCGCGCCCACGGGAATCCTGCTTCCGGCGGGCATTTCGTTTTTCACGTTCCAGGGGCTGTCCTATGTTATCGACGTGTACCGGGACGAAAGCCAGGTCAGCAAGAGCTTTGTGAAGCTGATGCTGTACGTGGCGTTCTTCCCCCAGCTGATTGCCGGGCCCATCGTAAAATACCACGATGTGAGCCTGCAGATAGACGACCGCGAGACCACCCCGGCCCTGACGGCGGACGGAGTGCGGCGGTTCATCTTGGGGCTTTCGAAGAAGCTGCTGCTTTCCAACACCGTGGGGCGCATGGCGGACATGGCCTTTACCGCCACGGCCGGGCAGCTGGACGCCCGGTCTGCTTGGCTGGGGGCCTTGTGCTACATGATGCAGATTTACTTTGACTTCTCCGGCTACTCCGATATGGCCATCGGCCTGGGGCGGATGTTCGGCTTCCGGTTTTTGGAGAACTTCGACCACCCTTATGTGAGCCAGTCCATCAAGGAGTTTTGGCGGCGGTGGCACATCTCTCTTTCCAGCTGGTTCCGGGACTACCTTTACATCCCCCTGGGCGGCAACCGCAAGGGGAAGGGACGCACGGCCCTGAATAAAATCATCGTGTTTTTCTGCACAGGCTTGTGGCATGGGGCGTCGTGGAACTTCGTGCTGTGGGGCCTGTGGCACGGAGCGGTAATCCTAGCCGAGGACGCCCTGCCCAAAAAGCTGCCGGGCCGGAAGGTCTGGGGCCGCGCCGTTACCCTGCTGACGGTGCTGTTGAGCTTCGTGCTGTTCCGGGCCGACACCCTGGCCGGGGCGGGGCTGATGTTCTCGCAGATGTTCACGGGGTTCCAGTTCACCGTGGAGGGCGCGGCCCTGCTGCGGGATATGGCTACGCCCCTGAACCTAGTGGTGCTGGCGCTGTCCATAGTATGCTCGCTGCCCATACTGCCCAAGCTGCGGGAGCTTGTCCAGAGCCTGCAACAGGGAGGAGGCCGCCATGCCAAGTCCCAAACGAGTGGTGCTGACGCGCTGGAAGCGGCTTCTTACGCTGGGGTGCTGGCGCTTCTGCTGCTGTGCGTGATGAACCTGGCCGGCAGCGACTTCAATCCGTTCATCTATTTCCGATTCTGAGAGGAGGGCAAGTATGAAAAAAGAGTGGCTATACCGCCTTTTTACGGGACTGTTTTTTGCCGTGCTGCTTGCCCCGGCGGTGGGAACGCTGGCCTTGAGGCCCAGCGACGCCGTCGCCAACGAGAGCCTGGTGCCGCCGCCCCGCCTGCAAGAGCCCCTGGGCGATGTGAACTGGGGCTTTCTGTCCGACGCGGGGGACTGGTTTGCCAAGCATTTCGCTTTCCGGCAGGAGCTCATCACGGCCGACTCCCTCTGGAAAGCCAAGCTCTTTGGGACGTCGGCCCAGTCCAGCGTGGCCTTGGGCAAAGATGGCTGGCTCTTTTACGCCGAGACCCTGGACGACTACACGGGGGCCGACAACATCACCCAGCGGCAAGCCTTTTGCGCGGCCCATAACCTGAGGATGGTGCAGGATTATGTGGAGGAGCAGGGGGCGCGGTTCGTGTTTACCGTAGCGCCCAATAAGATTTCGCTGTACCCGGAGATGTACCCCGGCAAACTCCCGCGCGCCGGACAGACAGCGGCGGACAAGCTGGAAGAAGCCCTTCTGAACGAGGGCGTAGCCTATGCCAACCTGGGCATCCTACAGGGGGAGGTGCTCTACCACAAGACGGACTCCCACTGGACGAACCAGGGCGCGGCGCTGGCCCATGACGTGATCCTGGACGCCCTGGGCCGGGAGGGCCATGCTTTCGAGAAGCCCGGCCACTTTGAGGCCATCCATGAGGGCGACCTGCAGTCCATGCTCTACCCGGCGTCCAAGAAGCTGGACGAGCAGTTCGTCTTCGACACGCCCCTGGATTTCACTTATACCAGCGACTACCGCGCCGATGACGACATCCTCATTGAAACGGCCGGTTCCGGCGAGGGCGCCTTGCTGATGTTCCGGGATTCCTTCGGCAACGCCCTGCACCGCCTCATGGCCGAGAGCTTCGAGAAGGCCACCTTCACCCGGGCTACCCCCTACGACCTTACCAAGACCGGGGAAGCCGACTGCGTGGTGCTGGAAATCGTCGAGCGCAACATTGCGCGGCTGGCTGAAGGGGATTTCCTGATGCCGGCCCCCGAGATGGAGATAAGTGGCGATTTGCCGGAGCTGCAAACGCCCCTTACGCTCACCTCGGTGCCGGAGCTGAATGTGCCGGGCTACCTGCGCCACACGGGCACCCTGGCGGACTGCGGCGGCAGTTCCCCCGTGTACCTGGCCGCAGGCGGCACGTATTACGAAGCGTTCCCCACGCCGGAGGGCTTTACGGCTTTGCTGCCGGAATCGGCCCAGCTGGAAGGGGTTCTCATCTTAGAATAAGGAGCGCCTATGGACACCGTGCAAATGCAAGTGATCGCCCACATACGCAGCCCGTTCCCCGCCAAGTTCGGCATCCCCCGGCAGAGCGGCCTGGTGCAGGCCCTGCGCGCGGAAATTGTTTTTGAGCCTGCGTTCCGCGTGCCCGAAGCGTTCCGGGGGCTGGAGGGCTTCTCGCACCTGTGGCTGCTGTGGGAGTTTTCGGAAAGTCGCCGGGAGGACTGGTCGCCCACCGTGCGCCCCCCGCGCCTGGGGGGTAACCAGCGGGTGGGGGTGTTTGCCAGCCGGTCGCCGTTCAGGCCCAACCCTCTGGGAATGTCCTGCGTGACGCTGGAGGGCATGGAGTTGGAGAGCCCGGAAGGCCCAGTGCTCACCGTAGGCGGGGCCGACCTGCTGGACGGCACGCCCATCTTTGACATCAAGCCCTACGTACCCCTGGCCGACTGCCGCCCGGATGCCATAGGCGGTTTCTCGGACGAGCACCGGGAGGACGGGCTTTTGGTGGACTTCCCCCCGGAGCTGCTGGGGAAGGTGCCCCCGGCCCTGCGGGAAGCCTTAACCGGCGTGCTGGCAGGCGACCCCCGCCCGGCCTACCACCACGACCCGGCGCGCGTGTACGGCCTGCCCTTTGGGGGGCTGGAGGTCAAGTTCACCGTAGCCGGAGGGGTGCTGCGGGTGCAGTCCGTCGAGTAAAAGAACGCCATGGGCCCTTAGGCCTGCGGCGTTTTTTCATTTTGCAGGGGGCCATTCGGGAGAATTTGACAAGCTGCAAAAGTCCGCCTGTGGTATGATTTAGGCGTTTTTACCCATAGGGGCGGCTGTTTGTTGGGAAATGAGACAAAGTTTTTGGAAAATTTGCCAGTTTTTTTAATCAAATCACTAAAAACTACTTGAAATTTTTTCAAAATATGATATGATAGTAACAAAGAACCGGCAACTGCCGGAATAAGGAGTATGGCACTATGGATAGCGAAAAGGCAACGACCCCCAAGCAGGCCAAAAAACAAGAGGAAAATGTGCCTCTGTACCTGTTCCGGGGTGGGAAAAACCGCCGGGCCTATGAGTACATGGGCCTGCATAAGACTGTAAAAAACGGCAAGCCCTGTATGGTGGCCCGCGTGTGGGCGCCCAATGCCAAGGCAGTCTCGCTGGTGGGCAATTTCTGCAACTGGGATCACGCAAAATACCCTCTGGAGCTCCTGGACGATGGAGTGTGGGAAGGGTATACGGATTTCGAGTTTGCCCCCTATGAGCTGTATAAATTCTACATCAAAACCGCAAGCGGGGAGGACAGCTACAAAGCCGACCCCTACGCCAGGCACTGCGAGACAAGGCCGGGCACGGCCTCCCGCTGGTACGACCTGGAAGGCTTTACTTGGCACGACAAGCCGTGGTATGACCAGAAAGCCGCAAATCCCCACTACAACCAGCCGGTGAACATCTACGAGGTGCACGCCGGTTCCTGGAGGAAATATGCCGATGGCAGCGTTTTCTCCTACGAAAAGCTGGGTGACGAGCTCATCCCCTACGTGCGGGACATGGGCTTTACCCATATTGAGTTCATGCCCCTGACGGAATACCCCTACGACGGCTCCTGGGGCTACCAGGTGATGGGTTATTTTGCCCCCACCTCCCGCTATGGCACGCCCCATGATTTCATGCGCTTTGTGGACCGCTGCCATGAAGCCGGCATCGGCGTCATCATGGACTGGGTCCCCGGGCACTTCCCCCGGGACGCGGCCGGACTGGCGAAGTTTGACGGCACCCCCTGCTACGAGTATGCCGACCCCCGCAAGGGCGAACACAAGGAATGGGGCACCCTGGTCTTTGACTACGGGCGGCCGGAGGTCATGAGCTTCTTGATCTCCAGCGCGGTGTTCTGGATGAAGGAGTACCACATCGACGGCCTGCGGGTGGATGCGGTGGCTTCGATGCTTTATTTGGACTACAACCGCCGGGACGGCGAATGGATTCCCAACAAGGACGGCGGCAAGGAGAATCTGGAGGCCATTGCGTTTTTGCAGGCGCTCAATGAGGCGGTCTTTGCCGAGATCCCCGACCCCATGATGATCGCGGAGGAATCCACCTCCTGGCCCATGGTGTCAAAGCCCACTTATTTGGGCGGCCTGGGCTTCAACTACAAGTGGAACATGGGCTGGATGAACGATATGCTCCGTTATATGTCCATGGACCCGCTGTTCAGAAGCGGCAACCACAATTCCTTGACCTTCTCCTTCTTCTATGCTTTCTCCGAGAACTTTGTCCTGCCTATCTCCCACGACGAGGTGGTGTACGGCAAAGGTTCGCTTATCAATAAAATGCCTGGCGACGATGAGCAGAAGGCCGCGCAGATGCGGGCTTTTGTCAGCTACATGATGGCCCACCCGGGTAAGAAGCTGCAGTTTATGGGCACGGAATTCGCCCAGAAAAACGAGTGGAATTTCGAAAAAGAGCTGGAGTGGGGCCTCTTGCAGTACAAGGAGCACCAGGACGCCCAGAAGTTCTTTAAGGCTGTCAACCACTTCTATTTGAGCCGTCCCGAGCTGTGGGAGATCGACTTCTCCTGGGAAGGCTTCGAGTGGATATCGAACGACGACTACCAGCAGAGCGTCATTGCTTTCCGCCGCAAGGCCAAGGACGGCAAGGAGCTGGTGGCGGTGTGTAACTTTGTGCCGGTGGAGCGGGAAAATTACTGCATCGGCGTGCCCTTTAGGGGCGTGTGGAGCGAGGTGTTCTCTTCGGACGACAAGGCGTTTGGCGGCGGGGGCATCACCAATGGCAAGAAGATCAAGACCATTGACGAGCCCATGCACGGCTGTGAGCAGAGCGTCAGCCTGACTTTGCCGGGGAACAGCGTGTTCTTCTTAGAGTGCGTGGAGAAAATACCCAAGAAGGAAAAAGCCCAAAAGATGCCCGTGCCGAAAAAGTCAAAAATTGCCAGCTAAAGGCCTATTTTTGTAATAGAAACAATATTGAATTTAGGAGGACGCAAAAATGTTACCCAAACAAGAAGTCGTGGCCATGCTGCTTGCGGGCGGCCAAGGCAGCCGGCTGGGTGTGCTGACAAAGAATATTGCCAAGCCAGCCGTGCCCTTTGGGGGGAAATACCGCATTATCGACTTCCCTCTTTCCAACTGTGTCAATTCTGGCATCGAGACCGTAGGCGTGCTGACCCAGTACCAGCCGCTGGAGCTTAACGAGTACATTGGCAGCGGCCAGCCCTGGGACCTGGACAGCATGAACGCCGGCGTGCACGTGCTCTCCCCCTATGAGAAGCGGAAAAAGACCGACTGGTATAAGGGCACGGCCAACGCCATCACCCAGAATATCCCCTTCATTGAGCGGTACAACCCGGACTATGTCGTGGTGCTTTCCGGCGACCACATCTATAAGATGGACTACTCCAAGATGATCTCCTTCCATAAGGAAAAGGACGCTGCGGTGACCATCGCCGTGCAGCCCGTTCCCATGGAGGAGGCCAGCCGTTTCGGCATTTTGAACACCAATGAGGACGACTCGATTTACGAGTTTGACGAGAAGCCCAAGAAGCCCAAGTCGGATTTGGCCAACATGGGCATCTACGTCTTCACCTGGGAGAAGCTGCGCAAGTACCTGCTGGCCGACGAGGAAGACCCCAAGAGCTCGAACGACTTTGGCAAGAACGTCCTGCCTGCCATGCTCAACGCCGGCGAGAAGATGTTTGCTTACCGCTTTGAGGGCTACTGGAAGGACGTGGGAACGATCGACAGTCTGTGGGAATCCAACATGGATTTGCTGGACCCCAACGTCCCGTTGGATTTGAGCGACGCCGACTGGCGCATCTATTCCCGCAACCCGGTCATGCCGCCGCACTATGTGGCCAAGGGCGCGCAGGTGCAGAATTCGCTGATTGCCGAAGGCTGCAACGTGTACGGCCAGCTGGAGTTCTCCGTTTTGTTCGCAGGCGTGTACGTGGCCCCCGGCGCTGTGGTGACGGATTCCATCATCATGCCCGGTGCGCGCATTGAGGAAGGCGCCCATGTGCAGTACGCCATTGTGGCGGAGAATGCTGTCATTGGGGCGAACTCCGTGGTAGGCAAGCGGCCCGAAGAAGTAGAAAACAAAGACGAGTGGGGCGTGGCCGTAGTTGGCCCGGACTGCAAGCTTCCGGCTGGCAGCGTAGTGCCCCCCAAGGCTATGATCGATGCTGAGGAGGTGGAGAAATAATGCGCGGCAA